>NZ_JAMFLC010000017.1:0-227610 GCF_023501985.1 Nocardia sputi | reverse complement strand
GCTGCGTATTCGGGCCCGTTGGCGGCTCGTTGTCCGAGCGGGCGAGGCTCGCGCCTCCGGCGCATGCGCTTCGCCCACTCGGACAACGAGCCAGGCCGCGAACGGCGCTCGTAGGACTCGCGCCTCCAGTGGTTACTTGTGGGGGCAGGTGGGCAGCACGAATGAACCGCCAACTACCGCGCAGGTTGCTCACCGCCACAGCCGGTGGGCAAGCTCAATCATGCACGGACCGGTTGGTCCTGTACATGAACGTAGCCGGACTAGCCCCGTCCGGTGTAGTTAGGGGCCTCGACGGTCATGGTGATGTCGTGCGGGTGGCTCTCCTTGAGGCCCGCCGCGGTGATCTGCACGAACTGAGCCTCCTGCAGATGCGCGATCGATTGCGAGCCGGTGTAGCCCATGGCGGCGCGCAGGCCGCCGACCAACTGGTGGATCACCTGGTTGACCGGGCCGCGGAACGGCACCCTGCCCTCGATGCCCTCGGGGACCAGCTTGTCCTCGGCCAGCACGTCGTCCTGGAAGTAGCGGTCCTTGGAGAACGACTTGGCCTGGCCGCGGCCCTGCATGGCGCCCAGCGAGCCCATGCCCCGGTAGCTCTTGAACTGTTTGCCGCCGACCAGGATCAACTCGCCCGGCGACTCGGCGGTGCCCGCGAGCAACGAGCCGAGCATCACCGTGGACGCGCCCGCCGCGATGGCCTTGGCGATGTCGCCGGAGAACTGGATGCCGCCGTCGGCGATCACCGGGACGCCCGCGGGCTTGCACGCGGCGACCGCCTCCAGGATCGCGGTGATCTGCGGCGCGCCGACGCCCGCGACGACGCGGGTGGTGCAGATGGAACCGGGACCGACGCCCACCTTGACCGCGTCCGCGCCCGCTTCGACCAGGGCTGCCGCGCCCGCGCGGGTGGCGACGTTGCCGCCGACCACCTGGATGCGGTCGCCGACCTCGGTCTTGACCTTGGTCACCATCTGCAGCACCTGCGCTTGATGACCGTGCGCGGTGTCCACCACGAGCACGTCGACGCCCGCGTCGGCGAGCGTCATGGCGCGCGACCAGGCGTCCTCGCCCACGCCGACCGCGGCGCCGACCAGCAGGCGGCCGTCACGGTCCTTGGTGGCGTTGGGGTACTGGTCGGTCTTGACGAAGTCCTTGACGGTGATCAGGCCGCGCAGGCGCCCGTTGCCGTCGACGATCGGCAGCTTCTCCACCTTGTGCCTGCGCAGCAGCCCGAGCGCCGCCTCGGCGGTCACGCCCTCCTGCGCGGTGATCAAAGGAGCCTTGGTCATCACGTCGGCGACGCGGCGGTTCTGATCCACCTCGAAACGCATGTCGCGATTGGTGATGATGCCCACAAGCGCACCGGTCTCGTCCACCACCGGAAGTCCGGAGATACGGAACCTGGCGCACATGGCGTCGACCTCGGCGAGGGTGTCGGTCGGACGGCAGGTCACCGGGTCGGTGACCATGCCCGCCTCGGACCGCTTGACCGTCTCCACCTGCGAAGCCTGGTCGGCCGCCGAGAGGTTGCGGTGCAACACGCCCATGCCGCCCGCGCGGGCCATGGCGATCGCCATCCGCGCTTCGGTCACCGTGTCCATGGCCGAGCTGACCAGCGGGGTGCGCAGACGGATCTCCCTGGTCAGCACACTGGAGGTCTCCACAGAGCTGGGGATGAGATCCGAGGCGGCAGGCAGCAACAGCACATCGTCGAATGTGAGGCCGAGCATGGCGATCTTGTTCGGATCGTCGCCACCCGTAGGAGGGCGGACTGCGCTTCGTTCGCCCGTTACGGGATTACTCATTCGGATCGACCCCTCCTGGACGTCGATAGCGACCGGCGCCGGTGCGACCGGCGCCGTGACGGCTGATGGGATGGACGTTGCGTTCGGCGGCGGTGATGTCGGGACCCGCCGTAGCCTGTGCTCCATGGTATCTGTCCGGTGAACTCGCCGACGAAGTGAGCCCACCCCCGAAACTGGCGGGCCGCATCGCTGGCGCAGACCACCCTGTTCTGCGTACCGTGGGGATGTGCGTGACCATCTACCACCTGGCTTGCCGCCGGATCCGTTCGCCGGAGACCCCTCCGACCCGTCCGCCGCGCTCGACGCCATCGAGCCCGGCGAACCGCTGGATCCCCACGAGCGCCTTGCGGTCGAGGAGGATCTCGCCGACCTCGCGGTCTACGAGGCGCTGCTGGCTCACCGCGGGATCCGCGGACTCGTGGTCAGCTGCGAAGACTGTAGGCAGGACCATTACCACGACTGGGACATGTTGCGCGCCAACCTGCTCCAGTTGCTGGTCGACGGCACGGTCCGCCCGCACGAGCCCGCCTACGACCCGACGCCGGAAGCGTACGTCACCTGGGACTACTGCCGTGGCTACGCGGACGCCTCGATGAACGAGGCTTTCCACGGCGACGGGTTCGACGGATTCGACGGCTGACCGGCCCGACCCGAGACGCGCGCGAGCCGTTCCCCGGCCCGCGCATCTCGCGCTTGCCACTGTGATCTTCGACGCACAGGATCACGGTTCGAGCAGACAACGCACCCCGACGAGCCGGACGTCCGCCTGAAGCGCGGATGACCGGCTCCTTCGGCGTCAGAAGAACAAAGAACCGATCGCCTGGCCGGCGATCGGTTCGTGTCGTACGTCCGAGATGTTCGCTTACCTACCGGGCGGCAAGAACGAGCCCGGGTTGGGGAAGGACGGCACGCTGAAAGTCGGCGGCTGGCCCTGGGTCGGCGGCCGGGTGGCCGGTTGCTGCGGCGGCGGTGCCACCGTCGGATTCCCGGTGTCCACCGTCGGATCCGCTGTGGGCGGCCGGACATCCGTGGCCGGCGGCTGCTGCGGAGCCGTCGGCTCCACGGTCGCCTGCGGCGGTGTGGTGGCCGCAGGCGGGGGCGTGGTAACCGGTGGCGCCGTGGTCGGCGCGCCGCCGTTCGTGGCGCCGCCGCCGTTCGGCGCGGTCGCGTCCACGGTGGGCGAGGGCTTGTCCGTCTGCTCGCCCGGCTGCTGCATGATCGTCGCGGACCCGCCGGTCGCATTGGGCTTCGTGGTGACGCTGGTGCCCGGGGTGGCACGCGGGTCGGTGCTCTTCGGCACCGTCGACTCCAGCTGTTGGGCCAGTTCCGGCGACACCTTCCCCAGCTCCGCGAGCAGCCGCTCCCACTCGGTCATCAACTCGGCGCGCTTGCCCGGATCGCTGACCTGCGCGGCGTTCTCCTTGGCGCGCTCCAACCGCGCCTTCGCCTGTTCCGGGTTCTGCGCGACCAGCGCGGAGGCCTGGCTCAGGTCGTCGTCGGCCCGCTGCACGACGGTTGTCTGGGCCTGTTCGCTGAACACGACTTCCTTGACCCGCCATAGCGGGTCGCCCGGCTCCGCGTTGTACGAGAACGCCGTCATGCCGCCGAAGACCAGCGCCAGTGCGGCCGCGGTGCCCATGATCGGGCGCAGAAGCCTCAGTCGCCCGCCGCTGTGCGCCCCGATACGAACCTGCCGCGCGCCGATCTCCTGGTTGACCGCGGCCACGATCGCATCCAGGTCCGGTTCGGCCGACATCGGAGCCGCGGTCAGCTCCGCTCGCCAATCCGCGAGCAGCGTCGCGAGCTGATACTCCTCGGCGCTGTCGGTGTGCACCGGACCATCGCTGGCGATGGCGTCGATCAGAGCATCGTCGCGGCGTACCGCGGCGATGTCGACCGGGTCGCTGTCACCGGACGCCTCGGCGTAGGGACCGCTGTTTCGCGATCCAAGCCGCGCCTTCCAGTCACCCCGACCGCGCTCGCCATCCCTAGCCATACATTTCACCTGCCCTCGCCACTTGTGACTTGAGTTTCGCGAGTGCCCTGTGTTGGGCCACCCGTATCGCACCCGCCGTACTGCCCACGGCGACTGCGGTTTCTTCCGCTGACAAACCCATGACCAAGCGCAGGATCAAGATCTCTCGATGCTTCTCGGGAAGCGTCGCGAGCAAACGGTTCATCTGTCTGCTCGTCTCGGATTCGAGAGCTCGTTGTTCCGGTCCCTGGTCGGTGGATATGACATCTGGTACTTCGGCCATCGCCTCCGCCTTGTTACGGGCGGCATTGCGATGAGCGTCGGCGACCTTGTGCGAAGCGATCCCGTAGACAAAGGCCATGAAGGGCCTGCCCTGGTCTTGATACCTGGGCAAGGCGGTCATCACAGCCAGGCAAACCTCCTGCGCAACGTCGTCCGCGGAGAGCTGCCCACGCTCCGCGGCTCCGATCCGCGCGCGGCAGTAGCGCACCACCAGCGGGCGGACCATCTCCAGTACCTGAGCTAAAGCGGATCTGTCGCCCTGCGCAGCGGCAGCGACGGCGAGGTCCAACTCTTCGCCCGTGTGCGTCATCGTCAGAGATATTCCTGGCGTTACAAGTGGCACGGTCCGGTGACGACCAGTGCTTCCACCGAAGGGGCGGAACGGATCTAACAATAGCGACCCGTCGGCGGGATCTGGGCAACACGGTGGTCTCCGTGATCAGCTACCAACCATCCATGGGGCGCAATGCCCCGCCTGCGCGGGTTATGACCGCTGCACACTCGGCCGCTTCCGCCGCCGCTTTCTCGGCACCCGATCCGGCGCGGAGCATGGCGCAAGCCCACCGCAACGGCAGCAGCCCGTGCTCGCGGCATTGCTCGGCGACCTCCTCGGCCGAGGCCCGGGATCGTTCGCGCGCGCCGCGCGCCGCGTCGGCCGCGGCGACCAGTAGGCGGGACTTGACCTGGTGGCGTACCGAGGGGGACCGATCGGCCAGCTCCAGCGCGACCGACGCGTGCTCGGCGGCCGACTCGAAATCACCTGCCGCCAACGCGGTTTCCGCGCGTACCCAGCCCAGGCGGATCGCGGGACGCCAACCGGCCCGATACCGCTGTGCCGCCGAGGCGCTGCGCCGCAGCAGCCGATCGGCCAGCGCGAGCCGCCCGGTTCCCAGCGCGTCAGCGGCCAAGCCGGTGAGGGCGTCGCAGATCGCGTCGGCGCGGCTGGGAAGGTAGCCGCCCGGCCCGTTCGACGGACCGCCTGCGGTCTCGTCCTCTGCCACGGCGTCGGTGGCGAGCAGCAGCGCGGCGGCCCGCCCGTCGAACGCGGCCGCCCGCTCGTGCCACCCGAGCTGGCGAAGGAAAGAGCCCTCCGTACTTCCCGCCAGTGAGAGGAGCACGGGGTCGGCGCTGTGATTGCATAACCTTCGCAATTCGACGCGCGCCGCGGCATAACGACCCTGACCGCCGAGGACCACCGCGCGATACCACCGGCCGAGTGGGTCCGAAGCGGGCGGCAACTCGGCGGCGGCGCGACCAGGGTCGGCACCGAAGGCGGCCTCGGCGAGGGCCGCGACGTGAGGATCTCCGAACGGAGCGGGCGCGAACACGGGCGCACTCTATCCCGCCCGGTACGCGGGCCGGAGACGACGAAAGGTGATCGACCGCCGACCCGCAACCGCCCGGCATTTCCGCCGCCGAGCCGATGTTTCCATTAGGTAAATCTAGCTCCGGCAATCACCGAGCGGCCGCGCCGGGAATTCATGCGCGTTTCGCGTAATTAACCTGCGCGCCCCGTTTCCGCCATCTTCGGATCCGCGCGAAGGGAACGTCGTGGGCGGCAGGGCCGCCGCCGCCGTGCGCCCAGCATCCGCACCGCAGCGGCCCCACGCACCGTAAATCGCATCTACCTGCAGAAACTTGACTCGTCATGGCACAAGCGGAAACCACCGACCTCCGGCCAACCGAACAGTATCGCCGGAACCAACGCGAAAAGTAAACAGTTCGGAGGTTAAATTTCGCAGCGCGAGATTTGGAAAAGTGCTGCGTGGAACTATTGACGGAATTTCGCGGCTGGACCTAACGTAGCTCATCGCCACGGACGGCGCCGCGCGAAATTGCAGCGACCACGAAGGGGCGAGCCCTCCGGGTACCCCCGCCGACACGGCGTCGTGGCCCACAACTGTTGCAGAACAACTGCTCGACAACGCTGACGAGCTCGCACCACGAGGAGTTCACATGCCCATGCCGACCCACCTCCCGGGACCCAACGCCGATGTCTGGGATTGGCAGATGCGAGGATCGTGCCGCGGGCAGGATTCCGCGGTGTTCTTCCATCCCGATGGCGAGCGTGGCCGAGCCCGCACCGCGCGCGAGATGCGCGCCAAGGAGATCTGCCGCACCTGCCCGGTGCTCATGCAGTGCCGCGCCCACGCGCTGAAAGTCAGCGAGCCCTATGGCATCTGGGGCGGCATGTCGGAAACCGAGCGCGAGATGCACGCGCGGCGCAACCGCCGCCGCATGGCCGTCTGAACCAATCTCCTCCCATCCGCACGCCAGCGGGCATCGAATCCCTAGCAAACAACGGGCCACTGCAACATGCTTTTCGGCCGAGCCGGTCACGCAACACGCCGATCGGTTCCTGTCCGAAGGTCGGCGCGTGGGTTCCGATCGGTCACCATCGATCGGCCGGCCGCCGCGGCGAAGGCCGGTGCACTACCGGTCCGGCGCGATGCGACAGCGTTCGGCGTGTCACGGCGTGTCATGGCGTGTCTTCTCCCAGATGTCCGACGTAACGGCGCTTTTCCGCAACGCGGCGCCGTCCCATGACGCGCTCGTGGGCACCCCACCGGAAGGGAGGTCATAGCGGCGCGCTACGGTAGTGACTGATGACACAGAATGGAGCGTTGTGACAACGCGGCCGCCAGCCGCAGAGGGCGACTCGTTCCGAAGAGCGGCCTTCCCACCTACGGTGGATTCTGCGGTTACGGCACGCGCAGCCGAAAGTATCGAGCTCGCCGCGCTTTTACATCGATGTGGCCGAGCCGACCAGGAAGCATTCGCCGAGCTCTACGACCGGACGTGTGCGCGCGTCTTCGGTCTGGTGTTGCGTGTCCTGCACGATCCGGGATACGCGGAGGAGACCACCCAGGAGGTCTTTCTCCAGATCTGGCGGATGGCGTCGAGCTTCGATCCCGCGAAGGGTTCCGCGGTGACCTGGCTGATGACGCTCGCGCACCGGCGCGCCGTCGACCGGGTGCGCGCCGAGCAGGCCCACACCCAGCGCGAGGTCGCGTACGGGATCCGGGTGCTCGGCAACGAATTCGACGAGGTCACCGAAGAGGTCGAGCGCAGGCTCGAACAACAGGCCGTCCTGGCGGGTCTCGCCACACTCACCGAAACCCAACGGGAAGCCATCTCGCTCGCCTACTACGGCGGGCGCACCTATGCGGAGGTAGCCACCTACCTCAACGTAGGGTTACCTACCGTTAAGTCCCGGATTCGGGACGGATTGACACGACTGAAGAAAAGTTTGGGGGTGACGTGAGATGAACGAACGCCAGATCGATCTCGCGCACACCGTCGCGCTCGGATCGATCGACGACGAAGACCATCAGGAAGTGCAGGATCTGCTCGACAGCGAGGACCCCGTGCTACGCGCGGAGTTCATCCAGGAAGTCAGAGACACGAAAGAAGCGCTCTCCGTTCTCGCCACAGCCACGGCGGCCATGCCACCGCCGTCGCTGCGCGCTCGCCTCCTCGCGGCCATCGCCGCCGAGCAGCCACCGGTCGCCAGCTGAATTCAGCGATCCGTCAGGCACTCCCGCTCCGCGCGTCCGGGTCCGACAGCCGGACGATCCCGCAGCCTCCTTCCGGTTCGCGGCAGCCAGCGCGTCGAGCTTCGGAACATCCTCGGTCTCACTGGTAGTCGCCTGCCGGCCCCGGCTTGTCCCGGGTACGGGCAAGGCCCCCGAACCAGGTGGTTCGAGGGCCTTGCCTGATGAATCGTCGCGAAGAGGCGCTCGGCTCAGTGAGCGTGGCCGTGGTGGCCGTGATCGTTGTGCTCCTCGGCGGGCTTGTCGACCACGGCGCTCTCGGTGGTGAGGATCATGCGCGCGACCGAGGCGGCGTTCACGACGGCCGAACGAGTCACCTTCACCGGGTCGACGACGCCGTCGGTGAGCAGGTCGCCGTAGCTGAGGGTGGCGGCGTTGAAGCCCTCCTTGCCCTCGGCCACCTTGCTGACCACCACCGCGCCGTCCAAGCCCGCGTTCGTGGCGATCCAGAACAGCGGCGCCCGCAGCGCGGTGCGAACCACCTCGACGCCGACGGCTTCGTCACCCGACAGCGAGTCGCGCAGCTCGACGAGCTTGCCGCTCGCCTGCACCAGCGCGGTGCCGCCGCCGGGCACGATGCCCTCGGCCACAGCGGCCTTGGCCGCGCTCACCGCGTCCTCGACGCGGTACTTGCGTTCCTTGAGCGCGGTCTCGGTGGCCGCGCCGACCTTGATCACCGCGACGCCGCCGGCCAGCTTGGCCAACCGCTCCTCGAGCTTCTCGCGGTCCCAATCGGAATCGGTGGACTCGATCTCGCGACGCAGTTGCGCGACGCGCCCCTCCACGTCCGCCGCGGAACCGGCGCCGTCGATGATCGTGGTGTCGTCCTTGGTAACGACCACGCGACGCGCCTTGCCGAGCACGTCCAGGCCCGCCTCGCGCAGGGTGATGCCGAGGTCGGGGTTCACCACGGTGCCGCCGGTGACCACGGCCAGGTCGTCGAGGAACGCCTTACGGCGGTCGCCGAAGAACGGCGCCTTCACCGCGACGGCCTTGATCGTCTTGCGGATGGCGTTGACCACCAGGGTCGACAGCGCCTCGCCCTCGACGTCCTCGGCGATGATCACGACCGGCTTGCCGCTCTCGGCGATCTTCTCCAGCAGCGGCAGGAAGTCCGGCAGCGAGCTGATCTTCTCGCGGTGCAGCAGGACGAACGCGTCCTCGAGGGCGGCCTGCTGGCTGTCGGGATCGGTGATGAAGTAGGGCGACAGGTAACCCTTGTCGAACTGCACGCCCTCGGTGACGACGAGTTCGGTCTGCAGCGTCGAGGACTCCTCGACGGTGACGACGCCGTCCTTGCCGACGGTGGTCAGCGCCTTGCCGACCATCTCGCCGATCTGCTCGTCGCGCGAGGACACCGTCGCGACCTGCGCGATGGCCTGCTCGCCGGAGACCGGGGTGGCCAGCGCGAGCAGCGCCTCGGAGACCGCGTCGGCGGCCTTGGCGATGCCGGAACCGAGCGCGATCGGATTCGCGCCCGCGGCAACATTCTTCAGCCCGGCGCGGACCAGCGCCTGGGCCAGCACGGTGGCGGTGGTGGTGCCGTCGCCCGCGACGTCGTTGGTCTTGGTGGCGACGCTCTTGACCAGCTGCGCGCCGAGGTTCTCGAACGGGTCTTCCAGCTCGATGTCACGCGCGATGGTGACGCCGTCGTTGGTGACGGTCGGACCGCCGAAGGACTTCGCGAGCACGACGTGCCGTCCGCGCGGGCCCAGGGTGACCTTCACCGCGTCGGCGAGCTTGTCGACACCGCGTTCCAGAGCCCGGCGAGCCTTCTCGTCGAACTCGATCTGCTTTGCCATGGGAATTCGCTCCTGTAGTGGATTGCGGCGCTCCCGGGTCCCTACGTGGTCACGCAGGCTGCCGCCTCCGGGCCCGTCGCTCGCACCGCTGTATCTGATTTGCGGCGCTCCCGGGTCCCTCCGTGGTCACGCAGGCTGCCGCCTCCGGGCCCGTCGCTCGCACCGCGTGTTCAGTACCGGGTTTCTGTCGGCGTCGAACGCGTTCCGCCCCGGGGCCTGAAAGACACCGGGGCGGAACGCATGCGTGCCCGTTCGGCTACTTGGTGACGACGGCCAGCACGTCGCGCGCCGACAGGATGAGGTACTCCTCGCCCTGGTACTTGATCTCGGTGCCGCCGTACTTGCTGTAGATGACGGTGTCACCCTCCTGGACATCCAGCGGGATGCGCTTCTCGCCCTCGTCGTCCCACCGGCCGGGACCGACGGCGACAACGGTGCCCTCCTGCGGCTTCTCCTTCGCCGTGTCGGGGATGACCAGGCCGGAGGCCGTCGTCGTCTCGGCCTCGTTGGCCTGGACGAGGATCTTGTCCTCGAGCGGCTTGATGTTCACGCTCGCCACGTTGAGCCCTCCACTTTCAGGGGATTCGGTCGTCCGGAACTGTTGTCCCGGACTCGTCGGTTGGTCACGATGCTGACCTTGCGCATAGCCCCGTCGTCGCGGGTGCCGGGACCCCTGCCCAATGGTCAAGCTGCTGGCACAAGCACTTCATACAGTGCCGACTAGCACTCTATACATGAGAGTGCCAGCGCTCAAGGCTGGACGGTGCCAACTTTGCGCGGCGCGCCCATCCGACTCGCGGCTTGGCGATTCGTTCGAGGAAACAGTAACGTTCGGATAACGGATTGTGACACTATTGACGACGGTCGCGGTCCGGCCGCCACGTCCGTCGCCTGTGGGCGGCGGCGGGGCCGCACAGCGTTACCGCAGCGTCGCCGAAACACGCAGCGCCGCAGCAGTCGTTGCATTACCAGCGTCACCAGAGAGCAAGACACGTGATCCATGGCCGGTCCCCGCGACCCACCCGGACGAGGGGCCGGTTCGTTTCCCGATCCGGGGCGCTCGTCATCCATACGGCGGTCCGGCAGTCCATTCGAGATGGTCGGCGACACCATGACCATCCGCTCGAAGGGAGGTGAACATGCGAACATCCCTCGGCATCTCGGCCGGGGCAGAGGTCGTGTGCTCGGCGTTGGTCGCCACCGCGTCCAATGGCGCGCAGAGCTTCGACTACCGCGTCGTCTCCGCCGATGCGGCCCATTCCGATCTCGGCGATCTGGTGGCGTCCTCGATCGAGTTGATGACCACGCAACTGCCGACCACGCAGCCGCCGCGCGAGATCATCAGCCCGGTCGGCGGGCGATTCGCGGGCACCGCACGCGATTGGGCGTCGATGACCGGTCATCCGCCCACCAGCGTCGCGGTCGCCTACCGCACCAGGGAGCAGGCGCAGATCATCCGCGCGGCCACCGGCAAACAGCGTGAACTGCGGCTGATCCCGGAGGGCACCGCCGCGCTGACCTACTTGCGGCACACCGGCCTGCTGGACCGCTACGACACGGTAGCCATCGTCGATCTCGGCGCCTCGGGGCTCAGCGTCACCGTCGCCGATCGAACCGACGGCTCGCTGCTGCGTTCCGACCGCACCGCGACCGTCAGCGGCAAGGCGATCGATGACCTGATCTACCACCATCTGGTGGACATGCACTTCGCCCGGCGCGGCACCCGGCCCAACCGCGGCATGCTGACCAATCGAGGCCGCGCGGCGAAAGAGCATTTGTCCATCGCGCCCGCCGTCACCATCGACCACGTCGCGGGGCGGCCGCTGAAGCTGACCAGGGCCGACTTCGAAGAGTTGATCGCCGACCTGCTGCGCGACCTGGCGCGGTTCGTCACGGCGGCGTTCGGCCGGGCGCCCCGGCAGCCGCAGGCGGTCGCGGTCATCGGTGGCGGCGCCAACATTCCCTCGGTGCTCGACACACTCACCGCGGCGCTGGACGTCCCGGTCTTCACCGTGCCGGACCCGGAGGCGGTGACCGCGAAAGGCGCGGCGCTGGTCGCGGATTCGGTGCAACCCGCGGTGTTCCCGGTGGGCACGCGCGGCGGCGACGCGCCCGCCGGAACGGTCACCAAGGTGTTCGGCACACTGGCCGGGGCGATCGTGGTGGTCGGACTGATCGTCGGTTACGGCGTGCAGACGTTCGCGCCCACCGCGGACGACGAGGTCTCCCCCGCCGGGACCACGAGCAGCGCTTCGCAGCTGCCGCCTCCGACGTCCGCGGCGCCCTCGACCGCGGCGGCGGTAACGCGGGCAGGCGGCACCCCGGACAGCACCGGCGTCGCGCCGACCACCACCGGACGCGGGCCGCGCAGTACGACCGGCGTACCGTTCACCACGGAGGCGGTCACACCGACACAACCCACGCTGCGACCGGATCCCGACCTTCCGCCGATCCCGTTCCCCGAACTCCTCGGTCCGCTGTTCGGCAACCCGAATGCCACACAGGGCAGTTCGCCCGAGCCGGGGCCGAGCCAGACCTCTTCGCCGACGCCGAGCGTCGAGAGGCCCGGCCCGAGCTCGACGCCGAGCCAGGTGCCCGCGCGGTCGGGCCTGCCGCTGCCGCCGCATGGAAGCTCGGGGTCGGCATTCGACCCGGGCCTACTCGTACCGAACTGATCCGACGGCACAACGGCGGTTTCCGGACGATTCCACGGAAGCCGTCGAGCCACCCGCGCGCTACCGACGGCTCACCGAGTCCGAGCAGATCAGCGGACCATGCTGACCGACACCGGCAGACCGGGGTCGGTGGCGACCGTCAGCGGTGACGGCGCCGCGCCGCCCGCGATGACATGTGCGCCCAGCGCGGCGATCATCACCCCGTTGTCCGTGCACAGCCGGGGCTTGGGCACCCGCAGAGTCAAACCGGCCGCGGCGCAACGTTCCTCGGCCATCGAGCGAATTCGTGAGTTGGCCGTCGCGCCGCCGCCGAGCACCAGCGTGCCGACACCGACATCCCGCGCCGCGCGCACCGCCTTCATGGTGAGCACATCCGCGACCGACTCCTGGAACGACGCCGCGATATCGGGAATGGGGAGATCTTCCGCGGCGATGCCGTCGCGCTGCGCCGCCTCCACGTATCGTGCCACCGCGGTCTTGAGGCCCGAGAAGGAGAAGTCGTAGCGCGGATCACGCGGCCCGGTCATGCCCCGGGGAAAGGCGATGGCGCGCGGATCGCCGTCCGCGGCTGCGGCATCGAGCGCCGGGCCGCCGGGAAAACCCAGCCCGAGCAGGCGCGCCACTTTGTCGAAGGCTTCCCCCGCCGCATCGTCGACCGTGCTGCCCAGCTCGACGATCGGCTCGGACAGATCCGTGACGTGCAGCAGGTGAGTGTGCCCGCCCGACACCAGCAGCGCGACGCACGGTGGCATCGGCCCGTGTTCCAGGGTGTCCACCGCGACGTGGCCGCCGAGATGGTTGAGCGCGTAGAAAGGCACATCCCACGCCGCCGCATACGCTTTCGCGGCGGCGACGCCCACCAGCAACGCGCCGGCCAAGCCCGGTCCGATGGTCACTGCCAGCGCGTCCGGCTTCGCGATACCCGCCGCCGACAGCGCACGGCGCATGGCGGGCACGATCGCCTCGAGGTGCGCGCGCGAGGCGATCTCGGGGACCACGCCACCGAAGCGCGCGTGCTGGTCGACGCTCGAGGCGACTTCGTCGGCGAGTAGCTCGCAGGTGCCGTCGGGGTGGCGGCGGACGATGCCCACTCCGGTTTCGTCGCAGGAGCTCTCGATGCCCATGATGATCACGACAGCACCTCGTCCGGTGTGCGCCACTGACGGTCCGCGCTGGTCAGCGCGGGCCGGCGCATCGTGTACGCGTCCGCGCCACTGGGGTGGTAGTAGTTCTTGCGCAATCCGATGATGTGGAAACCGTGCTTGGCGTACAGCGCGATCGCGGGCGCGTTGTCGGTGCGGACCTCCAGGAACACCGGCCCGCCGCGCCGTCCTGCCTCGGCGAGAAGCGCCTCCAGCAGAAGCGTGCCCACGCCCGCGCGGTGGCAGCGGGGGTCGACGCCGATGGTGTGCACCTCGGCCTCGGGGTGTTCGGCGTCACCCAGCAGGGCGATGCCCGCGTAG
Organism: Nocardia sputi; assembly: GCF_023501985.1. Lineage (NCBI taxonomy): Bacteria > Bacillati > Actinomycetota > Actinomycetes > Mycobacteriales > Nocardiaceae > Nocardia > Nocardia sputi. The sequence continues at coordinate 214,054 of NZ_JAMFLC010000017.1, read as the reverse complement.
CCCACCATTCGCCCGTCGTCGTCGCGCGCGGTGATGTAGCAGTTGTGCCTGCCTGCCAGCTCGGACTGGAACGCCACGGCGGCCCACGGGTCGTCCTCCGGGAACAGCAACTGCTCCAGTTCGACGCAGCGCGTGATGTCGGCGGCCACCATCGGCTCGATACGGAAAGCCACGGCCGTCACGCTCCCGTCCGGTCGAGTCGACGGTAGGCGTTCTCGACCGCGTCCGGCCTGCGCAAGTACAGCGGAACCAGCGGCTCCGGCACGCTGCGCGACAGCAGCTCGGGGGCGGCGACGCGCACCAGTCCGGCGGGCGAGGGCGTCTCGGCGGGCAGCACCGGCAAGTCGAAGAAGTCCACGTGCGAGGCGGATCCGGCGATCGCCGTGGCTTGTCCTTCGTCCAAGTCGGAGGGCTTGCACACCTCGGGGCCTGCCACGCGCGCGCCCTCGCGGTACCGCGCCCAGTACACCTCCCGCCGCCGCGCGTCGGTCACCACGAGCAGTTCGGCATCGAGCGGGAACTCGACCGGAGGCGGCACGGCGGGGTCGATGGCGGCGTCGGCGGCGATCGCGTCGAGACTGCACACCCCGTACACCGGAATGCCGAGCGCGTCACCGAACGCGGCCGCGGTGGCCATACCGACGCGCAAGCCGGTGAACGGCCCCGGACCGACGCCGACCACGATCGCGTCGATATCGGTCCTGGAACGGCCTGCCTCGTCGAGGCATTCGAGGATCTGCGGGGTGAGCACCTCGGCATGAGCACGGGGGTCGACCCGCACCCGGGAGGCGACGGTGCGTGCCAGGACGGGATCCGCCGAGCCGGCGCCCTGCTCCAATTCCACCAGTCCCGCTGTGACGGCGGGGGTCGCGGTGTCGACGGCTAGTACAAGCATGATTGGCCCAACGATACCGGGTGGTAGGCCCCACGGATGCAGAGCTACCTGATAGCTAATCCACCCATTCCCAGATCGCGGTGCGCACATCCGAATCCGGCTCACGCGACAGCACCACGCGCAGGTGGCGCTCGGCGAGGTGCTCGACCACGCCGCGGCCCCACTCCACCACGACCACCGCCTGATGCAGATCGGTGTCCAGATCCAGCGCGTCCAGCTCGTCCAGATCGCCACCGAGCCGATAGGCGTCCACGTGCACCATGGGCACGGCGGGCCCGCCCTCCCGCTCCCCGGCGCGGTGCTGGCGGGCGATGATGAACGTCGGGGAGCTGACCCGGCCCTGTACGCCGAGCCCCTCGGCGATACCACGGGTCAGCGCGGTCTTGCCCGCGCCGAGCGGGCCGTCCAGAACCACCAGGTCACCGGCGCGCAGATCCATGGCCAATTCCCGGCCGAGCGCCTCGGTGTCGGCGACGGTGGGCAAAATCCGAGACCGTCGATCAGCCACCGGACACCTCGGAGGCGTTTCCCGCCACCGGGTCGATGGCACCCGCGCGCACCAGCAATCGATCCAGCGCGGCATTGACGATGTCCGGGTACTGCAGATGCGGCATGTGCGCCGCCCCCGGCAGCAGAATGAGTTCGCTTTCGGGCAGAGCGGCGGCCAGCGCGCGCGAATTGCGGAACGGGATCACCAGATCGTGCTTACCGCCGAGCACCAGAACCGGTGTGCCCGCCAGGGCGGGCAACGCCGCCGACTCGTCGTGCAGCTCGATGGCTTGGAGAAACTTCACGATGGTCTCCACCGGCGTCTGGTCGATCATCAGCGTCGCGAAGCGCGACAGGGTCGGGCTCACCGGACCGTGGAACGAGCTGACGTGCAGGATCGGTGTGATCACATGCCGCGCGGTGGCGCGGCCCGCCTGCACCAGCGCGGGCGCGGTGTGCACGGCCAACCGGAAGCCGTCGATCGCGGGGTTGCGCAGCAGTTGCCCGATCCCCGCCGCGGTGACCCCGGCCGCCGCGGTCGACAGCAGTGCGACGCCGATCACCCTGGCCGCGAACAATTCCGGGAATCGCGCGGCCGCGGCCAGGACCGCCATACCGCCCAGCGAATGCCCGACCAGCACCACGGGCCCGGCCGGAGCGGTGGCGCTCAGCACAGTGGCCAGGTCGCGGCCCAGCTGGGCGACGGTACAGCTCGCGGCGCTCGGCACTCCGGATCGACCGTGCCCGCGCAGATCGAACAGCACCATGCGAACCCGCGCGCCCCAACGCTTTTCCAGATCGCGACGCTGGAAGTGGAAGGAAGCCATGCTGTTGCAGAACCCGTGCACGAAAATCACCGTCACCGGCGCGTCGTCGGGGCCGCAGGTCCGGGTGGCCAGCGGCACGCCGTCATCGGCGAGCACGGTCCCCGCGCGGTCGGCATCGATCAGTCCGAAATCCTCGTCGCGGTAGTCGTCGCCCCGCGGGGGCCACAGCACGCGCGCGCCGGCGCGGCGCAGGGCATGGGCACCCGCCAGCGCGCCCACGAGCCCCACGGTGGCGAGCCCGCCGCGCAGCGGGGTCACCCGGAACCGGCTCACCGGTCGCCACCCGTGTAGCGCCGGGTGACCCGGCCGCGCGGCGAACACACCACTTCGTAGTGGATGGTGCCGAGCAGGTCGGCCCAGTCCTGGGCGTGCGGTCGCGCGCCGAAGAGGATCGCGGTGTCGCCCTCCCGGACGCCCGCGGCGTTGTCTCCCAGGTCGACGACGAACTGGTCCATGCACACCCGGCCCACGTTTCTGCGCCGGGCTCCGCCGAGCCAGACGTCGAATCGCCCGCTCAGGGGGCGGAACACGCCGTCGGCGTAACCCGTGGGGATCAGCGCGACGGTGGTGTCGTGCGGCGCGACCCACTGGTGCCCGTAGGAGACGCCTTCGCCCGCGGCCACCCGCTTGACCAAGGCGACCCGGGCCTGGAAGGTCATCGCGGGCCGCAGGCCGAAGTCGTTGCCCGGTATGGGGGACAGGCCGTACACGGCTATGCCCGGCCGGACCAGGTCGAAGGCCAGATCGGGGCGGGTCAGGGCGGCGGCCGAGTTGGCGATGTGCACCAGTTCCGGCTCCAAGCCGTGTTCCTTGGCCGTGGCGATCGCGTCCAGGAACCGGGCGCGTTGCACGTCGTTGTTGGGGTGTTCAGGTTCGTCGGCGTGCGCGAGATGGGAGAAGATCGCGCGGAAACGCACCGCCTGCTCGTCGACCAGAGCGCGCAGCGCTGTCAGCACTTCCGGGTACTCGGCCGGTGAGACCCCGTTGCGGTTCAGGCCCGTGTCCACCTTCAAGGCGACCGTCGCCGGACGGCCGACGCGGCGCGCCGCGGCTTCGACCGCCCGCAGATGGGCGGGCGAGGAGACCCCGATCTCGACGTCGGCGTCCACCGCGGCCGCGAAGTCGGCGTCGGTGTTGTGTAACCAGCACAGGATGGGCGCGGTGATTCCGGCCGCGCGCAACTGCACGGCTTCCGCCACCGTCGTGACGCCCAATTCCGCCGCCCCCGCCGCGAGGGCGGCCCGCCCCACCTCGACTGCGCCGTGGTTGTAGCCGTCGGCCTTCACCACCGCCATCACCGCGGCGTCGCCCGCGTGTTCCCGCAGGATCCGCACGTTGTCGGCGATGGCATCCAGGTCGATGACCGTTTCCGCTTGCGCATTCACGGCAGTCTTCTCCGCCTCTTTCGAGTATTCGGGCCGTACCAGCCGGGGGGCGCTATATTCGCGTTCAGGTCTTCCGTCTGGTGCCGCCGGAGTTCTGGGCGTACCCGGGGAGTTACCCATGTGCCCTCGAGATCAGTCGTCGCGTTGGTTCCGGTCGAGTCTATTGGCGTGCTCGATCTCGGTTGCAACCGGTTTACGCGCCGGTCAGCGCTGTGCTCGACGCCACGATGAGCACAGCCTACGTATGGGCGAGGCCGCGGAGGACTCCGATCGCGGGACGGACGTGGGTCGCCAGGACGCTCGCCGAGACCGGGGCTCCCGCGGGCGCGCCGTCGTGGGCCGCGAGGTTCGCGGCCAGGGCGTGCACCCGCGCGGCCGCGGCAGCGGACCAGGCGGTGTCGCGACCCGCGGCGAGCAGCGTCCCGATGATGCCCGAGAGCACGTCGCCCGCGCCCGCGGTGGCGGCCCACGAACCGCCCGCTTCGTTGACCAGCACGGGGCGGCCCGGTGCGGCGACCAGCGTGGCCCGACCCTTCAGCAGTACCGTGACCTGCCAGGCATCCGCGAGGTCCCGGACCGCGGCCACCCGGTCTTGGCCGACTTCGTGACCGGTGAGGCGGGCGAACTCGCCCGCGTGCGGGGTCAGCACGGTCGGCGCCGCGCGATCGCGCACCAGGTGCGGCCGTGCGGCCAGCAAGGTCAGGCCGTCGGCGTCGACCACGACCGGTAGGTCGGTGTCCAAGATCTGGCGGAGGCGTTGCCCGGCGTCGGCATCGGTGCCCGCGCCGGGACCGAAGACCCAGGACTGGACGCGACCGGTGTCGGCGAGCTGCCGGGTGGCGATGACTTCCGGAAAGTGGCTCAGCACCTCGGCCGCCGCGGTTCCCGCGTACCGCACCATGCCCGACGTCGCGGCGACGGCAGCGGCCGCGCACAGCACCGCGGCGCCCGGATATGTCGCGCTTCCCGCGCATATGCCGGTCACACCCTGTGTGTACTTGTCGTCGGCCGCGCCGGGAACCGGCCATTCGGCGCCGATCGAGGCGGGCTCCAGTGCGACGAGACCCGGCTCCGGGAGACGTAAACCGATGGGGACCAACTCGATTCGGCCGCACTGCGGCGCGGCGAGCGCATGCACCGGTTTGTAGCCGCCGAAGGCGACCGTGACGTCCGCGCGCACGGCCGGGCCCTCGATCGCGCCGGTGTCCGGATCGACGCCGCTGGGCAGGTCGGCCGCGACGATCGGAGCGTCCAGCGCCGCAACGATTTCCGCGGCACGCGGCCGCAGCGGACCACGACCGGAGATACCGACGATCCCGTCGATCACCAGATCCGGGCGACCTGGGTCGTCGGCGACTCGACCGCCCGCAGCGCACAGCGCCGCGAGTCCTTTCGCGTGCGCCCGCTCCGGGTTCAGCAATACCGCGGTGACCGCGACACCGCGGCGGCGCAACTGCGCTCCGGCGTAAAGCGCGTCGCCCCCGTTGTCGCCGGACCCGACCAGCAAGGTCACCGCCCGACCCGCGACACCGCCGGTGCGCTCCCGGAGTTCGCCCGCCACCACGGTGGCCAAGCCGTGCGCCGCACGACGCATGGGCACGCCGTCCGGCACCCGGGTGAACAGCTCGGCCTCCGCCGCACGCACTTCGTCTACGGTGAAATAGCCCCGCTGCGTGGACATCGCCGCTCCCTTCGTCGGTGTGGCCTACTACGCTTGGCCATCATGCCAAGCGTCCGCCGCCACACCGGGACTGTCCGCCTCGTCACGGGAGTCGCCTTGGCCGGGGCGCTGCTGCTGTCGAGCTGCGGCGGAGACGAACCCGGCTCGGCCGCCACCACCACGAGGAAACCGGCTCGGCCCACCACCACCGCTCAGCAGACCGGCGAGCGCAAACCCGCCGCCGCCACCGTGGTGGTGGACGATATGGAATTCTCCCCCGCCGAGGTCGCCGTCGCGGTCGGCGACACGGTCACCTGGAAATTCGACGACCAGGTCCCGCACACCGTGCAGGGCATCGGCGACAAGGCGATGGGCATCAACAGCCCGATCCTCGACCGGGGCGAGTGGAGCTACACCTTCACCACGCCGGGCACCTACCGCTACCTCTGCTCACTGCATCCGGAGATGCGCGGGTCGGTCACCGTCGAATAGCGGGGCGAGGGCGCGCTGCGGCGCGTTCGCGGACCACCACATGCCTGCCGCCAGATCGCAGGCTCCTCCTTGTATCCGGTCAGACCGGGCGGTAGTCGCGGGGGCGTGCGCCACGCGCCGAGCTGGTGTTGAGGGCTTCGACCGCGGCCACGAGCGGAGCGAGTTCGGGGTTGGCGGCGGCTTGACCGAGCGCGCCCGCGAGGGCGGCGTCGTGTGTGGGCCGGGCCCGCGCGAGCAGGTCCAATCCCGCCGGAGTGACGTCGGTGTAGATGCCACGACGGTCGTCGGGGCACAGGTAGCGCTGGAGCAGGCCGCGATCTTCGAGCCGGGAGACCAGGCGGGTGGTGGCGCTCTGGCTCAGGACCACGGCTTCGGCGACCTGGTTCATGCGCAGGTGCCCGCCGGGGCCATCGTGCTGGCGGCTCAGGACGACCAGCAGCGAGAACTCGCGAACGCTCAGGTCGTGGCCGGATTGCAGCGCCCGCTCGATGTGCGCCTCGATCCGGTCGTGCAGCAGCGAGAGTGCGTACCAACCATCGGCCAGGCCCGTCAGGGCGGCATCCGCGGTCATGGCGTTCCTTCGGCTCGGGGATCGTGCCTCCAGGATAGACAGGCTACGCAATATCCAGCGCTTGCAATTATCAAGCGTATGCAATTATTGTTTGCGCCTGTAAAGCTCTAAGGCAACATCCATGTGGAGGCTCCATGCCGCTCGCACTCCTCGCCCTGACCCTCGGGGCATTCGGGATCGGGACGACGGAATTCGTCGTCGTCGGTCTTCTGCCCGACATCGCGGGCACCTATTCGGTGTCCATCCCCACGGCAGGCCTGCTGGTCACCGGGTACGCGCTAGGCGTCGTGGTGGGTGCGCCGTTGATGACCGGCCTCGGCACCCGGGTGGCGCGCAAACGCATGCTGCTCGGCATGCTGACGCTGCTCGTTCTCGGCAACGTGCTCTCCGCGGTCGCACCCACCTTCGGGCTGATGCTCAGCGGACGGATCGTGGCGTCGCTCGCCCACGGCGCGTTCTTCGGTATCGGCGCGGTCGTCGCGGGGACGCTGGTCAGCGCCGACCGGCGTGCCGGTGCGATCGCGATCATGTTCACCGGTCTCACCGTCGCCACGATCGTGGGCGTGCCGCTCGGAACGCTGCTCGGTCAGCACTTCGGCTGGCGGCTGACCTTCTTGTTCGTCGCGCTGGTCGGGTTGGTCGGGCTGGTGGGAGTCGCGGCGTTGGTCCCGGAACAACCCGCCCCCGCGGACGCGCGGCTGCGCACCGAATTGGCGGTGTTCCGCAATCCCCAGGTGCTGCTGGCGATGGCGATGACGGTGCTCGGCTTCGGCGGCGTATTCGCAGCGATCACCTATCTGGCGCCGATGATGACCGAGGTCACCGGCTATGCGGAGAGTTCGGTCATCTGGCTGCTGGTGCTCTTCGGGCTCGGCTTCTTCGCGGGCAACCTGATCGGCGGCAAGTTCGCCGACCGCCACCTGATGCCGATGCTGTATCTCACCCTCGGCGGGCTCGCGATCGTGCTCGCGCTGTTCACCGTCACCGCGCACCACAAGGTGGCCGCCGCCGTCACTGTCGTGCTGATCGGCGCACTCGGCTTCGCGACCGTCCCGCCGCTACAGAAGCGCGTCCTCGACCACGCGGCGGGCGCGCCCACCCTGGCCTCCGCGGTCAATATCGGTGCGTTCAACCTCGGCAACGCCGTGTCGGCCTGGCTCGGTGGCGTCGTGATCGCAGCGGGTCTGGGCTACACCTCCCCCAACTGGGTCGGCGTGGGTTTGGTTCTGGTCGCGCTGGGTCTCGCGGTCCTGTCCGGATACCTCGAACGCCGCGACACCCCCGCCGTTGCGGCGGAGCCATCGGACGCGGTGCACGCATAGAAACATGCGAAGCGGCGGCCGCGCACTCGAGGGTGCACGGCCGCCGTGCCTATTCCACGGTGACGGATTTAGCCAGGTTGCGGGGCTTGTCGACGTCGTAACCTCGAGCCTGCGCCACCTCGGCGGCGAAGATCTGCAGCGGGACCGTCGACAGCAGCGGCTGGAAGAGAGTCGGCGCGCTGGGAATCTCGATGAGGTCGTCGGCGAACGGGCGAACCGTGTCGTCGCCTTCCTCGGCGATCACGATCGTGCGCGCCCCGCGCGCCTGGATCTCCCGGATATTGCTCAGCAACTTCGAGTGCAGCACCGCGCGACCCTTGGGCGACGGCATCACCACGATCACCGGGAGGCCGTCCTCGATCAGCGCGATCGGACCGTGCTTGAGCTCGCCCGCCGCGAATCCCTCGGCGTGCATATAGGCCAGCTCCTTGAGCTTGAGCGCGCCCTCCAACGCCACCGGGTAGCCGACGTGACGTCCCAGGAACAGCACGGTCGGCACCTGCGCGAGTTCCCGTGCGATGGTCCGCACCTGCGGCGCGGTCTCCAGCACGCGTTCCACCAGCTTCGGCATTGCCTCCAGTTCGGCGAACTCGCGGGCGACCTCGTCGGGGTACTTGGTGCCGCGCGCCTGCGCCAAGGCGAGCCCGACCAGGTAATTCGCGGTCACCTGGGCCAGGAACGCCTTGGTGGAGGCGACGCCGATCTCCGGCCCGGCCCTGGTGTAGAGCACCGCGTCGGACTCGCGGGGAATCTGCGCGCCGTTGGTGTTGCAGATCGCCAGGACGCGCGCCTTCTGCTCTTTCGCGTGGCGCACCGCCTCCAGCGTGTCGGCGGTCTCGCCGGACTGGGAGATCGCCACCACCAGCGTGGAGCGATCCAGCACCGGATCCCGGTAGCGGAATTCGCTGGCCAGCTCGACCTCGACGGGCAACCGCGTCCAGTGCTCGATGGCGTATTTGGCCAGCAGACCGGAGTGGTAGGCGCTTCCGCACGCGACGACGAACACCTTGTCGAAATCGCGCAGCTCCTGGTCGGCCAGACGCTGCTCGTCCAGCACGATCCGGCCCGCGCCGTCGCGATCGGTGCTGAAATGCCCCATCAGGGTGTCGGCGACCGCGGCGGGCTGCTCCTCGATCTCCTTGAGCATGAAGTAGTCGTGGCCGCCCTTCTCGGCCGCGGCAAGGTCCCAGTCGATCGTGAACGGGCGGGTGCGCGAACTCGCGTCCTCGCCGGTGAAATCGGTCACCCGGTAGCTGTCCAGGTTGATCACGACAGCTTGGTCCTGACCGAGCTCGACCGCCTCCCTGGTGTGCTCGATGAACGCCGTGACATCCGAGGCGATGAACATCTCGCCCTTGCCCACGCCCACCACCAGCGGCGTGGAACGGCGCGCGGCCACGATCATGTCCGGGTGATCGGCGTGCGTGAAGACCAGGGTGAACGCGCCCTCCAGACGGCGCAGCACGGCCAGCGCGCTGGCCGCGAAGTCACCGGCGGTCGGGCCGTTCGCATACGCGCGGGCCACCAGGTGCACGGCTACCTCGGTGTCGGTGTCGCTGCTCAGCTCGACCCCGGCGTCCTCCAGTTCGCGGCGCAGCGGAGCGAAGTTCTCGATGATGCCGTTGTGCACCACCGCGACCTTGCCGCTGTCGTCCCGATGCGGGTGCGCGTTGCGGTCGGTCGGCGCGCCGTGCGTCGCCCAGCGGGTGTGCCCCATGCCCGTGGTGCCCACGAAGCGGTCGATGCCGGTTTGCGACAGCTGGGCCTCCAGGTTGGCCAGGCGACCCGCCTTGCGTTCCACCGCCAGCGCGCCCGCGCCGTCCAGGATCGCCACACCCGCGGAGTCGTAACCGCGATATTCCATGCGGCGCAACGCGTCAACGACGACGCCGAGCGCGTCTCGGTACCCGACGTACCCCACGATTCCGCACATGGCTCACCACACTACTTATCGGATAACGTTCACGTCGTGTCGGCGTCTGTGAAATCGCTACTGAGCACCCTGACCAGCCGGGGCCCGCACCGCGTGTTGCGCGGCAATCTGGCCATCGCCGGCCAGCCGGGGGTGGTGTTCACCCCCGAGTCCGGGCGGAATCTACCTGCCGTCGCCTTCGGGCACGGCTGGCTGACCGGGGCGGGGCACTACCGCACCCTGCTGGAACACCTCGCTTCGTGGGGAATTGTGGCCGCCGCCCCGGACACCGAGCGCGGGCCGATCCCGTCACATCTGGGGCTGGCCGCCGACTTGCTGACCACGCTCGACATCTGCACCGGCGTGCGGCTCGGCGACGGCGAGATCAGCGTGCACCCGGAGCGTCTCGCCCTGGCCGGACACGGCATGGGCGCGGGCGCCGCCGTCATCGCCGCCGGACGCCGCGACGTCGCCACCGTCGTGGCGCTGTTCCCCGCGCCGACGTCGCCGGCCGCCGAAGCCGTCGCGCCCGAGCTCGACGTTCCGGCGTTGATCCTGGCCGGCGCGACCGACATCACCTCGGTCAGCTCCAACGCCATCCCGCTGACCACCGCGTGGGGTGGTCCCGCGATCCTTCGCGCCGTCGACAAGGCCTCGCACAACGGCATCATCGAGGGCCGGCGTATCCTCGCCGCCATCGGCGCGGGCAAGCACGAATCGAAGACCGCGCGCACCACCCGCGCCCTGCTGGCCGGATACCTGCTCGCCACGCTGGCGGGCGACAAGACCTACCGTCCCTTCGCCGAGCCCGACGAGGTCATCCCGCACACCACGGTCGTCGACCCCGAAGCGCCGCAGGAGAAGGAGCCGCCGAAGCTGAAGGTCGGCCAGTTGGCCGCGCTGCTGCGACGGTAGCCGACTCACCGGTGTCCGGAGCGCCGGTCAGATCAGCCAGCTCTTGCGTTGGTAGAACTTGGCCTCCTCGTCCTCCTCGTCGACCGGCGCGACCGTCTGATTGGCGCGCCGGGCGGCCATCGATCGCGCGACGGCCTCGCGCTGCTCCCGCGCTTCGTCCTCCAACCGTCGCTGCGCCTCCGCCTCGGCGGCGGCCTTGTCCAGTTCGGCGGCGTGCGTCGCCCAGAACTGGTCCATGTCCGCGGTCAAGCGATCGGCGAACTCGCGGCCGGTCGCCGCAGTCTGCTCGTTGATCGCCTGGATCTCGTCGAGCAGCAGAGACATGCGGCGCTGATTCTCGGCGGCGAGTTGCCTCGCTTCCTCGGCGTAATTCACCACGCGGCGCCTCCTCGCTCCTCCGAGGTGGCGGTACCGGTCGCGGCCGCGCTCACAGCGGACCAGCCTCGGCGAAGTCCGCTCCCAGCGGTCCGGCTTCGGCGAGTTCCGCGCCGCTGTCCACCGGGGTGTCGGGTTCCGGCTCGCCTTGCTCCGGCAGCGGCTTCGGGTAGTGCTCGCCGTCTTCTTCGCGGCGGGTGCTCGGCGGGGTCGCGCTCGGCAGACCGGGCCGACCGGCTTCGGTCTCCGGGGCCGGGTCGGGCGATTTCTGCTTCTCCTGAGCCTCCGGCGCCGGAACCTCAGGCGCCGAAGGCTGTGCGTTCTCCGCTTTCGGATCGGTGGTCGAGATGATCGGCATCCCGTGCTCGTTCAGCTCGACGGTGAACTCCTGTTCTTCGCCGGTGGCGTCGGACAGGAGGAGTTTCAACCGGCCGTCCGGCCCCATCTCGAACTTCACATGCTTTCCGCCGATATCGAATTCGGCCTTCGGCTCCACTTTCTCGTTCTCGGCTTCTTCGTTTTCGACGTCGGCCTCGGCGTTCTTCGGATCGACGCTCTGCATGAGCTTTTCGACCGCGTCATCGACCCCGCTTTTGATCGTGCCGCTCAGCGCGGACAGCCCCTGGGTGACCGCCTGGCCGAGACCCGTTGCCAGGGGGGAGAACTCCCTGGCCACCTGGCTGATCGCCGCCAACCCGTCCAGCGACGGCGTCCTGAGCGCCGGGGTGGTCGGGTTGCTGGGCGTGGTCGGAGTAGTGGGTGTGGTCGGTGTGGTCGACGTGGGTACGCTGCTGGGTGTGGTACTCGCCGGGGTCGCGGTGGCGGGTATCCCAGGCGGCCCCGGGGCAGCCGTGTTCGTGGGATTGTCCTGGCTCACAGGAGCATCCGGCTGGGGGGTGGCCGGTCCTTCCGGGCGGGGGTAGGCCTGCTCGGATACCTGCGCCATCGCATCGGTCAGGTTCTTGTACTGGTCATTGAACAGGCGATCGACCTCGGCGCAGACATCGACATACGACGCCAGTTTTCGATCGAAATCCGGTTTGAAGGTCTTGGTCAGCCACTCGTCGGTGACGCTGCGGACCCGGTCGCCGTACGCGCCGGTGAGCAGATTCTTGCTGTCGGAATTGATGAAGCCGAGAACGCTTTTGTTGATCTGGTCCTCCGGCACGGCGAGCGCGGGGAAGATGCGACCGAGTTCGCGCACTTGGTCGGCGTCGATCCACTCCCGCGCATTGTGCACGTCGACAATGACTTTCACGTCTTCGGGAGTCTTACCGTCGATCTTGACGACTTTGCTGCCGCCCACCGGGCCCTCCAGCAACTCACGGGTGGCGAACGCCTTCGCGGCGACCGCCGAGCGCAAGGAACCGGCCATATCCGCGATCACGGTCATGGCCGCCCGGGCGTGCTGCCGGTCCTCGTCGGCAAGGACCGACTGTTTGCCGAGCATGTCGAGCGCGGTGGCGGCCGCCGTTCCCTGCCACAACTCGGGCAACCTGCGGTTGTAGCCCTGCTGCGCGTCCCATTGCCGATCGACTTCGGCCAGAGCGACTTTCAGCGCCTCGCCCGCCTGCTCCAGCTTCTCCACCCGCATGCCGCGCTGCTCGTCGTACATCGCCAGCAGCTTGTCGACGTTCCCGCGCCCCCCGTCGCCGCCGAACGCCGCCTCGTACAGCGGCATGAACTCGATCCAGTACTGCAGGCCCGCGCTGCCCTCGTCCAAGAGGGTGTCGATCGCCTTGCCCTGCCACGAAACCGTCATGATTCCGACTCCTCGAATGTGTGGTGTCGCTGGTGCGAACACGTGTCATTCGGCGGTTTCATGTCTTGTTCGTCTCGGAGGCGCGTTGCTGGTCGGTCTCGGCGTATGCCACTACGGCGGCGCCGAGCGCGTCGGCGGTCGCGGTGGTGGCGTCGCTCCAATTCCGCAGCCATGCGCTGATTCGGTCCAGGCCCTGATGAACCGCCGTTCCCTGCGGCGCGTAGTTGCGGCCCGCCTCGCCGCCGATGCCGAACCGGTGATCGGCGACTCGTACAGCTTGGTCGCGGACGGCGTCCGCCGATCTCCGGTAGTCGCTGCCCAGCGCACCGAGTTCCCCCGTCCGGACACCGACCATCTCCGACCCACCCACGATTCCCCTCCATCCTCGTAGTGTCATTGCGCCGACGTGAAACTCGTTCGCGCCTGATTCCGCCGTACTTCCTTCGACGCAACACGCCGACACCCGGTTCCCCCGAATTTCGCGCCGGCGGCACAACGATCTCGGCGGCCGAACCGCTCGTGTCGGATCGTTGGACGTGGGCGCCTCCGAATCGGTTCCTTCCGACGCCGGTTCGGCTAGCCGCCGATCCGGCCGTGATCGGTGCGAACCCACTCGGACGTGCCGTCGGGGTGGCGGTGGAATTCCCAGGCGGCGTAGTCGCCGTCCTTCTCCACCACGGTGACGTGGTCGGCGAAGCCGTCGTGGTCGTAGTCGGTCCAGACGTGCATCGCCTCCTCGCCCGTCGTGGTGATGGTGTCGAGGGTGCCGTCGCCGTCGATGTCCTGGGTCGGGTGATGCAGTTCGATCGCACCCAATCCACCGAGCGACGAGGACGCGTCGATGCCGGGTATATCCAGACCGGGGAATTCCGAGGTGATCATGACTCCTCCTCAGCAGGACTCGTACGGTGCCGCACAAGCGGCATCATCCCATCCTGACAGCCGAGCGGCCTCGGCGCAGCCTTCCAGCTCACTTCTTCGGCATCACCAGCCACAGTACGAGGTAGAGGATGAACTGCGGACCGGGCAGCAGGCACGACACCACGAACAGCAGACGGACGACGTTGGCATTCCAGCCGAGGTAGTCGGCGATGCCACCGCAGACGCCCGCGATCCACTTGTCGTGGGCGGAACGGGCGAAACGGCGGGTGGGGACGGTCATTGGTCTTCCCTCTCTGGCGGTGATCGCTACGACCTCCACTGTCCTCGCCGCCGCAGGCCGCGCCATCGGCCCGGCGGGCGATACCGACCCTGATTTCTCCCGGGGGCCGACCTCAGGGTGCGACCCTGAGCACGGCAGACTCGTGCTGGTGAGCACCACTCTGCATGCCCGCGGCCTGTCGGCCGGTCACGGCGAGCGCACGCTGTTCGCCGACCTCGATCTGACCCTCGCGCCGGGCGACGTGATCGGCCTGGTCGGCGTGAACGGCGCGGGTAAGTCGACGCTGCTGCGCATGCTCGCCGAGCGGCAGGCGCCGACGGGCAGCATCACGCTCAGTCCGCCGGACGCGACGGTCGGTTACCTGGCGCAGGAGGCGCAGCGTGTCGCGGGTGAGACCGTCTTCGATTTCCTCAGTCGCCGAACGGGAGTCACCGCGGCCCAGCGGACGATGGACGCCGCGGCCGAGCGACTCGCCGAAGGCGGGCCGGATGAGTACTCCCCCGCGCTGGATCGCTGGCTGGCTCTCGGCGGCGCCGACTTGGACCAGCGCGCCCACGAGGTGGCCGCCGACCTCGGCCTCGCCGACAGCCTGCCGAGCGGCCTGGACACGCCGATGACCGGTTTGTCCGGTGGCCAGGCCGCACGCGCCGGGCTGGCCTCGGTCCTGCTGTCGCGCTTCGACATCCTGCTGCTGGACGAGCCGACCAACGACCTGGACCTGGACGGCCTGGCCCGGCTGGAGCGGTTCGTCGCGGGCGTGCGGGTGCCGCTGATGGTGATCAGCCACGATCGGGAATTTCTGGCGCGCACCGTGAATCGCATCGTGGAGCTGGACCTCGCCCAGCAACAGGTGGGGCAGTACGACGGCGGTTACGAGTCGTATCTGATGGAGCGCGAGATCGCTCGGCAGCACGCGCGCGAGTCCTACGAGGAGTACGCCGACACCAGAGCGAGCCTGGAGGCCCGCGCGCAGATGCAGCGCAACTGGCTCGAGCACGGCGTCCGCAACGCACGCCGTAAGGCGCGTGATCCCAGGAAGCTGGATTCGGACAAGGCAGGCCGCAAGATGCGGGCCGAATCGACCGAGAAGCAAGCCGCCAAAGCCAGGCAGACCCAGCGCCGCATCGAACGATTGGAGGCAGTGGAGGAGCCGCGCAAGGAGTGGGAGCTGCGCATGAGCATCGCCACGGCCCCGCGCAGCGGCTCGGTGGTGGCGACGCTGTCCCGGGCGAGGGTCACCCGCGGCGACTTCACTCTGGGACCGATCACCACCCAGGTCGACTGGGCGGACCGCATCGTACTCACCGGGGCGAACGGCTCCGGGAAGTCCACCTTGCTGGCGTTGTTGCTGGGTAAGCTCCGGCCGGACAGCGGGACCGCGAGCCTGGGCTCCGGTGTGGAGATCGGGGAGGTGGACCAGGCACGCGAACTTTTCCGCGGAACCGCCGCCTTGGCCGACACATTCGGGGCCGCGGTACCCGACCTGCCGGAGGCGGAAGTGCGGACACTGCTGGCCAAATTCGGTCTGCGCGGCCCGCACGTGCTGCGGCCGTGCGACACCCTCTCCCCCGGTGAACGCACCCGCGCCGCCCTCGCACTGCTCCAAGCCCGCGGGGTGAACCTGCTCGTGCTGGACGAGCCGACCAACCACTTGGACCTCGTCGCCATCGAACAGCTGGAGCAGGCCGTCGAATCGTTCACCGGCACACTCTTGCTCGTCACCCACGACCGCCGCATGCTCGACACCGTCCGCGCGACCCGTCGCTGGCACATAGCTGCCGGCGTACTCACCGAGACGCACTGACACCGGGCGCGCGTATACTGCCCAGCGCACCGCAATTCCCGTTTCGAGCGAAGCGAGACCGCACACCCAGCGCCGAAGGCGCCGGCGAAATCACACAGCCGCTACCCGTTTGGCGAGATCGTCCGCCAGCTGCCGCGCCTGCGCCGGATCGGTGGCCTCCACCATCACCCGCACCAGTTCCTCGGTGCCGCTGGGCCGCAGCAGTACTCGTCCGGAGTCGCCGAGCGTCCGCTCCGCCTCCAGCACCGCTTCCCGCACCTCCGGTGCGCGCGCGACCACGGCTTTGTCGCTGACCGGCACGTTCACCAGGATCTGCGGCACGGTTTGCAGCACACTCGCCAGGTCGGCCAGAGTGCGCCGGGACTGCGCCATCCGGGCCATCAGGCGCAGGCCGGTCAGGATGCCGTCACCGGTGGTGCCGTGGCGGGGGAACACCACATGCCCCGACTGCTCGCCACCCAGCGTGTAGCCGCCGCGCCGCAACTCCTCGAGCACGTAACGGTCGCCGACCGCGGTGGTGCGCAAAATGATTCCGGCCGCGCGCATGGCGATGTGCAGACCGAGGTTGCTCATCACGGTGGCGACCAGGGTGTTTTCGGCCAGCTCGCCCGCCTCGTGCATGGCCAGCGCCAGGATGGCCAGAATCGCGTCACCGTCGACCACGTTGCCGTAGGCGTCGACGGCCAGGCAGCGGTCGGCGTCGCCGTCATGCGCCAGGCCCAGGTCTGCCCCGTGCTCCACTACCGCGGCCCGCACCTGGTCGAGATGGGTCGAGCCGCAGCCGTCGTTGATGTTCAGCCCGTCGGGTTCGGCGTTGATGGCGATCACTGTCGCTCCCGCCTCGCGATACGCGGCGGGCCCCACCTCGGCGGCGGCGCCGTGCGCGCAGTCGACTACGACGGTCAGCCCGGACAGGTCCTGGCCGGTCGCCTCCACCAGGTGCTCCACGTAACGCTCGTGGGTGCCCGCGAGGCTGTACTGGTCCGGGATGACCAGCCCGTGATCCCGCGCGCCCGCCGCGCTGCGCACCCGTCCGATACCGGCGCCGGTCGGGCGGAACGGCGTGTCCGCGGCGACGAGCGCCTCGATCCGGTCCTCGATCGCGTCGTCGAGTTTGTGCCCGCCCGCGGCGAAGATCTTGATGCCGTTGTCCGGCATGGGGTTGTGCGAGGCGGAGATCATCACGCCGAGACAGGCATCGTACAGACCGGTGAGGTAGGCGACGGCCGGCGTCGGCAGCACTCCCACCGAGAGCACGTCCACGCCCGCCGCGGTCAGGCCGGCGGTCACCGCGGCCTCGAGCATCTCTCCGCTGGCCCGGGGATCGCGGCCGACCACCGCGAGCGCACGCTTCTTGCCCCGGCTCAGGATCTGCGCGGCCGCTCCGGAAACGCGCAGCGCGAACTCCGGACTCAGCGACTCGTTGGCAAGCCCGCGGACTCCGTCGGTGCCGAACAACCGTCCCATACCTCGCCCCTCATTGGTGATCCGTGACGTGAGCGTCGGCCCTGGGAGGCACCGGACTGTGCACCATGCAAGCCCCACGCACGCCACATCTTCATACAGCGCGAGAGCAGGCGACCAGCTGTTCGCTGGAAGCCTGCTCTCGTACAGCTGCCGCGTCGACCGTACCGCCTCCGGCACCGCGAGGGCGCCGGATGCGGAGGGCCGACGATGCCGAAATCAGCGCTTCGAGTACTGCGGCGCCTTGCGCGCCTTCTTCAGACCGTACTTCTTACGCTCGGTGGCACGCGGGTCACGAGTCAGGAAGCCGGCCCGCTTGAGGGCGGGACGATCGTCCGGGGTGACCTCGATCAGCGCGCGGGCGATGGCCAGCCGCAAGGCGCCTGCCTGGCCGGACGGGCCGCCGCCGACCAGGCGGGCGTGCACGTCGAAGTTCTCGGTGCGCTCGACGGTCACCAGCGGCGACTTGACCAGCTGCTGGTGCACCTTGTTCGGGAAGTAGTCCTCGATGGTGCGGCCGTTGAGCACGAAGTTGCCGGAGCCGGGCAGCAGGCGCACGCGCACGACGGCCTCCTTGCGGCGGCCGACGGTCTGCACCGGGCGGTCGATCACGACCGGAGCGTAGGTCTCGGAAGAGTCCGAAGCCTCGGAGTCCTCGTAACCCGCACCGTCCTCGACGGGCTCGGCAGCGTCGAATTCCTCGACGAAGTCCTCGTTGAATTCCTCGGGAGCGGTCACTGGGCCACCTGCTTGATCTCGAACGGAATGGGCTGCTGAGCGGCGTGCGGGTGCGTGGGGCCAGCGTAGACCTTCAGCTTGCCCGCGATGGCGTTACCGAGCTTGTTCTTCGGGATCATGCCCTTGACGGCCTTCTCCACGAGCCGATCGGGACGGGTCTCCAACACCTGACCGACGGTCCGCGACTTGAGGCCGCCCGGGTGCCCGGAGTGGTGGTGGATCAGCTTGTCCTGCCGCTTGTTGCCGCTGATGGCGACCTTGTCGGCATTGATGATGATGACGAAATCGCCACCATCGACGTGCGGGGCGTAGGTCGGCTTCGTCTTGCCACGCAGCAGATTCGCTGCCTGGACGGCGAGACGGCCGAGCACTACGTCAGTGGCGTCGATGACGTACCACTTACGGGTCACGTCACCCGCCTTGGGGCTGTACGTAGGCACAGTGCTTCCCTGTCTGTCGTCGGTGTTGCCAGCCGAGCGTGCGGTCGAGAGTGTTCCCGGCGGCCGGTGGAGACCCGGGGCTCGGTGGACGCTCGGGCGATCCACCAGGGATCGACCGGACGTTCCACACGCCAACGAGCCACGATACCAGTGGGGTATCGCGGGAAGAAATCGCGTCAGATTTCGATCGGCGGACCGAAGTCCATGGCTCCGGGCGGGCCGGGGACCAGGTAACGCAGGGTGTCGACGTCCGGCCGCCCGCACTCGGCGACGCTTTCGTGGCCTTCGGGCCCGTTCCCCCGCGCTGTGGTGACTCCCGGTCTGGGCTTGGTGATCGCGTAGGGGACGCTCGGACACGCGACCGGCTCGGCCGCACCGTCGGCGGCCATCTCCTCCGCGACCACCGATCCCGTGTCCCCCACGACCTGCCGCGCGGTCAGCTCGACCCGATCGCCTCCGGACGGAAGCGCGACCACGGCCAGTGCCACTGCCCCGGCGACGGTGTTCGCTCCGAACAAATTGCCCTTCATCTTGTTCCAGAGCTTGCCCTTGCGGTGCCGATCGTCCGCATCGGACTCCGGGTCCTGCCAGGCGTCCTGGCGCTGTCCGCCGTGTAACGGCTCCGGTGCGCCCGAGTAGGGCGGCTGCGGGCCCAGCGGCGGCACCGGCCCACCGGGCAGCGGCCCCGACGGCGGGCCCGCGAGGTCGCCCTGCGGACGCCCGGTCTGCTGCTCGTCGGGCGCGCTCGGCGGCCGGGTGAAGCGACTGCCCAGCTCGGCGAGGTTCGGCGGGAGACCCCGCGGCGCCTCGTCGTGCTGGGTCGGGTATCCCGGCCCGTACTGGACGCCGGGCACCGGCCCGGTCGATCGCTGTCCGGCGTCCGCGGGTTGCGGCGGCGCGGGGTACTCGGCCTGGGGCCGCGCGTCCACCGGGCGCTGCGGGACAGGCTCGGCATGCCTGCCCGCCGGCTCGGGCTCCTCGGCTTCGGTGTCGCTGACCAGCAGGTGCGCCGCGCCGAGCACGAGCGCGTGCATCGGATGGTCGGCCACGTGCAGCCGGTGGCCGAGATGGTTCTGGAAAGCCAGGCGCAACGCGTCGTTGAAGCGCACGTTGCCCGACAGCAGGACCGTCGAGGTGTCCGCGCCGATCGAACGCGCAGCGGCCATCACCTCGATCACCACGTCGTCCGCCGACCTGGCATCGCGCATGGCCTCCGCGTCGACCGGAACGTCGACCGACTCGGTGGGCTGCTCGTCGTCGCCGTGCACCGCGACCACCAGCATGCTGCGGCCGTCGGAGTACACGCCCGTCGCGCCGATGCCGTGCGGCATGGAGCGGTCCGGCGGGTGCACCAGTCCGAGCGCTCGGACGTAGCCGGACAGCGCGACGCTCTCCGGCAGCGGCTCCACCATCACGTCGAGCTGTTCCACCATCGAGGCGTATACCTCGACCTTCTCCTCCGGCCAGTTGTCCGGGAAGGGCAGCGCCACCAGGTCCGGTTTGCCGCGCAAGTGTTTGCCGATCTCCGCGAGCGGGTTGTACATGCGCGCGCGGAAGACCAGCTCCGCGGGCCACGTCGCGCCCGCGACCACGATCTGCGGATGTCCGAGGATGTCGCGCACGTCGGCGATCGCCATTCCGAGATCCGGCCTGTTGCGTTCCACGCCCGCCGTATGCAACCGGCCCGACGAATCCGCCAGCAGATAGGCCGGCGGCGTCCACATACCCTCCACCTGCACCGGGCGGATGGGGATGCCACCGCCACCGGCCGCCACAGACACCACATCCCAGCCGAGATGCACTGCCCCTACTCGCACCGTCACAGGCATAAGTGTGCCCGGTTCGCGGCCGAGATGCTCGTCGTTGCCCTCCCGCGCCGCTCGGAGCCGCTTTCGCGCACCGGGGCGCCCGCGAACGCTCGAAGCCGCGTCACGCCGCCGACTTCTTCAGTCGCAAGCGGCGCCAGGTGAGGACCGCCAGTACCACGGTGATCAACAGCAGCACGCCCGCGTCCAGCGCCCAGATCTCCGGTTTGTGCTGCCAGAGCGTGTCGGGCTGCGCGTTCAGGAACAACTCACGGACGTTCACCGTCGACGCACCGGCCGCGTAGCCCCAGCGCGCCGGGAACAGCCAGGACACCTGCTCCAGCACGATGCGGCCGGTGACCGGGATCAGACCGCCCGCCATCACCAGCTGGCACATGATGGCCACCACCAGCAACGGCATCACCTGCTCGTTCGACTTCGCCAGCGACGAGAGCAACAGGCCGAGGACCACGCAGCAGATCGCGGTCAGCGCGATGTCGATGTACAGCTCCGCGCTGCCGGAGGCCAGCACCGCCCCCTCTCCAGGACGCTTCTTGCCCGCGAGCACGATGCCGACCAGCACCGCTGATTGCAGCAGCGCGGTCAGGCTGAACACGGCGATCTTAGCCATCAGGTACGCCGAAGGCAGCAGCCCGACAGCGCGTTCGCGGTGGAAGATGGTCCGTTCGCCGACCAGGTCGCGCACTGTGAGCGTGGAGCCCATGAAGCAGGCACCCAGAATGAGCACCACCAGTAGCTGCTGCGTCTCACTGCCGCCCTCCGGCACGAATGTGCCGTCCGGCAGCGCTTTCAACGCGCCGCGTTGGAAACCGTTCTTCCCCGGCACCACCAGCGAGAGCGCACCGAGGATGAACGGCAGGATCACGAGGAACGTGAGATAACCGCGGTCGGCCAGGATCAGCCGGATCTGACGGCGCGCCAGGGTCGAGAACTGCTTTCCGCGACTGGACTGCGGTGGACTGCCCGCGGACCCGTACGGCTGCGGAGGCGGCGGAGGCGGCGGTGCGAACGCCTGCCGGGAGCGATAGGCCGCGAACGCCTGATCCGGGTTGGCCGCGACGTTGGCGAAGATCTCCGCCCAGTCGCTGGTGCCGAGCGCCGCGCCGACACCGGCCGGGTTGCCGCAGTAGGCGGTCTTGCCGCCGGGGGCCAGCAGCAGCACCTGGTCGCACATGTCCAGGTGCGCCACCGAGTGGGTCACCACGATCACCACGCGGCCGGCGTCGGCCAGCTCGCGCAGCATCACCATGACCTGGCGGTCCAGTGCCGGATCGAGGCCGGAGGTCGGTTCGTCCAAGATCAGCAGCGACGGGCCGGTCAGCAACTCCAGCGCCACCGAAGCGCGTTTGCGCTGACCGCCGGAAAGGCGGTCGACCCTGGTGTCGGCGTGCTCGGTGAGCGAAAGCTCCTGCAATACACCGTCGATGACCTTCTGCCGGTCCTGCTTGCTGTTGTCCCGGGGCAGCCGCAGCTCGGCCGCGAAACCGAGCGCCTGGCGCACCGTGAGCTGGCGGTGCAGCACGTCGTCCTGCGGCACCATGCCGATGCGGGAACGCAGCGCCTCGTACTCGGCGTGCAGGTTGCGCCCCTCGAAGGTGACCACGCCGCCCGAGGGCCGGGTGGTGCCTGCGATCAGGCGCGACAGCGTCGACTTGCCCGCACCGGAGGGCCCGATCAGCGCGGTCAGCGTCCCGCGACTGGCCGACATGTTCACGTCGACGAGCAGTTGCTTGTTGCCCTCGACGGTGAAGCCGACCCCGTGCACCGCGAGGCCCTGCTCGGCGACCGGCTTCTGCCGGTGCACCAATGTGCCCTGCTGGACGACGAAGTCGACGTTGCCGACGGTGATGATGTCCCGTTCGCGCAGCACCACCCGCTGCTGGCGGTGGCCGTTGACGAACGTGCCGTTGGCCGAACCGAGGTCCTCGATGGTGAGCCCCTCGGCGGAGGCGACCAGACGGGCGTGCTTGCGCGAGGCCAGCGGATCGTTGACGACGATCTGGTTGTCGGTGGTGCGGCCGATGCTCAGCCCGGTCTGCGGGATCCGGTCGGCGCGGGCGATGGGCGCCGTGGCGGCCCTGGCCCGGACCGGCGGCATGTTCGAGGTCTCGGCCCTGGTCGTCATGTTGACGTTCAGCGCGGGCGCGGGCGTGTCCTGCGGCGGGGAATAGTGCGGACGCTGGAACTGCTGCGCGGGTCGCCGGACCGCCTGCGGCGGCGGACCGGGCTGCGCCTGGGGCGCCTGCTGCGGGGGTCGCACCGAAGGCCGGTGCGGTGGTTGCGGGCTCGCCGGCAGCAGATGCAACAGCGGACCGCTGATGGCGTCACCGAGCCGGACCTGGGTTGGCCGGTCGATCGACACCGGCTGGGTCAGCCTGCGCGCGTCGACGAACACCCCGTTGGTGCTCCTGTTGTCGGTCAACACCCAGGCGCTGCCCTGCCAGGCCAGCGTCGCGTGCACACGAGAAACGAGCGGGCTGTCGACGAACAGCGTCACCTCCGGCGCGCGGCCCATCGTGACCTGCTGGCTCGAATCGAATACTCGTTCGTTTCCATCATGGCGCACGGTGATGGTCTGCGCCCCCGGTGAAGACATGCAGCGGATACTATTCCATCACCCGGACATCGGCGGTGCCCCCGATGCGCCAATTGCCGCGATCCGGCGACGTGAACGCTGTACCGGTCGACGAGGGGGAACCTTGCCGAGAGTGGGAGCGACCTCGCTGGTCGCGGCGCTGCTGGGTGTTCTGATACTGGCCGGGGGCTGCACCCGAGTGGTCGACGGCCGCGCCGTATCCGTCTACGACGATCCGTTCAAGGTCGCCGGACTGCCGACCACGAGCGGACCCAGCGGACCGCGCACCGGCGTCCCGGACAGCCCACTGACCGCGACGAATGGCGACGGCGGGGCCGTGGACACGCTGGCGCTCAACGCCGTCGACGACATCCAGACCTACTGGCGCGGCGAGTTCGGCAAGGAATTCCAAGGCGAGTTCAAGCCGGTGGAGAAGCTGCTGTCGTGGAGCGCGAAGGCTGGGCGCAGCGAGGCGGTCGAGTTCTGCAAGGAGACCACCTACCGCTTGGTGAACGCCGCCTACTGCCGCTTGGACAATTCCATCGGCTGGGATCGGTCGGTGCTGCTTCCCACCATGGAGGAGGCCTTCGGCAAGATGGCCGTGGTGATGGTGCTCGCGCACGAGTACGGGCACGCGGTGCAGACCATGGCCAAGATCGTCGGGCCGAAGGACCCGGTGATCGTCAAAGAGCAGCAGGCGGACTGCTTCGCGGGGGCGTTCATGCGGCACGTCGCCGAAGGCAAGGCCCGGCACTTCACGATCAACACCTCCGACGGCCTGAACTCGGTGCTCGCCGCCACCGTCGCCATCCGCGACTCCGACCCCGACGACCCGGAGAGCGTGCACGGCTCGGCCTTCGAACGCGTCACCGCGGTGCAGATCGGTTTCACCGACGGCCCCAAGGGGTGCAAGGGCATCGACCAGGACGAGATCGACCAGCGCCGCGCGAACCTGCCCCAGAGTTTCAGCGACGACCAAGGGCACGGCGAATTCCCGATCACCAAGGAAAGCCTGATCGAACTCACCAAAGCGCTCGAGTTCATTCTGCCGGTCGATCACGAGCCGACCTACGACTACTCCCGAGCGAAGATCGAATGCCGCAACGGCGTGGTCACCGAACCGGTGTCGTACTGCCCCGCGAAGAACACGATCGCCGCGGACATTCCCGGGCTCGCCGAGCGGGGTACCTCGAACTCCGGCGAGGACGACCCGCTGCCGCTCAAAGTGACCGGCGACTACAACGGCTACATCGTGTTCATCTCCCGATATACCCTGGCCGTCCAGCAGAGCCGCGGCCAGAGCCTGGTGGGCGCCAAGACCGGACTGCGCGCGGCTTGTCTGTCCGGAGTGGTCACCGGCAAGCTCGCCGAATCCGGCCGACCGGTGAGTCAGGGCGATATCAAGCTCGCCGCAGGCGATCTGGACGAGGCGGTATCGGGTCTGCTCACCGACGGCTTGGCCGCGAGCGACGCCCAAGGCAGGACCGTTCCCAGTGGTTTCTCCCGGGTCGAGGCCTTCCGCGCGGGCGTCCTGAACGGCGAGAGCATCTGCGCCGCACGCTATGCCTAGCGCGCTCAGCGGCCGAACGGCGGCGGCGCGGCCAGTTCGAAGCGCAGCACCCGGTTGCCGAGCATGATCTCGGTGCCCGGTAGCAGCACCGTGGACTGGTTCGCCGCCAGGCGCATCCAATCGCGGTAGCCCGGCAGCCGGGTCCGGGTGCCGTTGGTCGAACCGCAGTCCACCACCATCACGTCCCAGTTCACCAAGCGGATCTCCGCGTGGGCCCGGGACATGCCGCCGGAGGCGTCGTCGACGCGCAGCGGGACGAGTCCGCTCTCCGCGGCGGGGGAACGCTCCGGATCGCGCCCGATCACCGCGTCCGCGGCGAGCATGTAGGTCATGCCGTCGTCGAGGATCAGCATGCCCAGCGGCGGGCGGACCACTTCGATCAGCGCCTGCGTCTGGTCCACCGGCATCCCGCACACGGTGCAGAACGCCGCCCGCGGATCGCTGGGATGCGCTCGGGCGCACTTGAATCCCATGACTTTGACGGTGAGCGCGGTGGCTTTCGCAGTGGCCTCCAGCCTGCGCCGCAGTTGCGGATCCGGCTGCGGCGCGGGGTTGGTGCCACCCACCTGGGTGGGCGCGTGGTGCGGATCGATCGGCGGCTGCTCGGCCTCCGCGTCGAGCATCGCGGTCGACGGCGCGGTCGGGTACCGCGGTTGGCCGAGCACGTGCCGCGGCTCCGGCTCGGGCCGGTGCTGCCGTTCCGATGCGGTGGGCTCGGGTTCGATGCGCGCCGTCGGCAGCGGCGGCGACTCCGGGCGGCGATGCGTGCCCGGTGGACGGGACGCGTGGCTGTTCGCGGGCATACCGGCGCGGGAACCCTCCGACCAGACGATCGCGCCGCCCGCCTGCGCGATGCCCTCGACCAGCCAGCCGATGCCGCGCTCCGGCGGCAGATCCGGGATGCGGCCCTTCCCGTCGTCGACGAACAACGCCGCCGCCCGCGCGGGAATCGCGGCGACCCGGTCCACCGTGAAGGCCGCGTCGCTGCCGCGATACCGCTCGACGGCGCCGTCACCGGCCAGCACGGCGGTGACCGCTCCGTGCAAGAAGATCGCCAAGCCCCCGTTCTCGGCGAGCGAGAGGATGCCGAAGTCGATCGGTTCCCCCGGGCTGATCCGCTCGGCGTGTTTCATCAGCCAGCGCGTGGCCTGCCGGGCCACCAGGGCTCCGGGACCGTCCGGTTCCCGATCGGTCGCCTCGCGCACCAGTTCGGCCAGTGATTCGACAGCGACGACGGCGGGCGAGTCCTGCGTCGGCCTGCCCGGCCTGCGGTGCGCGACGACTACGACCGCCCCCGCGACCCTGGCCACGGCGTGGCTGCCTACGACGACTTCGACCTGCCGATCCTTCAACGGTATCGGCCTCCACCGGGGGTGCAGTGCAAGGTCGTCGCCACACCCACAAGGGTATGGCAATACGAACACCACCGGTCCCCCTCCCCGTCGTCCGTCGGGTAACTTCAGTGTCAGTAACGGGAGGAACGAGGGGCCTGAGATGGTTCGGACGCAACGCATCGCGCTCACCGCGTCTTGCCTGGCACTGGCGGGGATGCTGGCCGGTTGCGCAGGCGTGCAGGGAACGCCGACCGCGGGCGAGATCGATGTACGCGTGCTGGAAGTCGGCACCTATCCAATCGACAAGC
This sequence comes from Nocardia sputi, assembly GCF_023501985.1. Taxonomy (NCBI): domain Bacteria; kingdom Bacillati; phylum Actinomycetota; class Actinomycetes; order Mycobacteriales; family Nocardiaceae; genus Nocardia; species Nocardia sputi. Next base: position 188,228 of record NZ_JAMFLC010000017.1, on the reverse strand, counting down.
ACGACTACAGCCAGGACTCCGGCGGCAAGGGCGCGCTGTTGGAAGGCATGCGGATGTCCGATGCCGTGGTCCCGACCGTGCGCATCGACCCAATGCTGAAGTTCGGGCGCGGCAGCACCGTCGTGACCGACGCCGAGCAGGCGCTGAACTTCGTGGCCAAGGTGTCCAAACCGGTCTTCGACAACCGCAAGCTGATCGTCGGGTACGCCGCCAGCGGCGCGGACCGCCCCGATCCCGCGGGCCAGTCCAACCCGGCCCCGGATGCCACGGCGGTCACCAACGCCCTGTTCCGTTTTCCCGACGAGGCCACCGCGAAGCTGGCCGCGCGCGAACTCGAAGACGTCGACATCGCCATCTCCCCGGACAACCGCAAACTGTCGTCGACGAAATATCCCGACGCCCACATCCATTGGCGACCCGGCGTTCCGACTGTCGGCACCTTCATGGCGCACAAGGAGTTCGTCATCTCCTTGTTCATCCAGCGGCCCACCGCCGATGGCGACGACCTCGTGAAATGGGTCGACAAAACCCTTGCCGCCCAGGTCGCGCAGCTGGGTGAGTTCACAGCCACCCCGGAGAACAAGCTCGACTCCCTCGAGGTCGACCCGGACGGCCTGCTCGCCCGCGTCGCGGTCGCCGACCGCAAGGACCGCGCTCCCGACCCGGCGTCCTTCGCCGTCTACGGCGGTTACCACACGGTGCACCGCGCCGACGACGAGTCCGTCCACCTGCGCCTGATCGAGGACGCGGGCGTGGACCACATCGGCCTCGTCGACGACAGCTACGTCGCCCGCACCCGCGATGCGGAAGCCGCCCAGAAGCTGGTCACCGGCCTGTTGGAGAGCGAAGGCGCCCACTACGACCCGCTGGGCGCTCCCAGGGACGTTCCCGGCGCCAAGTGCCTGCAGCTCAACAGCAAGGGTGACGCGGAACGGGAGTACAAGTACCGGTGCTACGTGGCGTACAAGCGGTACGTCGGAGTCGTCACCAGTGATAAGGAACCGGACGTGCGACAGAAGGTCGCCGCGGAGTATGCGCTGTTGGCGAACAGTTTCTGAGTTCAGCAGGGTAGGTGCCGCCATTTTCGCGGTCTTCGCTCGCCGGGGGCCCGAAGTAGGATTCCGGCGCAACTACCGCAATCAGGGGAGGGAAGTGCAGCACGGCGTCATGTCGAAACCTATTCGAACCGCCTGTGCCCTGACGTTCGCCGCAGTCGTCGCCGTCGCAGGCGCCGCGTGCGGCGGCTCGGAGGCCGGGCCGGAGCAAACCACACCACCCATCGACTTGGCGCAGCTCGACGTGGGCAACTACCCGACCCAGCCACGTTCGCTGGGAACCGCGAAGAATCCCGAGCAGGCGCGCATGATCGAGGCGGAGCGGCTGGCGAACTTCGTCCCGCTGCCGTCGGACATCGACCCGGCGTTCGTCTCCGCGAATCCGTCGATCTCCAAGATCTTCCTCGAGCCGAAGGGTGCGCTCGGGCGGATCATGGACGTCTCCCGCTTCGCCGAAGCCGCACCTGAGTTCGTCGCGGGGTTCCTCAGCAGCGCGGGCAGCGCGCCGGACAATCGCGGCACGGACCTGGTCAACGCGATCCTGATCTTCCCGGACGAGCAGAAGGCGGCCGCCGCGGCCGCGGCCCTGGAACGCGTCGACTTCGAGGCCAACAACCGGAATACGCCGGTGCAGATCCCGAAGTACCCCGCCGCGCACGCGCATTGGCAACCGCAGACCCAGTCGATCGGCTCGTGGTTCGCCACCGGGAAGTTCGTCATTTACACCTGGGTATTCGACTACGTGAAGATCTTCCTGGAGAAGGTCGACCTTCCCCAGCTGCTCACCCTGGTCGAGAAGAGTTTGGACACCGTCGTCCCGGCGATCGGCCGCTTCACTCCGACGCCCGTCGACCAGCTGATGACGCTGCCGATCGACATGGACCGCATGCTGGACCGAACCCTGCCGCGTCCACGGGAAGATTCCTGGATCGACCCGCCGGGCGCCTACACCGGCCATGGCGCGTTGCACTTCACCACCGATTCGGCCGAGGACCGCAGGATGATCGAAGCGGCCGGAACGGATCGGTACGCCACCGACGGGACCGATCTGTTCCGCACCCGCGATGCCGCCGCGGCCATACAGTTGCGGGAGGAACGCGGCGGCCTGTCGAAGAAGTTCCGCGCGGCCGAGTCGCCGAAAGGCCTCCCCGTCGCCCGATGCAAGGAGTACATCGGCAACAAGACGGTCGTCGTCCGGTTCTACTGCTCGGTGGCCTACGACCGCTACGCGGCATTCGCGTGGTCGCATCAGTTGCTCGACGCGCAGCAGCGCATCTCGTCTCAGTACGCGTTGTTGGTGAACGCCGCATGACGACATTCCGCACCACCGCCGCGGCGCTCGCGTGCACGGTGGCCACCGTGATCCTCACCGGTTGTGGTTCCACGATGCCGGGTGCCGCGCAGCCGGGAGAGATCGACGTTCGCAGTCTCGACCATGGCAACTACCCCACCGAGCCGCTGAACGCCCACGACGACGATTATCAACCGCTGTTCATCGACATGGGGAAGGTCGCCGCGATGCGGCTGGCCGATTACGTCGCCTCCGCATACGACATAGATCCGCGGATGAGGTACGGCTGGACATCGGCGAGCGTCAGCAAAGGGGTACTGCCCGGAGAACTCGGGCGATCGGAGGACATGCGGCCGATCGCCGAGCGGAACCGGATGATGTACGGGTTCCATACCAACGGATCCGACCAGAACATCAGCCTGTTTCCCTCGGGGTGGCCGACCAAGCCACGGCCCAACTCCACGACGGTCGGCACGACCGTCATGCAGTTCCCCGACCCGGAGCGTGCCCGCCAGGCCGCGACCGAGTTCCACGATGCCGATTTCGGCGCCTACCGCGATCAGAACGAACCCCTCACGCTGCCGCGGCAGCCGCAGGCACGAGCGCACTGGCGTCCCGGCTCTCCGTTCCTGCGTACGGTGCTCGCGCACGGTTCCTATGTGGTGGCGTTCCTCGTCTCGGCCAACGCACCTGATCGCAACGCCTTGGTCGCGCTGGCGGAGAAGGCGTACGACGTCCAGCTGCCACTGCTCGACCAACTGCCTGCGCTGACCGAAGAAGAGATGTTGCGGCTGCCGTGGGACCCCGACCATCTGCTGAGCCGTACCCTGAATCCGGCCGAGGTCCAGTCCCCGAGCTACGACGACTCGCACGCCCTGTTCGGTCTGCGCGGAATCATGCAATACGCCGAAGACCGCGATTACGCGAAACAACGTTTCACGGCGATGGGCGCCGAGAAATTCGCGGCCTCCGGCGGCACCTTGGTGATTCGCACGGCGAGCCCGGAGGCGGCGCGACGTGTCGCCGCGGAACGTATCACCCCCACGACGGTAGCGGGCCCGGCCGAGCCACCGCAGCATCTGCCGGATTCGTCTTGTGTGGAGAACCGGTCCGGACTTTTCGACGACCGACGATTCACCTGCGTCGTCGCGTACAAGGAATACGTGGGATTCGTCGCCGCCAATCAACTACTGGACGCTCAGCAACGAGCCGCCGCGCAGTATTCCATTTTCGCGAACAGCCGATAATGCCGCACTTTCGTCGCGACAGGGGTCCAGTATGCTGCGTGGCGAGCGCAGCGGCCCGCGTCGAGTCAGGAGATCGTAAAAGATGGCGATGAGCCCCGGGACCATCGTCGGCGGGTACCGAATTATGCGGGTGCTCGGCGCGGGCGGCATGGGCACGGTATATCTGGCCAAACATCCCAGCCTGCCCAGGACCGACGCGCTGAAGGTGCTCGGCGGCGAACTCAGCCGCGACTACGAGTTCCGCACGCGTTTCGAACGCGAAGCCAATCTCGCCGCCGGGCTCGACCATCCGAACATCGTCTCGGTCTACAACCGTGGTGAAGAACAGGGCCAATTGTGGATCGCCATGCAATACGTCGACGGCACCGATGCTGCCGCCGAACTGGCCCGCGACCCGCACGCGATGAATCCGCTGCGCGCACTGCGCATCACGACCGAGGTCGGTAAGGGCCTCGACTACGCGCACCGCAAGGGCCTGCTGCACCGCGACGTCAAACCGGCGAATTTCCTGCTGTCCACCCCAGCCGACGGCGAAGAAGAACGCGTCCTGCTCACCGATTTCGGCGTAGCGAAAGCCAATGACGACACCACCGAACTCACGCAGACCGGCAGTTTCGTCGCGACCATCGCCTATGCTCCGCCCGAGCAGCTCACCGGCAGCCCGCTCGACCACCGCGCCGATGTCTACAGTCTCGCGTGCTCGTTCTACAAATTGCTCACCGGGCGCAACCCTTTCCCCGGAACGCAACCCGCCCTGGTGATGATGGGGCATCTCCACGAGCCCCCGCCGTCGGCCACCTCGGTCCACCCCGGATTGCCGCCTGCCATCGACCATGTCTTCGCCCGAGCCATGGCGAAGGACCCGGCAGACCGCTTCTCCAGCTGCCGCGAATTCACCGACGCCGCCGCCGCCGCGCTCACTCCCGGCTACAACCCGGTCGCCACCAACACTTCCCCGACCTATCCGATCCAGGTTTTCGATCCGCGGCCCAGGACCGATCCCCGCGTCGCCGTCTCCGTCCAGGGAGCCGTCCCCCGGCAACCCGCACGCAAGAACTGGCTGCTCGCGGCGGCCGCCGGCGTCGTGACCGTCGCCCTCGCCGCGGGAATCGGCATCTGGGCACTGAACCGGGACGAATCCGGGCCCGCGCCCGCGGTCGCGACGCCGAGCAGTACGGCCGCGCTGTCGCCGCTGGAGCAGGCGCGGGCGAACAACCCGGTGTTCCGCGGCAAGACGATCACGATGGTCGACGTGGCCCGCGGCTCGCAGGTCTCGATCTTCCTCGGCGGTACCCCGCAGACGAAGTTCCTGGAGGATCTCGGATTCGTCTACAACCTCAACTACGCACGGCAGGGTGACGAGACAGGACCTCGGGAATTGACGGGGTCCTCCAGGCTGGAAGTCGCACCGGACGGTTACGTGCTGGCCGTGCGCAGCGACGAGAAGGCCGGTGGCGGTGGACTACTCGGCCTTCCGTACCAGGTGGCGGGCACACGCGCCACGGTGATCCCGCTCGACGATCCCGCAGCCGTCGCCGCGGTCCGCAATTGGAGCGCGTCCTCCGAACAGACTTTGCTCGAACGTCTGGTGCCGGTGCTGCGCAATCGGGTGAAGTAGGAAGTCGATCGGCGCGTCCCCCGGGTGAAGGTCATTCCACAGGTTGCGATCGCCGACGCCGCAGAAGGTCCACGACGCCGGTAGTCGACTCGTTCCCCCCGCCCTCGGCGACCCGGCGCTGCATCAATGCCATGAAGGGCGTGAGGAGTTCGGGGCTGACGCCCTGTTCGGCGGCGGTACGCAGCAGCGTCGCGTTCGTCGTGACCATCATCGCCAAATTCGACTCCACGTCCTCGGCGTAGTCGCCGCTCGCCAGCTGCGCGGCGGTGCCGTACGCGTACCCGGCCATCGCCTGCTGATAGCCGACCAGCAGGGGCGCGAACTCCACCGGTGAGATGTCCTCTCCACCAATCAAGGCGAAGGCATGCGCGGCCCCGGCGAACATGCCCCACATTCCGCTGAGGAGAGCGATGTCGTACAAAGCCGCGAAACCGGCGTCCGCCCCGACGTAGGTGACACCGGCGGGTACGGCCAAAGTCTCGGCGTGGGTCTCGTGCAGCTCCACCGAACCGCTGTAGAAGACGTACCCGCCGGAGTCGGCGACACCGATCATGGACGGGACGGCCATGATCCCGCCGTCCAGAAAACGTCCGCCGCGCTCGGCGATCCAGCCGGACAACTCCCGGGCTTCGGCGGGGGTGCTGGTGGTCAGGTTGACGATGTCCCGGCCGGTGAGGTCGATGCCGTCCAGAGTCGCGCGAACCGACGCGTCGTCGAGAAGGCAAACGACGACGAGAGCGTTCGCGGCGACGGCTTCAGCGGCGGTGGCCGCGACCACCGCCCCCTCCGGCGCACGCCGGGCACTGCGGTTCCAGACCGTGACGGCGTATCCGGCGGTGAGCCATGAGCGGACGAGTGCCGAGCCCATATCTCCGAGACCGAGGACGGTGAGCGACTTCTTCGAATGATCGAACATACGGGCTACTCTTGGCCGGGCATTCCGGGTGGATCAAGTACGCACATGGAAGTGGGCACCTACTTCCGGGTAAGCCAGCAGGCAGCTGAAAGGGGTGGTCGTGCCGATCACACGCAGACCGGGCGCGTACACGTGCGGGCTCGACGCCACACTGTCGATACTGAACGGCAAGTGGAAGATGATGATTCTGTGGCCCCTGAGCGAACGCCCCCACCGCTTCGGTGAGCTACGCCGCCAGGTGCCGGGAGTCACGGAGAAGGTGCTCACCACACAGCTGCGCGAACTGGAAGCCGACGGGATCGTCCATCGCGAGGTATACGACGAGTTGATCCCGCGTGTCGAGTACTCTTTGACCCCGCTGGGCGAACTGCTCAACCAAGCCCTGCTCCCGTTGGAAGCTTGGGGCCGTGAACATCTCATGGACGACTCCACACCCTCCGGTCGTCGCTGATACGCCCGGCCGGCAGCCACTTACGAGTCACCCCAGGCACCCACTCGAGACACCCGAACACGAAGGGTTCGAGCGGAATCCTGTGTAGCGGCCACATCCGCTGCGGCGAAGGCTTCGAGGGCTTTTCGCGTTCCGCGACAACCTGGTTTCGCCATGGTCGAACTGCAATCTGCTGGTAGCGGCGGACTTAGGCGTTCGGTAAGGTGTACCGCAGCCAGCCCACTCGCCGATCATTACAGCAGCGAGCAGGGGGAAGGAGGGGAGCCGAGCGCTGGCGTTACAAGTCATGCAGGCCCGGACCGCATCGTGGTCTTCCGAGCAGGCCCGTGCGCGGCCGCCGAAATCACGGACGGGCCGGACTGAGGGGCGCAGGGCCCTGATCCCGTGGGGCGATACCGAACTTCTCGAGGCCGAACTTTCTCGAGTCGGGATGGAACCGATCAGACCCGCACCGCGTCCAACCAGATGTACAGGCCAACTGAGGCTTCCGCCGTTGGCCGAGACGGGAACCGAAAGGAGCCGAAATGGCAGGACAGCTCGAAGCGAGCGAAGAGGCGATCACGAAGTTTGTAGACAATTGCCGCCAGCGGCACCAGGATCTGCAGACCGCGATCACCGCACTGAACAGCAAGTCGGATCAGACCACCGCCACCTGGAGCGGCGCGGCCCGCCAGGCGTTCGACACCTTCATGGACAGCTACTTCGCCCAGGCGCGGAAGCTGAACGACCAGCTGGATCAGACTTCGGACAAGCTCGCTCACGCCGGACGGAAGTTCGCGGATCAGGATCAGCAGTTCGCCCAGCAGGTGGCGGCGCAGTCCTCCAGCCTGGACCTCCCCTGATCCGATAGCCGTACCACAGACAACAAGGAGCTCCCCATGGTAGCGAACGACCCCGGTCGGATTGCCTCCAACTTCGGCGAAGTCGATGCGGGCGCACAGGCCATCGTGGCCGAGGCGCGCAGCGTCATGACCATGCTCGAAGATTTCCACAAGCAGGTCACCGACTTCGTGACGAACTACTGGAAGGGTGACGCGAACGACGCGTTCGCCTCACTGCAGGCCCAGTGGAACACGCAGGTCACCCAGCTGAACACCACGCTGGAAAGCGCGGGCAAGCTGGTCAGCAGCGGCAACGCCGACCTGCAGGGCACCGACACCGCGCTGGCGGGCCTCTTCTGAGATCCCGTCTCGGCTGATTCGAGCCCCCGGTACTTCGGTGCCGGGGGCTCGAATCGTTCTACGCTGAACTTCGTTTCCTCCACAACCGCTGCCGCGACCACAACCGCTGCCGCGACACCGGAGGCAGCTCACGGGACGACGCGGACCGAGTCCCCGAAATTCGTGCACAAGGTCTCCAACTGACTCCACCCTTCCCCCACGTACTGGCAACCGACGCTGACCTGAATTCCCGACTCCAGCAGGACGTGCCAGCGCACGGTTGACCCGTCCTCAGGGTGTTCCGAGTAGGCGAGGCTGGAACGGCTACCGAATACGACGTCGCGTTCCAGATCGGTCAGGACTCCCGGCGGACGCTGCGCCATCTGGACCTCCAGCTTCGCGGCGACCTGTTCATAGCCGGAACCCGCCGTCAATGGCGTCTGCATCACCGTAATGCGCTGCCGCGCACCAGTTTCGGGAACCAGATCGACACGGGCGCGTGCACTCTCCGGCGCTGGAGCCACACGCCAGCCGGGCGGAACTCGAAACCGTATGCGGCCGAATGCTTCCGGTGCCGACTCAGCCGATGTGGCGGCCGGGGACGGCGCCACGCTGGTCGAGGCCGTCTCCGTGCTCGGCGCTGCTGTCGCCGCGTCGTCTCCGCGACCGGACACGATTACCGCGCCGATGACTACCAGTGCGACGACTACGAGAGCAGCAACCGCAACGACCGCGAACCGCGCTGTGCTGTACCGGGGCTGCTCGGCTGCGGCGCGGTCCCGCAGCGGTCGCATCCACTCGGTGGGCGCGGTCGCGGGCGGCATTTCCTGTCGATGGCTCGGTCCCGGCCGGCGACCCCGGAGGAGATCGTTACCGGCGACCGAGCGCAGCTCGACAGCGGCGCCCGCGGCCTGCTCGATCGCCGCACCGAGCAGGCCGAGCTTCGTGGGGTCGGCGATACCCACCACCTGGGCGAGGTCGATCGGGCCGCCTTCGAGCAGCCGAGTGACGAGCCCGCGCAAAGCATCGAAAGCCGGTGATTCCTCGGTGATTTCAGCGAGCGCGAGTGCGGGGTCGTGTTCACAGGATTCGACATGTACGCCGCGATGGCTTCGGATGACCGCGGAGGCCGTGGTGGTCAACGTTCCGAATTCCAGCACCAGCGTTCGCCGACTGTGGCTGGTGCCCTCGTCCGACGCCACCGATCGCACCGCGATCCCCTCGAACACGACCTCCGACGTCCAGCGCCGCGCCGCCTCCTCGAGTACGCCGCGACGGGCGGCGCCCCATTCGGTAGGGCAGATCACCGTCATCCGGGCGCACGGTGCGGCAACGCGAAGATTCTCGAGCACACTCGCGAAAACGGCGCCCATCGCGTCCACCACCGACGGCGTTCGAGGCGGTAAGGCCATGGCGGCGGCGGGCACGAACTGGACTACCGACCCCACCTGGGTAGGCGGGGTCAGCGGCTGCCCCACGACGAGGTCGAAGCCATTGCTGCCCAGAACGACCGAGGGCGGCGCGTCCCAGTGGGTGTCGGCGCCGCGCGCCCAGATGCGCGCTTCCGTGACGACGAGCTCGACCTCGGACATCAGGGCGACGGCATCCACGCCGTCTGTACCAGGCCCTCCTGGTTGCGGGTGACGTAGGTGCCCCGGCCCGGGGGCATCGGGCTCGGTCGTTTGGTGCCCATCAGGACTCCCTCGTCCTTACTGCAGCTCAAGATCAGGCCGGCGGAGCCCAGATCCCGCATCCTGGCCAGCGTCGCCTCGAACATCGCTCTGCTCGCACCACCCGAACGCCGGGCGATGATCACGTGGAAGCCGAGGTCGCGAGCATGGGGCAGGTGTTCGAGCAGCGCCTGGACCGGGTTGCCCGCGGACGTGGCGACCAGGTCGTAATCATCGATGATGACGTACAGTTCCGGTCCGCTCCACCACGAGCGATCCCGCAGTTGCTGCGGCGTGACATCCGAACCCGGCGTGCGCTTGTTGACGTAAGCGGCCAGGTCGTTCATGTTCTGGGTGAACTGAGGCGCCGTCGAGCCGTAACCGGCGAGGTACCCCTCCGGGACCAGGCCGAGCATGCTGCGCCGGTAGTCGCCGAGGATGAAGCGGGCTTGATCGGGGGTGTTGGACGCGGCGATGCCCTCGATCAGCGAGCGCAGCAATGTCGTCTTTCCCGACTCGGTGTCGCCGATGATGATGAAGTGCGGGCTCTCCACGAAGTCGATGTAGACCGGAGCCAGCTCCGACTCGTTGATGCCGAACGGAATGCGCAGGCACTTGGTGTTCGGGTCGACCTGCGACGGCCAATCGCCCGCCAGGTACAGCAGTTGCTCGCGCGCAAGCTGCTCGGGCAGCATGCGGACCTGCGGAGCATGACGGCCCGGCGTCAGCCGGGCGATGGCGGCGACCGCGTCGGCGACGGCCTGGGCGAGGTCGGTCGGATCGGGATTGCCGTCGATGCGGGGCAGGCCGGTCAGCATGTGCAGGCACTCGGGGGTCATGCCGCGGCCCGGCCGCCCCTGCGGGACCAGGGAGGCGAACTTGCGTCCCAGATCGGAGTCCATCGGATCACCCAGGCGCAGCTCGATCCTGGTGCCGATCTGATCCTTGAGCGCGGGCCGTGCCTCCGCCCAGCGATTCAGCGCGATGACCACGTGCACGCCGTAGGACAGACCCTGCACGGCGAGGTTCATGATGGTCTGCTCGAGCATCTCGAAGTCCTGGCGGATCGAGCTGAAGCCGTCGATCACCAGGAACACGTCGCCGAACGGATCCTCGTGCGCACCCGCGGCGCCCGGACTGCTCGCCGGGTCCATCGCGCGCAGCCTGCGGAAGTCCGCCATCGATTCGATGCCGAGCTGGCGGAAGCGCGCCTCACGCTGACGGACGATGGTGGTCATCTCGGCGATGGTGCGCCGGACCTGGTCCTCGTCCAACCGGCTCGCGACCGAGCCGACGTGCGGCAACCCTTGTAGGCCCGCCAGGGTGCCGCCACCGAAGTCCAAGCAGTAGAACTGCACTTGTTCGGCGGTGTGCGTCAACGCCATCGACATGATCAGTGTCCGCAGCGCGGTCGACTTGCCCGATTGCGGGCCGCCGACGACGGCGACGTTGCCGCGGGCGCCGGATAGGTCGATGATCATCGGGTCGCGGCGCTGGTCGTAGGGCCGGTCGACGATGCCGATCGGGGCGCGCAGCGTGGACACCGCGGAGTACTCGCCGGTGAGGAGGGAGCGCGGCAGGAGCTGGTCGAGCGTGGGCGCCTCGTCCAAGGGGGGCAACCAGATCTCGTGCGCCGGGCGGCCGTGGCCGCGGATCCGGGAGACCAGCATGTTCAGGTTGGACACCTGCTCGCCGTCCTCGTCCTGGTGCTCCTGCTCCAGAGTCGGCTCGGGTGGCAGCGGAACGCGGTCAGCGGCACGGAAGTCGACATGCGTCGCGGTGAACGGCCGTGCTTTGACGTCGATTTCGCCGGACTGCGTCGCCACGATCATGTCGCGCTGCGAGCCCCCGCCGACGTACGGTCCGGAGACATAGGAAGCCTGGAAGCGCTGGATCTCACCGGAATCCGCCTTGAGGTAGCCGCCACCGGGGTTGTTCGGCAGGTTGTAGGCGTCGGGCACACCGAGCACCTGCCGGGATTCGTTGGCGGAGAACGTCTTCAGGCCGATCCGGTAGGACAGGTGGGCCTCGAGGCCCTTGAGTTTGCCTTCTTCCAGGCGCTGCGAAGCGAGTAGCAGATGCACGTGCAGCGAACGGCCCAGACGGCCGATCATGACGAACAGCTCGGCGAAATCCGGATGCTGGGTGAGCAGTTCGGAGAACTCGTCGAGCACCACGAACAGGGCGGGCAGCGGATCCAGGTCGGCGCCCGCGGCCCTGGCCTTCTCGTACTCGGAGACGTTGGCGAAGTTGCCCGCGGCCCGCAGCACTTCCTGGCGGCGGTTCATCTCACCGGCCAGGGCGTCCTTCATGCGGTCGACGAGGTCGGCCTCTTCCTCCAGGTTGGTGATGACGGCGGCGACGTGCGGAACCCCTTCCAGGCCGAGGAATGTCGCGCCGCCCTTGAAGTCGACCAGAACCAGGTTCAGCTGATCGGGCGAGTGCGTGGCCAGCAGGCTCAGCACCAAGGTGCGCAGGAACTCCGACTTACCGGAACCCGTGGCGCCGATGCAGAGACCGTGCGGCCCCATGCCGTTCTCGGCGGCCTCCTTGATGTCCAGATCCACCGGCAGGCCGTCGGCGCCGACACCGAACGGGACGCGCAGGCGTTCCCGCCCGTAGCGCGGCCGCCAGGCGTGCTCGGGGTTGAAGGAGCCGATGTCGCCGAGACCCATCAGCTGGGCCCAGGTCGAGATCACCTCGGAGTCGTCGTTCTCCACGTCGCTGCTGCGCTGCGTGGCGGCGCGGTAGGGCGCGAGCCTGCGCGCCACCTGCTGCGCCTGCTCGGGGCTGATCCGGTCGATCAGCGCGAAGCGCTCCTGATTGCCGGTCGCGCCGCGGCCGACGCACTCGCCGTTCTCCACGATCATCTTGATGCCGCGAGAGACCGCCAAGCGCGGCGCGTAACCGCACAAGTCGATGATGGTCACGCCCTCGTAGCCGGATTCGCGCAGCTGATCGTCCTCCGCCTCGAGCAGACCGCCGTCGACCACGATGACGATGTGCACCATGTTCGCGTTGGCCGGCTGGTTTCGCGAATACCGGACCCGGTTGCCCAGCAACGGATGCAGCCCGGCCATGGCCTCCCGGATCGAACCGTAGAACATGCGCTCGGTGCCGATGCCGTCCTGCGAGTCGGGGTGCTGGGTGTGCGGGAGCCACTTGGTCCACTCCCACTCCGCCGCCGTGTCCGGCCCGCAGACGACCGCGACGAGAACCTGGTCCGGCGCCTGGAACATGCACAGCTGCACCAGCATCGCGCGGGTCATGTCCCGCGCCTGGCCGCGGTCGCCGTCCAGCGCGATGGTGGCGAAGCCCTTGACCGCGATAGCGGTCGGCAGGTCCGGCACGGTCGAATGCGCGCGCACGAACCGGCGCAGCGAAACAGCCGCGATGGGCTCGAGCTCCTCGACCGGGCCGGTCTCGGGGGCGACCAGCCTGGTGGCCAAGCGCTGCCCGCCGAGACCGATGCGGGCGTGGCAGAAGTCCTTGTCTCCCGCGCGGCGTTCCCACATGCGGCTGGTGCCCGCCAGCATCCAGACCAGGCCGGGCTCCGGGTGGCTCCACTCGACGGAAGCGCGCTGCTGCGCGGCGGTCTCGTTGACGTCCTTGCGAACCTGGTCGAGGTAACGCAGGTAGTCCTTGCGGTCCTCGTTGGCCTCGGCGGCCTTCTGCCCCTTGCCGCCGCCCTGACCGGCGAACATGCCGACCATGGAGAACAGCATCATGAGCGGGAACATCATGCTCATCGGATTGGAGGCGATGCCGCCACCCTGGGTGAACAGCAGGGCCATCATGCCGACCATGCCGATCACCATCACGACCGGCATGAGCTTCATGACCAGGTTTCCCGGTGTGACCCGGGGGATTTCGGGCGGCGGCTGAAGCGTGACCTCGCCCCCCGGCGTTCGAGGCATCTCGCGGCGCGCACGGCGCTGGAAGCGGACAGTGCTCATCGACGAGAAATCCCCCTTCGGCCAGCTGTGATTCGGCCTCAGTGTAGAGGTCACCGCTGACATGTCGTACAGTTCGACCAGCATTCTGCTGCCCGGACCGTGGGTTCGCAAGCTCGCATTCGGCCCGCGAGGCTGCGGAATCACGAGGTAGAAGACCGAGTTGGGGGAAGCTTGACGCACGCGCGACTTGACCACATCGACGAAGAATCCTCGCGCGGGATCGTCCGCGCTCCCGACCTCGCCCGGGTGACGATTCTGGCCAAGCACACCCAGGTCGACATGGCCATACCGGTGGATGTGCCGGTCGCCCTGGTCATTCCGAGCGTGGTCGACATGGTCGCCCAGCACAGCCGCACCAACGACTTCGACAACGAGGGCGAGCGCTACGAGCCCGCGGAATGGGTGCTCGCCCGAATCGGCCATCCGCCGTTCTCCAACTCGCTCAGCCTCGGCGAGCACGGTGTCCGCGACGGCGAACTGCTGATGCTGGAAAGCGCCTCGCACACCGCTCCTACGCCGCTGTTCGACGACATCATGTACAACGTCGCGATCGCCGACACCGATCACTACCGCAGCTGGACCCCGCGGGTCGCGCGGATCACCGGCTCGGTGCTCGCGGCGATCACCATGGTCGTCGGCTGCCTGGGTCTGCTGCTGTCCCCCGGCTCGCTGCCGATCGCGGTGGGCGGTTCGATCGCGCTGGTGGTCGCGATCCTGCTCGTCGTCACGGCGATGGTGCTGAGCAGGATGTACGGCGACACCGGCACCGCGCTGGTGCTCGGCGGCTGCGCGCTGCCCGCCGCGTTCAGCGCGGGCATGCTCTATGTACCCGACCATTACGGCTGGGCGCACATCCTGCTCGGGTCGGTCCTGGCGGGCGCGACGGCGATCCTGGCCTGGCGGGTCACCGGCGTCGGTCTCGCGTTGTTCATCGGCATGGCCACGCTAGCCACGTACACGGTGCCCGCGGCGCTGGTCGGCCTGCTCACCGACCAACCGGAGCGCGCGATCGGCGCCGGGGCGGCGGCGCTCGGTCTCGGCGGGCTCTCCCTGGCCCCGCGGATTTCCATGCTGCTGGCGAAACTGCCGCTGCCGCCTGTCCCGTCGCCGGGCACCCCGATCGACCCGACCGAAGACGACCCGGACGATCACCGCGCACTGCCGACCATGGAGGTGCTGCGGGTGAAGTCCGAACGCGCCCGCATGTACCTCGCCGGTCTCGTCGCGGCGACGACGCTGGTCACCGCCGCGGGAGCGCTCGCGGCCACCGACCCGGCATCCGACGACCCGTACTGGCAGGGCGTCGCGCTCGCGCTGGTCTGCGCGGCGGTGCTGATGTTCCGCAGCCGCACCTACGCGGGCGCGGAGCAGGCCGTCGTGCTCATCGCGGGCGGCGCGGGGATCGTGCTGATCATGTTGGTTGGCGCCGGTTTCGCGATGCACCAGCCGCTGGCCGTGTTCGGCGCTGCGATGATCGTTCTGGTCGCGGCGCTGATCCTCGGCATCATCATCCCGAACCAGTCGGCCACCCCGCCGATGCGCCGCGGCGTCGAACTGCTCGAGTACACCTTCGTCGCCGCCGTGCTGCCGCTGGTCTTCTGGGTCTCGGATCTCTACTCCCTCGTCCGGGGTCTGTGAGCTCGGCTCGATGACTCCGAAACATCTGGGCTCGCAGCGTTTTCGTGTTGTTCGGACCGGAGCGGCGGCATGCGTTCTCGCGCTCGGGGTGTCCGTCGGGTTCGGTGCGACCGCGAGCAACCCGGCGCACGCGGAGAAGCCGACCGTGAGCCCGAATACGCCACCGCCCCCGGGGGAGCCAGCCGCTCCGCCGGACAAGACCGAGCGGGCGACGAACACTCCGTGCGTCAGCACCGGGTCCGGCGGCAGCGGACCGTCCATCCCGGAGGCCCAGCGCTCGCTCAACCTGGAGCACGCCTGGCGATTCTCCCGGGGCGCAGGCCAACTCGTGGCGGTCATCGATACCGGTGTCGCCCGTCACCCCCGCCTGCCCGGGCTGATCGCGGGCGGCGACTATGTGAGCAGCGGTGACGGAACCGAGGACTGCGATGCGCACGGGACGTTCGTCGCGGGACTCATCGCGGCGACGAAGGTCGACGGTCAGGGCTTCTCCGGGGTCGCGCCCGAGGCGCAGATCCTCACTATCCGCCAGACCAGCAAGCTGTATCAGAAGGAAGGCGCGAATCGGGACAAGGGGCCCGACGCCCTACCCGAGGGGTACGGCACCACTCGCACGATGGCCTCGGCGATCCGTCGTGCGGCGGACATGGGAGCCAGCGTCATCAATGTGTCCGAGGTAGCTTGCAGGCCGACATCGGAGCCCTTCGAAGACACCGATCTGGGTGCGGCGGTGCGATATGCCGCGATCGAGAAGGACGTGGTCGTCGTGGTCGCGGCCGGTAACAGCGCCGATGCCTGCAAGGGCTCCAACCAGGTCATCGATCCGCTCGACCCGGCCGCCGACCCGTGGAGCAAGGTGGATTTGAACGTGTCGCCCGCCCGCTACGACGACTACGTGCTCGCCGTCGGTTCCATCGACGGGCAAGGCCAGCCGTCGACGTTCACGGTGCCGGGGCCATGGCTGGGCGTAGCCGCGCCCGGTGAGAACATCACCTCGCTCGATCCGTTGTTCAACGATCCGAACAGCAGGGGAACCGCGGTCCAGGTCGGGAGCATCCGTCAGCAGGGGCAGCTCGGGCCGATTCAAGGCACCAGTTTCGCCACGCCCCTGGTGTCCGGTGTCGCCGCACTCGTGCGGGCTCGTTTCCCGGAGTTGAGCGCGCTGGAGGTCGTCGAACGCATTCAGGCCACCGCCCACGCCCCGGCGGAAGGGTGGAACCCGTACGTGGGCTACGGCGCGGTCGATCCGGTGGCCGCGCTGACCGCCGAGGTGGGCGACATATTGCCGCCCAAACGGCCGTCGCCGTCGAAGAGCGTGCAACTCGCGGTACCCGCTTCGGCCCCGCCGCCGGACCACAGCGCGCGCGATGTGGCCTTGATCGGCAGCGGAACCATCGCGGCACTGCTCGCCTTGGGCTTGCTCGCCTCGTTCCCGATCCGCCGACGACTCGGTGTGTCCGACGACGATATGTGACTCGGGAATCCCGGCACCCGCTGCGGGGCTGGGCCTTTCGGTGCGAGTAGGCGCGCGCACTGCGGTGATTCGCCGACGCGCACCGCTGAACGGCGGGACTATCTCGCGGCGATCGGCTGCTTGGCGGGCGCCGGGTCCGCGGCGACGCCGTCGTGGGCGACCATGGCGGCGTCGCGGCCCATCGTCGGTCCGCTCGCGAGCAGCCCGACGATCGGCCACGGCGCGGGCTCGGGTGTCACGCCCGATTCCTTGTCCATCCCGAGTGCCTTGGCGGCCTCGCTGTCCTTGATGCCGAAGCGGACACCGGTGTCGGCGATGTAGAACATGCTGTCCTTGCGCCTGCTGTCCGGTTCGATGCCGGTGGTCTGGACGAACGCGCCCGAACCCGGCTTGAAGTACACGGAGTCCACGTTGTCGCCCTTGCCGTCGGCCTGGGCGAGCGGAACCAGCTTGGCGCTACCGGGCATCGGCAGGTCGCTGCCGTCGATGACGGTCAGTTCGGCACGCAAGGCGACGTCGGCGTTGCCCGCGACTCCCGGAATGGGCTTCCAGGACAAGCAGCTCACGGGCCGGGCCTTGGGCTGGATGATGGTCGGTGCGGTCTCGGGGTAGGTATCCACGTTCAACGCGTTCGACACCGGCGCATGCTGTTGCTCGTAATCGCCGATGGCGGTGCCGTGATCGGGGTTGCGCTGCGAACTGCGGATCACGTCGGC
This sequence comes from Nocardia sputi, assembly GCF_023501985.1. Classification (NCBI taxonomy): domain Bacteria; kingdom Bacillati; phylum Actinomycetota; class Actinomycetes; order Mycobacteriales; family Nocardiaceae; genus Nocardia; species Nocardia sputi. The sequence goes on along the minus strand of NZ_JAMFLC010000017.1, from coordinate 171,036 downwards.
GGTGAACGGGCTGATGGCCTGCAAACCGTTGTGCAGAATGACGAAGTTCTGGTTCGCCTTGCCGGTCACCTGGACAACGGTGCCGATCTTCAGGCCGTTGATCGAGTAGCCGGACGGCTGCCCGCCCGGATCGTCGATCTTCGGCGGCACGATCGCGTTCACCTCTGGAATAGCGTTCAGCAGACCTTCACTGATCGGGCGCGGGGTCATGCCTCGGATGCCCAACGGGCCCGCGACCGACGGGTCGTTCATGTCCACGCGGGCGCGCGTTTTGTTCCAGACGAGGTAGGTCGCGTCCTTACCCTTGACCAGCAGCGCCTTGTCCGAGCCCGTCGCCGACGCCTTGTCGCCGAGTTCCACGTCGCCGATCAACACGGAGGTGCTGCGGTCGTCGGTGCCGTCGGTCTTCAACGAGTCGCACACCGTCCAGGCGCGGCCCTTGCCCTCCTTGTCGAAGTGCAGCGACCCGGGAGCGCCTGGGATGCCGATCAATTGACCGCGAGCCTTCTTCCCCAGCTCGGACTCCTTCACGATCGCGGGCTTGGCGGCCTCGCCCGCGGCCAGGCGGGCCGAAGCGAGGTTGAGAGCCGGGTGCACCACGTCGTCGATCATCACGTAGACCGCGCCGGAGTCCTTGCCTACCAGGATCTTGGCGTCACCGATCTTGTCCTGCGGGCGCAGCAACGCGAGCACGCCGCATCCCGCCAGAACGACACACGCCAGGATCAGGCCCGCCGCGTACGCGCGGGACTGAGAACGCATGGGGTCGTGCAGCATTCGCACGTCCCGGCGCACCAAGGCGTGCTCCATCCGCCGGACCAGAAAGCGGTAGCCGCTCACCTGCCAGCGTGTGGTGGGTTTTGAAGGCATTATTCCTCCCCCGAACAGTGCTCACGTCCGCCGAACACAGTACAGTTCCCGAGGATTCTTGTTCAGCTCGGCCACAGCGAACCGGCCGACACCGGGTACTTGGGGGACGACAATGGCGGAACCGGCAGGCGCGGGACCACGAGCGCTGCTGGGGCGCATCTCGATGCAGAACCTGCTGATCGCGCAGATCATCGGGCTGTTCGCCGGAGTCGTCGCACTGTTCGCCGGTCTGCCCGGGCTTCCCGCGCTCGGCGTGGCGGTGGTCGTCGCGCTGATACCGCTGATCCCGGTCGCCAAACGCACTCTGCTGGACTGGGTCGCCACGTGGTGGCGTTATCTGACCCACCGCGACTACGAGCTCGGCGACACCGTCGACTTCCGCGGCGCGGATGGACGCTCGCTCGGCCTGTTCTGGGACGGCAGCCGCGTGGCGACGGTGGTCGAGGTGCTGCCCCCGCCCGGCGGGCTGACCAGGATCGCCCGCACCACGGTGCACGCCTCGCACCTGCTCCCGCTGGCGGAGCTGGCCAAATGTCTTAATCAGCACGACATCCTGCTCAGCGGCATCGACATCATCAGCCACGGGCACCGCAGCCGTTCGGGCACGCCCGCGGGCAAGATCTACGAATCGCTGCTGGGCCCGCTGCCCGCCACCGCGCACCGCACGGTGTGGTTGGCGATCAGCTTCGACGCGGTGGCCTGCCCGGAGGCGACGGCCCGGCGCGGCGGCGGAGCCGAAGGCGCATCGCGGGCGGTCACCATCGCGACCCAGCGGATCATGCGCACACTCGAGGACGCCGGCTGCAACGCCCGCATCTTGACGGCGCCCGAGATCCGCAAGGCGGTCTTGCAGATCACCAGCGGCTACGATCCGCGCACGCTCGAACACCGCTGGCGCTACGCCGAAATCGGCAACAGCGTGAACGTCGGCAGCGCGGTGGATCCCAAGCGCCTGGACTCCGATCTGCTCGCGCAGCTGTGGGTCGCGCCGTCGCGCGGCACCACCGTGGCCGTGCGGCTGCGCCCCGGCAGTTCGGCCGAGTCGGTGAGCATCGGCGCCGCGTGGCGGCTGACCGCACGCGAGCTGCCCGAAGGGTCCGAACTGCCGGGCATGATCTCGATGAACGGACGCCACCGCGACGGACTGCTCGCCCACCTGCCGATCGCGGTTCCCGGCGTGGACGACACCGTCCCGATGATCGAGCACTTCATCGACGTGATCGATGACCTGCACCTGCCCTCGTCCGGCTGCGGCCAGCTGATCGGCTCGGACGACGAAGGCAACGGTGTCGCGGTCCGCATCGTCGGCGCCGGCATCTCGACGGTGTACGTCGCGGGTGAGCTGTACCTGGCGCAGCAGTTGGTGTTCCGCGCGCTCGCGGTCGGCGAACGGATCCTCATCCGCACCGACCGGGCGCGGGCATGGGAAAATCTGGTCACCACGATCGGGAACCCGGAGCGGCTGACCATCGCCGTCGAAATCCACCAATCCGACGCGGGATTCACCGCCACGGTGGTGGACGGCGTGCTCGCGCCCGCCCCGCACGCGGGCGTCACCACCATCTACGTCACAGGGGACCCGATGGGCTGGCCCGCCAGCCGTCCCGACCTGGCCATCCAGCAGCCCGGCGCGATCGGCAACCACGTCGTGCTGCGCACCGGCACCGCGCAGGTCGATCTGACGCTGGTGTCGATTCCCAGCGAGGCCACCTACATCGGCCACCCACGCGGCCGCCGCGCCGTTGCGGCCCAGTAGCGGCTGACCCGATGCCGACGCAGTTCGGCGGGTGGGTCCGATGTCGAGTCGGCGCAGCATGATTCAGAACCGTTGGACGAACCGGTACCAGCTGCCTTCGAGGGGCGTGTAGCCGACGTCGCCGTCGGAGCGGGGTGGGCCCTGTCTGGGTGCGCCGTGTGGGAAATAGGCGAATCCGACGGGATCGATGAGGCCTCCGTCGGTATAGAGCAGGCAGCCGTCGTCGCGTTCTACCACCGAGGTGATGGTGTAGACGCCGTACCGGCCGTGGGCCGAGGCGTCGCAACTGGTTGCGAGGCGTTCGAGACTGCCGGCGGAAACCCGCCATCCGAAGTCCTCGGGAAGGTCGGCCCACGCCAGCGCGCAGGTCAGTGCGACCGCGCCGGGCGCGAGGAGTAGCCGCAGGTAGCGGCGGTAGCGGATCGCACCGAACAGCCCGATCACCAGCCACAGCGCGCCCAGCAGCACCAGCGCCCAGCCGGCGAGCACGAGATACGGAAACGCGGCGTCCGACATCAGCAACCACAGCGTCGCTACGCAACACAGGCTCACCAACAGTGTGATCACCGCGACCGACACGCGCCACCACCGGGATGCGGTCCGAGCGGGTTCACCCTGACGGCGCAGCTCGTCGTTGTGTTCGGGGGTGGTCATCGAGTCGTGCCTCCTGTGGCAGAGCGCGCGGTTCGGGTCGAGAGGCCGCGGGTGTCACCATCGACCGAACTTACCGATTCGACGTCAGGCCCACCCGCCGAACCGGGCGTCATCGCGGCTAGCCTGGGTACGGGTCGGCGCTTCTGGCGGCTCGCAACGTGCGGGCCCACCAGGCCAATTGGCGCAACATGCGGTCCGCCGCATCGATCGCGGCGCCGTCGCGAGTGTCCCCCGCCTCGTCGAACCGCTTCTTGGCCTGGTGAAAGCTGACCGTCTCGCGGACCGACACCATGTGGATCTCGGCGACGACCTGACGCAGCTGCTCCACCGCCCGCAAGCCACCGGACAGGCCCCCGTAGGAGACGAAAGCGATGGGTTTTGCGCGCCACTCGTGTTTCGCGGTGTCGAACGCCGTCTTCAGCGATGCCGGATAGCCGTGGTTGTACTCGGAGGTGACGACGACGAACGCGTCGGCGTCGCGCAGTCGCGCGCGATAGGCCGTGGTGTGCTCGTTCTCGGTGAGCTCGACCGGCAACGGTGTGTGTGCGAGATCGATGACGCCCGTGTCGAATTCGGGGCGAGCGCGCACCGTACGCAGGAACCAATCCGCGACCACCGGCGCGAACCGCTCCGGACGCACACTGGCCACGATGACCTCGAGCCGCAACGGGGTATCCACCGCGCGAGCCTAACTCGCGACCTGACCGCCCCAGCCCCCGGCGCGCTCGGATACTCCCCGTGAACTCTGCTCCCGTCGGCAACGGGCACCCACCCGAAGCCACCGACTCCGTCGGGTCGACCGAACGCCGAGCACGAGCTGTCTTCCCGCCATTGACGAGCGAGTGCGGACCGACGAGCCTGCCGAATATCCTATGGTCGACAGGCCCATCTCCTCGCGGCGCCGCGAGCGCCACGGGACGAAGCCAGTGCCTATGAGCGCAATGGAGTGCAACTGAGACGGACGGGCAGTCGATCGAACACGGAGACAGGATGATTCTGGTAACCGGCGCCACCGGGAATGTCGGTGCGGAACTGGTGCGGACTCTGAGCGAAGCGGGTGAGCAGGTGCGAGCGCTGGTGCGCGATCCCGCCAAGGCCGCGCTCGTGCCGGGCGCCGAGGCCGTGACCGGCGATCTCAACCGACCGAAGACGTTGGCCGACGCCCTCGACGGCGTGGACGGCATGTTCCTGCTCCCCGGCTACGACGACCTGCCGGATCTGCTGGATCGCGCGCACAAGGCCGGAGTACGCCGGGTCGTGCTGCTGTCCGGGGGTTCGGCCGCGCTGCGGGACATGGACAATGCCGTGTCCCGCTACATGGCGCTGTCCGAGGACGCGGTGCGAGCATCCGAACTGACGTGGACTCTGCTGCGACCGCGGCAGTTCATGTCGAACGCGCTGCGCTGGCTGCCGCAATTGGCCTCGGGCGACGTTGTCCGCGTCCAGTTCCCGGGTATCCGGGCAGGAGTGATCGACCCCGCCGATATCGCGGCGGCCGCGGCCGCGGCGCTCATCAGGGACGGGTTGGAAGGACAGGCGCTCGAGCTCACCGGCCCGCAGGCGCTGCGACCGGCCGAGCAGGTCGCGGTGCTCGGCGCGGTGCTCAACCGGCCGCTGGTGGCGCGCGAACTCGACGACGAGGAGACCGAAGCCGAGTTGGCCGCCACCATGCCGAGGGAGTACGTCGACGCGTTTCTCAGCTTCTTCGTCGGGGGGACGCTGGACGAGGAGACGCTCTATCCGACCGTCGAGCAGGTGACCGGCCGGTCGCCGCGCACTTTCGAGCAGTGGGCGACTGCTCACGCAGAAGAATTCGCGACGGCGCCGAGCTGACCGACCACGCGCGGCCGTCCGGGTGACGTATAACTCGGCGGCCGCGAACTCGGCCAGGCCCTGTGCGGCCGCCACTGTCGCCGCCTCGGTCACTCGATGTCGCGCGGCGAGCAGCGCCCGGCGCAGGTGCCCGCCGGGCGACCCGGCCGCCTCGTGACCAGCACCCGCGCGCTCAGGGCAGTTCGAACGGCAATGACACTCCCGCGTGGACGCGGCACCGGTCACAAGTGCCGGTGCCGTCCACCGCGGCCACCGCGCGGCGGATGAGTTCCTTGAACGGTGCGAGGTTGCGTTTGAACTCGGCGAAGACGTCGACCGCGTGCACTCCCTCGCCCTCCTCCAGGCCGGCGTCCAGATCGGTCACGAGAGCGACTGCGGCATAGCACATTTCGAGTTCCCGGGCGAGCACCGCCTCCGGGTGACCGGTCATGTTCACCAGTTCCCAGCCCTGCGCGGCGAACCACCGGCTCTCGGCGCGGGTGGAGAAGCGCGGTCCCTCGACCACGACCATGGTCGCCTCGTGCATCATGCGCAGCGCGTCGGACTGGGCCTTGATGGCGGCGGCGCGCAGTTCCTCGCAGTAGGGGTCGGCGAAGGACACGTGGATGCCGCCGCCGCCGAAGTACGTCTGCGGGCGGCCGGAAGTCCGGTCGACCAGTTGGTCCGGGACCGCGACCGTGCCGGGGCCCCAGTCCGCCCGCAGGCTGCCGACCGCGCAAGGCGCGAAGATCCGGCGCACGCCCAGCGAGCGCAGTGCCCACAGGTTCGCCCGGTAGGGCAGGGTGTGCGGTGCGAATTCGTGGTTCTTGCCGTGCCGCGGCAGGAATGCCACCGGCCTGCCCTCGACTTCTCCGACCGCGATACCCGCGCTCGGGGCGCCATAAGGTGTCTCGACCTCGACGGTGGTCGCCTCGTTGTCGAAGAAATCGTAGAAGCCGCTGCCGCCGATGACGGCGAGCGCGGGCCGGGGGTGCGAACTCATACCCCGATTGTCTCGTCCCGTGCTGTCCGTCGCGCGCCGGGATCGGCGTTACGCTGCTCGCGTGGCGGTACCGGACCGGTCCTCCGACTGGTCCGGCCGGTCGCGAGCCTGCCGCGCCGTGCGGTCGGCGCGGCGCCGGACCTGACAATCCCGGCAGGAAACTGTACCCTAGGGGGGTATTGATCCCGCTTCGCGGGACCGACAGGCAGCGAGGAGACATCGGTGGCGGATTCCCCGCACGACCACACAGCGACCGACCACTCGGCGCACGGCTACATCACCGCGAAGGACGACTACCTGAAGCGGCTGCGCCGGATCGAGGGCCAAGCGCGCGGTCTGCAGCGGATGGTCGAGGAGGAGAAGTACTGCATCGACATCCTCACCCAGGTGTCCGCCATGACCAAAGCCTTGCAAGCCGTGGCGATGGGCCTGCTCGAGGACCACATCAGCCACTGCGTGGTGGACGCGGCCGTCGCGGGCGGGCCGGAGGCCGAAGCCAAGATCAAGGAAGCCACCGACGCCATCGCGCGCCTGGTCCGATCCTGAGCGGGCTATCCGTGCCAGCGGCGGTAGACCGCGGCCGCGCCGGGGTGCAGCGGGATCGGCCCGGTGCTGATCAGCGACCGGCCGTCGAGGAACTGGGTGCCCGCCGCCTCGGTGGGGACCAGCGCGTCGGCGTGCCACACCAGCAGTTCGACGATCGCGGCGGCCACGTCTTCGGGCATGGTGTCGGCGGCGAGCAATAGGTTCGCCACCCCGATGGTGTGCACCGAGACCCCGCCGGGGTAGGCGTCCGCGGGGATCGCGACCCGGTCGTACACCGGGCCGAACCACTCCCGCATCGGCGCGGCCAGCTCGCCCATGTCCACCAGCCGCATCCGGCTGGGCACCGCCAGCAGTGCGGTCGGCACGCCACCCGCCCACAACAGCGCGTCCGCCTCGCCCGCGGTCAGGGCGGCCACCGCCTCCGGCAGCGGGCGATGCGAAATCGCCACGTCGGCGGCCGGATCCAGTCCCGCGACGCGCAGGATCCGTGCACCGGTCAGCGCCGCGCCCGACCCCGCCGCGCCCAGGCTCACCCGGGCGCCGCGCAGGTCCGCGACCGAGCCGATCGAACTGTCCGAGCGCACGACCAACTGCAGATAGTTCTCGTAGACCCGCCCCAGCGCCGACACTCGATCGGCGCTGTCGGGCACCGAGTCCACGAGCGCGAGCGCGGCGTCGACCTCGCCGCGGGCGAGCAACGCCAGGTTGGCTTGCGATCCCGAGGTGGTGACCCGCTCGATCCGCACGTCCGCGGCCGCCGCGGCGGCCAGGCCGAGCAACCCGGCGAAGGCGTGATAGAAGCCGCCCACCTCGCCGGAAGCCAGCCGCACCGTCGCGCCGGCGCCGCGCGGTGCGCAACCCGCGACACCCGCCGCGACGGCAAGCGCGAGGAACCCGCGACGACCGAAGCCGCGACGGACGATCGTTTCCCGGCTCATCGGGCCTCCCCCGCGGGCAAACGCACCCGCACCGCGAGACCGTGCGGACGCACCGCCGCCACGGTCAGGACGCCACCGCGCGCCTGCGCCAACGCCGCGGCGATCGGCAGGCCGAGCCCCGAGCCGCCTGCTCGTGCCGCGGAACCGCGGAAGAAACGCGTGGTGAGCTTGTCGATCTCGTCGGGGCGAACACCGGCTCCGTCGTCGCGGACGCTCACCGTGACCCAGCCCGGCTCGGTCTCGACCACCAGATCGGTGTGCGCGCCCGCCCCCGCGTAGCGGGTGGCGTTGCTCAGCGGTACGTCGAGTATCTGAGCGAGCACGTCGGCCGGGACCGCGACATCGGCGCGCTCTACCGTCGGCGCGACGCGCAGGTGCTGCCCGGCCGAGTCGAACGCCGAGCACCAGGCATCGAATCGGTCGGCGACCACCTGCACGGCGTCACACCGGTCCTCGTCCTCGGCGGTCCGAGCGAGGTCGAACGCCGCGGGCGTCTCGGCGACGGCCAGGCTGAGCAGGCCGTCGAGCAGCGCGGTCAGGCGGTCGACCTCGGCGCCGGCGCCGCGAAAGGTGCTCGCCGCGCTCGCCGGGATCGCGGGCTCCAGGGAATCGAGCCGGATGGTCAGGGCGGCCAGTGGGTTGCGCATCGCATGGGCGGTGTCGGCGACCAGTTGGCGCTGGGCGTCCACCGAATCGGCGACGGCCGCGGCCATGGCGTCGAAGGATTCCGCCAGCGCCCGCATCTCCGGCGGCCCGCCATACCGGCCCGCGATCGACACCGGCGCGACGGTGCCTGCGCGTGGCTTGGGCAGCGTCGCGGTCAACTCCGCCACGCCGTGCGAGAGCGCCGCGAGCGGCCGCAGCACCCAGCGGCCGATGGTCACCGCCAGCAGCACGAACAGCGCCATCGCGACGACGCCGCCGAGCACGATCACCGCCCAGGCCCGCGCGATGTCGCCACGGGCGCGCGCGGTCGACGCCTCGATCACCACGGCTCCGTTCACCTGCACGCCGGTGCCGACCGGCCGCGCCACCAGCATGGTCGGCGCGCCCCACGGTGTCAGCTTGTCCACCGAGTGCGGGCGCTGATTGCGGCGCGCGGCCGCCACCGCCGCGAGGATGCCGGGGTCGTTCACGTCGGCGCCCGCGTTCACCGTCGTCGCGCCCCTGGCGTCGACCACCAGCACGTTCTCGCCGTAGAGCTCGTGATAGCGCAGCACCTCGTCGGCCAGCGCGCGGCTGTCCCCCGCAGTGACGGCGTTGTCGGCGAGGGTGGCGAACCGGTCGGCGTCGCCCGACCGTGCCAGCACCAAGGCCTGGGTGCGGCTGGTCGCGATGGTCAGCGACAGCGGCACCGCGAACGCCAGCACCGCGATGGCGGCGAACACCGTCAGCGCGACGAGCAGGCGACGCCGCATGACCTACCTCCGCACCGCCGGACCACGCTCACTCCCCCCACCGGTACCCGTATCCGCGGATGGTGGTGATGAGGCCGGGCCGATTCAGCTTCGCCCGCAAACCGGTCATGTGCACGTCCAGCGAGCGCGAGACCGCGACGAACGCGTCGCCCCAGATGCGATCCATCAACTGCTGCCTGCTCACCGCCGCGCCCGGTCGTTCCACCAGCGCCTCGACCAGTTCGAACTCCTTCTGCGTCAGCGGCACCGGTGCACCCGCGACCTCGACCACGCGTGCGCCGAGGTCGACCCGCACATCACCGGTGACGACCACCGTCTGCGCCTGCTGCGCCGCGGCGGCCGCCCGCCTGGTCACCGTCTCCAACCGCGCGACCAACTCGGCGATCCGCGGCGGCTTCACCAGATAGTCGTCGGCGCCGCCACGCAGGCCGCGCACGATCGACCGTTCGTCGCTGCGCGCGGTCAGGATGACCACCGGCACCGAGCTCACCTCGCGCAGTCGGCGCAGCACCTGCAAACCGTCGCCGTCGGGCAGGCCCAGATCGAGGATGACCGCGTCGTAGTCGCGATGCGCGATCAGCAGGTCCGCGCCGCGTCGCTTGCGTTCGGCGCGGTAACCGCGGGCGTTGAGCGCCTCGACCAGCGCGTCTCCCACGCCGTCGTCGTCCTCGACCACCGCAAGCCGCACGCGCCGATCCTTCCACAGGGGATGGACCGGCGCGTGTGCCGGGCGGTCAGTCACGCACGGTGACCAACGGAGGTCCCGGCTCGGCCGCCGCGGCGCCGGACCCGGTGTCGGCGGTCGCGGTGGGCTCGGGCGCGTCGATCGTCGACGAGGTCGAGGTCTCCCGCATGAAGTAGTAGGTGACCAGCGAGATGGCGATGCAGCCCGCGACGTACCAGAAGTACAGCGACTCGTGACCGCCCTTCTTCAATGCCAGCGCGATCGTCTCCGCGGTGCCGCCGAAGATGGCGACGGTCAGGGCATAGGGCAGCCCGACGCCGAGCGCGCGGATCTTCGTCGGGAACAGCTCGGCCTTCACGATCGCGTTGATCGAGGTGTATCCGGTGATGATCAGCAGGGCCACCATCATCAGGCCCCACGCGGCGACCGGATCGGTGGTGCGCGCGAGCACGGTCATGATCGGCACGGTCAGCAGGCTGCCCGCCACACCGAAGAAGATCAGCAGTTTGCGGCGGCCCACCCGGTCCGACAGCGCGCCCGCCAGCGGCTGCAGCACCACGAAGACCAGCAGCGCGACGAAATTGATCCACGCGACGGTCGACTTGGAGATGCCGGAGGTGTTGATCATGAACTTCTGCATGTAGGTCGTGTAGGTGTAGAACGCGACGGTTCCGCCCAGGGTCAACCCGACGACCAGCAGGCACTCGCGCGGGTACTGCAACAGGATGCGCAGCGAACCACGCGACTGTCCTCCACCCGCCGCGCCCTGCTCCGCTGCCCGCCCGGATTCCGCGCGGAACTGCTCGGACTCGTCCATGCCGCGCCGCAGCCACATCACGATCAGCGCCCCGGCGGCGCCGATCACGAACGGAATCCGCCAGCCCCAGTCGTTCATCTGGTCGGCGTCGAGGAACTGCTGCAGCACGATCTGCACTCCCAGCGCGACGAGCTGGCCGGCCACCAGGGTCACGTATTGGAAGCTCGAGTAGAACCCGCGCCTGCCCGCCGAAGCCACCTCGGACAGATACGTCGCACTGGTGGCGTACTCGCCGCCGACCGAAAGGCCTTGCAGCAGCCGGGCCACCAGCAGCAGGGCTGGAGCGGCGAGACCGATGGTCTGGTAACCGGGGGTCAGGGCGATCATCAGCGAACCGGCCGCCATCACGGTCACCGACAGGGTCAGCGCCGAGCGCCTGCCGAACCGGTCGGCGTACCGGCCCAGTGCCCAGCCGCCGATCGGGCGCATCAGGAAGCCGACCGCGAACACGGCGGCGGTGGACAACAGCTGCGCCGTCGGGTCGTCCTTGGGAAAGAACGTCTTCGCGAAGTACACGCTGAACGCGGCGTAGACATACCAGTCGTACCACTCGACGAGGTTGCCGATGGATCCGCGCAAAACGTTCGCGACCACCCGGCGCTCGCCCACGGGCTGTGTCTGTGTCTGTGGCTGTGGCGTAGTCACAAGATCTCCTTCTTCGACGCCTCATCGCGTCGTCGCAGATCAGTGTGTCGGCAGTCACAAGCTCTCGGAACGGCTCTCGACGCTTCCTAACAGTCCCTTAGGACGATCGCCGCGGCGGCGAAACATCGCCGGCCCCCGGCGGGAAGCCGGGGGCCGGGTTGGCTCGAATCGGAATGCTCAGGAACGCGCGGCGAGCAGCGGAGCGAGAGTACGCAGCGCGGGTAGGTAGTTGTCGCCGAGGATCTGCACCGCGACGTGGTCGGCGCCGGCCCGCAGGTGCCCCGACAGCCGGTCGGCGATCTGCTCGGGCGTGCCGTGCGCGACGACGGCGTCGAACACCCGGTCGCCGGGCGGGACGGTGAGGTCGGCGTCGGTGAAACCGAACCGGCGCAGGTTGGACACATAGTTGGTCAGGCCCAGGTAGAACCCGACGGTCTCGTCGGCGACGGTATGCGCCGCCCGGACGTCATCGGTCAGCACCACCTTGTGCTCGGTCGCCAGCACCGCGTCCGGGCCGATGATCTCGCGAGCCTTCGCGGTGTGCGCCGTCGGCACGAAGTAGGGCAGCGGGCCCACCGACCGCTCGGCGGCCAGCTTCAACACCCGCGGGCCCAGCGCTGCCACCGCGCGACGTTCGGCGGGCACGCCCGCCGCGTCGAGTTCGTCGAGATACTCGACCAGCGCGTCGTACGGCTTGCGGTATTCGCCGGTGTGCTCCGGATGTCCCGCGCCGACGCCGAGCAGGAACCGGCCGGGGAAGCGCGCCTCGATCCGGTGATAGGAGTCGGCAACCTCCTTCGCCGGGGCCGCCCAGATGTTCACGATGCTGGTGGCCACGGTGATCGTTTCGGTCGCCTCCAGCAGTGGTTCGACCACTGGCAGATCCGCCGGGGGCGAGGCCCCCAACCACAGCGCGCCGTATCCCAGCTGCTCCAATTCCCGCGCGTCCTCCGGGCTGAACCCGTTGTACGCCCGCCACACTCCGAACCGCCCGAGACTGTCGAATGCCATGTCCGGACCCAACATGTGCTCGCGGGCGGCTATTCCGCGCGGACGGATCCCGGGCTTCTCACCCCCGTCGGATCTGTGCCGCGCCGCTCCAAGAGGGCTACTGTGGCAATTGCACAGCTATCGGCGCCCGCCGCCGTGGCAGGCGTCACCACTACGAAATGGAGGTGATCGCTGTGCTCAGATTCGATCCATTCCATGACATCGACACCGTCACCCGCCAATTGCTCGGTGAGAGCGCCGGAACCGCTCGCGCACCCCGATTCATGCCGATGGATCTGTTCAAGGCGGGAGATCACTACGTCTTGAACGCGGACCTGCCCGGCGTCGATCCCGGTTCGATCGATGTCAGCGTCGACAACGGCACGCTCACCTTGCGGGCGCAACGCACCGTGCCGAGCGAGGAAGGCGTCCAGTGGATCGCCTCGGAACGCTTCGCGGGCGCCTTCATGCGCCAGCTGTCCCTCGGCGAGAACGTCGACGTCGACAACATCGGCGCGACCTATAACAACGGCGTGCTGTCGGTGACGATCCCGATCGCGGAGCGCGCGAAGCCGCGTCGCATCCAGATCTCCGGGGCATCCCAAGAGCCGAGGACGATCGAAGCGCAGACGAGGCAGACCGAACAACTGTCGCCGACGCAGCGCGAACAATCCCAGCAGTCCGAACAGTCCCAGCAGCAATACCCCGGGTCATCCAAGTGACCGGGTCGCTACCCGCACCCGCACCCGCACCCGAGCACGGGTGCGGGTAGTCCCCATTCTCAATCGCCGCAACAACCCGCGTCCGGGACCGGGACCGACCGCATCTCGCGGGTCTGCGCGTTGCGGGCGGCGAGTTCCCCGTCGGCCGGATAGTCGACGCCGATCAGGCTCAGACCGTGGGCGGGAGCGACGGTCACCGAGCTGGAACGCTCCCGCTCACGCAAGAGCTCGGCGACCCATTCCGGAGTGCGGCGACCTTCGCCGACCGCGAGGACCGCGCCGACCAGGCTGCGGACCATCGACCAGCAGAACGCGTCCGCGCTGACATAGGCGACCAGCAGATCGCCGTCGCGCACCCAATCGAAGCGCTGCAACTCGCGGACGGTCGTCGCGCCCTCCCTACGCCGGCAGAACGCGGCGAAATCGTGCAGCCCCAGCAGCTTCCGCGATGCCACGCGCATGGCTGGGACGTCGACGCCGGATCGGCAGGCGACCACGCCGCGGGCCTGCAGCGGTTCCGCGCCGTACGGTGCGGTGGTCAATCGATAGGCGTAGTGGCGGCGGACGGCGGAGAACCGGGCGTCGAACTCGGGCGCGGCCAGGCGTGCGTCCTTGATCCGCACGTCCTTCGGCAGGAATCGCGCCATCCGGTGCACCAGCTTGCCCGCATCCAGTTCGCCGGAGGTGTCGAAGTGCGCGACCTGTCCCTCCGCATGCACGCCCGCGTCGGTGCGGCCCGCCACCGTCAGCTGGATCGGCTCGCGGAACACCTTGCTCAGCGAGTCCTCCAGCACGCCCTGCACGGTGCGCAGACCCGGCTGACGCGCCCAGCCGACGAAATCCGTGCCGTCGTAGGCGATGTCCAGCCGGACCCGGGACAGGCCGGTCACGGGCTCGCCGGGCGTGTCCTCGCGCGGCCGGTCCGACATCGATCCCACCGATTCCTCCACGGTCACATGATCCTCCGGTCGAAACGAACGAGCCCGCCGACCCAGTGCGGGTGGCGGGCTCGTACGTGAACTCCGACGCTCAGCGTCAGGCGTCCTTCTTCTCCTCGGCGGCCTGCTCCTCGGCGGCCTCCTCGGCAGCCGGAGCCTCGGCCTCGGCGGTCTCGGTGGCGGCCTCGTCGGCCTGCGCCTCGACGACCTCGGCGGCCGGAGCCTCCTCCGCCTGCTTCGACGCCGCGACGCGACGGGCGCGATCGGCCTCGTTGGTCACGGTCTTCTCCCGGACCAGCTCGATGATCGCCATCGGCGCGTTGTCACCCTTGCGCGGCAGCGTCTTGGTGATGCGGGTGTAGCCACCCTCGCGCCCCTCGAACGACGGGCCGATCTCGGCGAAGAGTTCGTGCACGACGGTCTTGTTGCGGATCACCTTCAGCACCTCGCGACGGTCGGCAAGGGTGCCGGCCTTCGCCTTGGTGATCAGCTTCTCCGCGTAGGGGCGCACGGCCTTGGCTTTGGCCTCGGTGGTGGTGATCCGGCCGTGCTCGAAGAGCGCCGTCGCCAGATTGGCGAAGATCGCCTTCTGGTGCGACGCCGACCCGCCGAAGCGGGCACCCTTCTTGGGCTTGGGCATTGTGATGTTCTCCTGTGTCTTTTCTCGGCGCTCCCGGGCGCGTCGCTTACGCCGCGGGCGCGAGGCCGGGCCGGGGCGCCTCCCCCGGCGGCCTAGAGCTGTTCGGTCTCGGCGTAGTCCTGCTCGCCGCCATCGGTGTCACTGAACGTGCCGCTGTCGCTCCACGTGCCGGTGCTCGCGTCGTAGCCGACCACGCTGGACGGATCGAACGACGCCGGGCTGTCCTTGAGCGAGAGGCCCAGCGCGTGCAGCTTGACCTTGACCTCGTCGATGGACTTCTGGCCGAAGTTGCGAATGTCCAGCAGATCCGACTCGGTGCGGGCGACCAGCTCGCCCACGGTGTGCACACCCTCGCGCTTGAGGCAGTTGTAGGACCGGACGGTGAGGTCCAGGTCCTCGATCGGCAGTCCGAACGAGGCGATGTGGTCCGCCTCGGCCGGCGAGGGGCCGATCTCGATGCCCTCGGCTTCGACGTTCAGCTCACGAGCCAGGCCGAAGAGTTCGACCAGGGTCTTGCCCGCCGAAGCGAGCGCGTCCCGTGCGCTGATGGAGTTCTTGGTCTCCACGTCGAGGATGAGACGGTCGAAGTCGGTGCGCTGCTCGACGCGGGTGGCCTCGACCTTGTAGGTCACCTTGAGCACAGGCGAGTAGATCGAATCCACCGGGATCCGGCCGATTTCCGCACCGGAGGCCTTGTTCTGCACGGCGGGGACGTAGCCGCGACCGCGCTCGACGACGAGCTCGATCTCCAGCTTGCCCTTGTCGTTCAGGGTCGCGATGTGCATGTCCGGGTTGTGCACCACGACACCGCTCGGCGGGACGATGTCACCGGCGGTGACGGTGCCCGGGCCCTGCTTGCGCACGTACATCGTGACCGGCTCGTCCTCCTCCGAGGACACGACCAGGCCCTTGAGGTTCAGGATGATGTCGGTGACATCCTCCTTCACGCCGGGAACGGTGGTGAACTCGTGCAGGACGCCGTCGATGCGGATGCTCGTGACCGCGGCCCCCGGAATCGAGGACAGCAGGGTACGCCGCAGGGAGTTGCCGAGGGTGTAACCGAAGCCCGGCTCGAGCGGTTCGATGGTGAACTTCGACCGGTTCTCGGCGACGACCTCTTCGGTCAGCGTCGGACGCTGTGAGATCAGCATGGGGATCATCCTCCTTTTTGGGCGCCCGCTATTTGACGCCTCGTCTCAGGGGTTGTGCGTGGCCGCCCATGTCGGGCGACCACGCACCAGCAGCACAGTGCTGTACTCGTCGAAGTATTACTTCGAGTAGTACTCGACGATCAGCTGTTCCTGCAGCGGCACATCGATCTGGGCGCGCTCGGGCAACTGGTGGACCAGAATCCGCAGTCGGCCCGGGATCACCTGCAGCCAGCCCGGAACCGGGCGGTCGCCGACGGTCTCACGCGCCACCTGGAACGGCAGGGTGCCCAGCGACTTCTCCTTGACATCGATGATGTCGTACTGGGTGACCTGGAAGCTGGGAACGTCGACCTTCTTGTTGTTCACCAGGAAGTGGCCGTGAGAGACCAGCTGGCGAGCCTGACGGCGGGTACGGGCCAGACCGGCGCGGTACACCACGTTGTCCAGCCGGGTCTCGAGCAGACGCAGCAGGTTGTCACCGGTCTTGCCCTTGAGGCGGTTGGCCTCCTTGTAGTACCGGCTGAACTGCTTCTCCATGATGCCGTAGGTGAAGCGGGCCTTCTGCTTCTCCTGCAGCTGGAGCAGGTACTCGCTCTCCTTGATCCGCGCGCGGCCGTGCTGGCCGGGCGGGTAGGGGCGACGCTCGAACGCCTGGTCGCCTCCGACGAGGTCGACGCGCAGACGACGCGACTTGCGGGTGATGGGGCCTGTGTAACGAGCCATTGTTCGCTGTTCCTTTCCCGCTAGACGCGACGCCGCTTGGGCGGACGGCAGCCGTTGTGCGGCTGCGGGGTGACATCGGAGATCGTGCCCACCTCGAGGCCCGCGGCCTGCAGCGAGCGGATCGCGGTCTCACGGCCCGAACCGGGGCCCTTCACGAACACGTCGACCTTCTTGACGCCGTGTTCCTGCGCCTTGCGGGCGGCGTTCTCGGCGGCGAGCTGCGCGGCGAACGGGGTCGACTTGCGCGAGCCCTTGAAGCCGACGTGACCCGACGACGCCCAGGAGATGACGTTGCCGTTCGGGTCGGTGATCGACACGATCGTGTTGTTGAACGTGCTCTTGATGTGTGCGTTGCCGTGCGGGACGTTCTTCTTGTCCCTGCGACGCGACTTCTGGGTCTTCTTCGGGCCCGCGGCCCGACTCTTCGGAGGCATCGGTTATCCCTACTTCTTCTTGCCGGCGACGGTGCGCTTCGGGCCCTTGCGGGTGCGCGCGTTGGTCTTGGTGCGCTGGCCACGGACGGGCAGGCCACGACGGTGGCGCAGACCCTGGTAGCAGCCGATCTCGATCTTGCGGCGAATATCGGCCTGCACCTCGCGGCGCAGGTCACCCTCGACCTTGAACTCGGAAGCCTCGATGTAGTCACGCAGCTTCGTCAGATCGTCGTCGCTGAGATCCTTCGAACGCAGGTCCGGGCTGACGCCGGTGGCCTCGAGGATCTCCTTGGAGCGGGTACGGCCAATGCCGAAAATGTAGGTCAGTGCGATCTCCATGCGCTTCTCGCGCGGGAGGTCGACGCCCATGAGACGTGCCATCTGGCAGTTTCCTTAATCGTTGCGGAGGTCTGCTCCCTGTCCGTCCCCTCGTCTTGTGGGGCACCGGCCTCCGAACCGGTGGTAGGCGCGCACGCCCCAGGGCGAACCCTGATATCCGCAGCGTGCGGCTGGTGCTGGGAGTTCTTCTTGCCAATCCGAACTGCGGTTCGGTGCTTGGCTGGTGTTGCGTCGAGCGGCGCCGTCGGCATGCCTCGGGCGGGTGAAGCGAGGTCTCCCTCGCCTCCGCTCAGCCCTGGCGCTGCTTGTGGCGCAGGTTGTCGCAGATCACCATGACCCGGCCGTGACGGCGGATCACCTTGCACTTCTCGCAGATCTTCTTGACGCTCGGCTGAACCTTCACGTCCGTCCAATCTGTTGTGGTTCACACGGGTGTGAACACAGTTTTTCCCCAGTCGGCGACTGGGGAAGCTCTGTGGTGAGTCGTTTCGACTCGGTCCCGGCGTACGCCGGGACAACCGGCCGCGCCGACCCGATCGCGCCGGGCGCGATCACTTGTAGCGGTAAACGATCCGGCCACGCGACAGGTCGTAGGGCGAGAGCTCGACGACCACACGGTCCTCGGGGAGGATGCGAATGTAGTGCTGCCGCATCTTCCCGCTGATGTGCGCGAGAACCTTGTGCCCGTTCTCGAGCTCGATCCGGAACATCGCATTGGGCAGCGGCTCGACAACCCGACCCTCGACCTCGATGGCCCCGTCTTTCTTCGCCATGTCCTCCGCGATCCCGGTTACACTCAACCTGGTTTGTTTGCCTGGTTCTGCTCGGATGGACCGGTCGCCTGAGCGGACCGCTCGCACACAAACAGGCGGCGCATAGGTGCACCGCCGCTCCAGCTTACCGACCCGTTCCCGTTCGGGCAAAAATGCCTCCCTGTATACCCGTGTCGCCTGCCGTTTCGCAGCCGCCTTCCCACCGGTGGCGGGCGTCTGGTCCTGCGCCGCGACGGGACCGGGTTGTCGCGTAAACTGGCCGCTGTCCAGGTATTTGGGTCGAGCAGATCGAGGGGGATGCGTGAGCCGGCGCAGCGAGCGAGGCACCGGCGGAGGCGCCCTCGGTCTGGGCCGAGCGAGCGGCAGGGAGGCGAGGCCGTGTGAGTAAGCGTAGCGAGCGAGTCACCGGCAGTGCGCCCCTGGCCACGACCGAGCCGAGCAGCAGCGAGGGAAGTCGTGAGTGAACGCAGCGAGCGAGTCATCGGCACACCGAGCCGCAGCGAGGCGCAGCCGTGAGCCGTAGCAATGACGGCCTTCCCATGCTGCCGCCGTGGCTGTCGGAGAGCGACGTCACACAGAGCGGCTACGAAGCGCCGGTGCAGAACCTCCCGCACGAGGAACTCATCGAGGAATCCCTCGGCCGCAGACGCGGACGTTTCAAGAATCGCGCACCCGAGGCGGAACGCCCGGAGGCCGCGCGGCCGGAGAAGCGCCGCAAGGGCTGGCGCCGCGACAAGCACGACGGACCCTCGGACGAGCAACCGCGGCAGAGCGAGCCGGACCGCGCGCCGATGCCTGCGCCGGTCGAGCCCGTACCGGGTCAGATGCCATCCACCGGCTACGACCGGATACCGCCGGAGCAGGAGAACACGTGGCAGGCGCCACCCCCGCGCGACAATTCGCCGCAGCGCGGCCTGCCCACCCGTAACCCCTCGCAGCCCTCTCCCGGATTCCAGCCGCTGGGCAGCAGGCCCGCGGACGCGTCCGTGCGCAACGATCAGCCCGCGCCTCCGCAGGCCCGCAGGCCGGATCTCCCGCCCCCGCCGCCACTGCCCGACCCGCCGCGGCAGCCGGACGGTGAGAGGTCCGCTCCGATGCCGACCGACGAGCAGGCCCGGCCGCCCCGCGGCGAGAGCGCGCCCGGCCAGGACGCGGGCACCACCCGCCCTCCGCTCGCGCCGCAGAACGGCGGATGGCCATCCACCGGCAACCCTCGGCTCGACGCCGCGCTGTCGGCCGTGCTGCCGAACCATTGGCCTGCGGCCGCGCCGCCAAACAACCAGTCCGCGCCCAGCAGCCAATCCGCGTCGCCGAGCAACCACCCCTTCGCACCACCGGTGGGCACGGACACGACCAGGAACACCGCGGCAGCGCCGGTTGCCGAGCAGCGGGAGATCCCGCCGAGCGGTCCGAATCAGACGTGGCCGACCGGCAACCAGCCGCCGACTCCGTCCAGCGGCCACACGCCCACTGCGCCGGTAGACGGCGGACACCCCGCAGTGCCATCGTCCGCAGCCGACCACCCGAGGTCGTCGGCTGCGGAATCCGGAGAGCGCCCCGCAGCCGATACGATCGGCGCCGCATCCACGATGGATGCCGGACGGACGCCCGTGGCAGACCGCCCCGCAGATCCCGGCCCGGTAACGTCGTCCGCCGAAGACGATCCCGCAGTGGCGCACCATGTGCCATCCGCACGGCCGTCCGCAGGTGGCATTCCCGCGCCCGCAACGCAGGCCGGCCCATCCGGTCCCACCGTCGCGGATTCCGGCGGTCCGCCGCCCTGGCTCGCGGCGCCGCGGCCCGAGCAGAACGAGGCACCCGCGACGGACCCGCCTCGGCGTCTCCCGCCGCTACCCGATCCGCCCGCGCCGCACGAGCGGGCACACGTCGCGCCGACCGACGACGAGCACCGCCCGCCGCCGCGCAGCGCGGACGGTCCGCCGCCCTGGCTCGGTCACACCGCACCGGAGCAAACCGGTCAGCCGGGCCGACCCGGACTTCCGCCTGTGCCGAACGAAGTCGCCGCACAGAGCGGCCGAGTGCCCGTCGAGCATTCGGGGCAGGCACCGCGGCTGCCCGCCGACCGCGGACCGGCGTCGAACCCGCAGCCCGCGGATCTCGGTGCCGCGCAACCGGCCGCGTCGGTGCCCCCTCCGCACACCGAACAGGGTGCGGTCGGTCCGGTGCTGCCCGCCCCCGATAGCGCCTCCGCGACCGGCGCTCCGGTTACACCGGATATCGCCGCGCAGCCGACCACGTTCACCGCTCGACCGAAGACGGCCGGGGCGGCGAATCCGGTTCCCGCGCAACCTGGCCCGGTTCCCGCGCAACCTGGTCCTGTGAACCTGGTCGGCCCTGTCGGCCCTCCGCCCGCGCAACCTGGTCCGGTTCCCGCGCAACCTGCTCCGGTTCTCCCGCAGCCTGATCCGGGTTTCACGGCGCCGAGTTGGACGAGCACGGCCGGAGCCGATTCCGCGTCGGCGCGCCCAGTGGGCGGCGGACGACACCGGCTGCCTGCCGAGACGAGCGCCTCCTCTGCTGCGCAGGCGCCGATCGCACCGGCGCCTGACTTCGACCAGCAGCCGGTACCTCAGCACCGGCCGGGCCCCGCCTACGCGGGCGATCCGCAGCCGGCACCACACGCGCCGATCGGTGAACACGCCAGTCACCCGCCACAGTTCGCGGGTGGGCAGCTGCCGGGTACCGCACCGCAGGCCCCCGCCGATCAGTGGCGCAACACCGCCGAACCGGTCGCCGCGCCCGAATCCGCCCCGGTGGCGCCGTATTCCGCGCCTCCGCAGTACCAGGCCGATCAGCAGCCCCACGCCCAGCCCGCCCCGCACGCAAGCCCGCAGTGGGGCACGCCGCAGGGCTACGCGCAACCGCAGGCCCAGCAGCCGGGCGTGCCGTTCCAGCCTTCGCTGGACAACGTGCCGCTGCGGCGGGCCAAGAAGGCGCCGGGCTCCGGGTGGCGCAAGGCGGTGCATCACGTGTCCGGCGGCGCGATCAACCCCGGCATGTCCGCCGAGGAACGCAGGCTGCAAGAACTGGTCGCGCGGATCAGGCAGCCGGTCCGCGGCGATTACCGGATCGCGGTGCTCTCGCTCAAGGGTGGTGTCGGAAAGACCACCACCACAATGGGTATCGGCTCCATCTTCGCCTCCATCCGGGGCGACCGGGTGATCGCGGTGGACGCCAATCCCGATTTCGGCACGCTGTCGCAGCGGGTGCCGCTACAGACCAGGTCCACCGTGCGCGACCTGCTCCTCGACTCGTCCATCCAGCGCTATTCGGATGTGCGCAGGCACACCTCACAGGCGACGAGCCGCCTGGAAGTGCTGGCCAGCGAACGCGATCCGGCCGCGTCGGAGGCGTTCAGCGAGGAGGAGTACCGCGCTGTCGCCCGAATTCTGCAGCGGTTCTACAACATCATCCTCACCGACTGCGGTACCGGACTCATGCACTCGGCCATGTCCGGGGTATTGGACCTGGCGCACTCGCTGGTGCTGATCTCCTCCCCCGCGATCGACGGAGCCCGCAGCGCCGCCGCGACGTTGGACTGGTTGTCGCTGCACGGTCACGACCACTTGGTGCGCAATGCGGTGGTGGTGATCAACTCTCCGCGCGCCGGATCGCCGAATGTCGGTATCCAGCAACTACGGGAGTACTTCCTGTCCCGGTGCCGCGCCGTGCACATCATCCCGTTCGACCCGCACATGTCCGAGGGCGCCGAAATCGATCTGCACCGGCTGCACAAGCAGACCAAGCGCGCCTACGTCGAGCTGGCGGCGACCGTCGCGGACGACTTCGCCACCGATCACCGCCGTTATCACCCGTGACACCCGCCGGGGCCGTGGCCCGGCGGGCAAGAAGGGCGAGCGGATCAGCCGCTCACCACTCGGGCAGACGCCGCCTGCCCGCCATGACGTCGCGCACCAGATCGTCGTAGGCGTCGGCGAGTTCGGCGAGATGATGCCACGCGTTGTGCAGCAGCTCGTCGTGCGCGTTCAGCGTCATCAACGCGTGGTGCGCGCGCACCGAGGACTCGGCCAGGCGATCGATCACCGCGCCCACCGTTTCGGTGTGCAGAGTGGCGCCGAGCCGATGCTGCGGCACGCTGCGCATCACCCAGTCGTCGATGGCCATCACCAATTCGACTCTGCGACGCTCGATTTCGCGAACCACCGCCACGGCGGTATCCACCGAACCACCACGGCCGACCAGGCGACGCTCGTGTAGCACTGCCAGATCGCGAGCGAACCACAGGAGCGGACCACCGACCACACGGTGCCCGCGACACGCCCGGACCAATAGGTCGGACGTGGGAAGCAATCCCGGCGCCGAAGAGCGCACCGAGGGATCGACACACCTCGGTGTGCCGGGAAGGGCCATTACGACCGTTGTATCCGAACCTGCCACGTTGCCTCGCCGTCATCGCCGCACAACACCGGATCAGGACGTTCATTACAATAAACCTCTGAAGGCCCCTGTCAAGCGTTACCCGGCCGTAGGGAGTCACGAAGAGTACACTTCGTTACCTGCACGACCAACCGAGGAGCAAGATGGCGGACGGTCCGACGTATCACCGGATCGCAGACCTCCTCCGCGAGGAGATCCGCGCAGCCAAGTGGAAGCCGGGCGATCGACTGCCCAGTCACTCCGAGCTTGCCGATCAGATGCAGGTCTCGATAACCACCGCCCGCAACGCGATCCAGGTGCTGGTGACCGAGAATTTGGTCTACACAGCAACTTCCCGCGGGACGATCGTTCGAAACCAAGAGGTTCTCGAATCCGTTGTCACCGACTCCATTCGCCCCGACCGGCCGCAGACCCCGCACGACATCTTCGAGGAGATCGCGCGGGCCGCGAGCCGGGAGCCGTCGAAGGAGTTCAGCGCGAGAATGGAGCCGGCCAGTCCCGAGGTCGCGTCGTGGCTGGGCATACCGCCGGATTCCTGGGTACTGGCCAGGACCGTGGTCCAGTATCTCGATCACGAACCGTGGTCATGGGAGGTCAGCTTCTATCCCCGAGACCTGGCCGAGGCCACGGGAATCGACTCCCCGCACGACATTCCGGAGGGAACCACTCGCCGCCTCGCCGACCGCGGCCATGCCGAGACCGCGCACCGCGACACTCTGGTCGCTCGTCCGGCCAGTGCGGAGGAGGCCTCGGTGCTCGGCGTCGCCACCGGCACCATCCTGCTCGACCATCTGCGCATCGGAGCCACGCACGAGCGCGTCACCCGTGCCACCCGGCATCGTTCGCTGGCCACCGGCAATCGGCTCGCCTACGAACTCGGCGATGCCCAAGGCACCGCGATAATTCGGGCGACGCTTGCCAACTCCCACGGGTCCGGTCCGGCCTAGCCCATGACGATCGCGCTGCGCCAGGCTACGGGGGGCGATCTCGGCCTGATCTGCCGCCTGCGTGTGCAGCGCACGGCGTGGCTGACCGCGCGCGGCTCCGATCAGTGGACGGTCGCCGGGCGCGGCCTGCCCATCGAGATCTTCGCCCGTGCCGTCGGACGTTCGCTGGACGCGGGCGAGACCTGGATCGCGGAGGTCTCGGGCGAGCCCGCGGGCACCATCACGGTCAACGACCGCGCCGATGCGGGTCTGTGGTCGCAATGGGAACTCGATGACTCGGTGATCGTCCATTTCATGATCGTCGATCTGCGTTTCGCGGGGCGACGCGTCGGTCACCGGATGCTCGCCCACGCGGGGATGCTCGCCCGCCGACAGCAACGCGGATGGGTCCGGCTGGATGCGTGGACCACCAATTCCGACCTGCACGACTATTATCGGTCCGCCGGTTTCCGTTTGGTTCGCATCGCGGGGCCGCTCGCGGTGGGACCGTCGCGCGCGCTGTTCGAGCGACGAGCCGACAGCTGGGATCGCGCACTGCCCGTACCGGTCCCGGCGGTCACACGATCGGCTACGTCGGCGATTCTGCGATCCCCCCGGTCGAACAACTGACCGGTACGCCACAGCGCGGGCAGGTGACCCTTGCGGATCGCGTCCGCCCGAGCGGCCACACGGGCCGGGCGAGTTGGACCACGCTTCGCCGCCCGCCTCGTCGTGGCTACCCGACCACAGTTGGTCAGACCGGTGGCAGGTGCGCGATGTGCACCATCTCGATGCCTCTGCTGCGCGAGACCAGGGTTCCGCGTCCGGGAGGCAATTTGCTCGGTCGCACGTCGCCGATCAGCTTGCCCTCGTCGCGCGATCCGCTCATGATCAAAGTCTCGACCGACAGGTTCTTCATGGTGCCCAATATCGGGTCGTACAGCGCGCGGGACACGCCGCCGCTGCGGCGAGTGACTACGAGGTGCATGCCGATGTCGCGGGCTTGGGGCAGGTACTCCAGTAGCGGCGCGAACGGATTGATACTGCCCGTGGCCACCATGTCGTAGTCGTCGACGACGATGTAGATCTCCGGGCCGCTCCACCAGCTGCGTTCCCGCAGTTGCTGCGGGGTGATGTCCGAACCGGGGATTCGTTTGGCCAGATATCCGGCCACCTCCTGGATCATCGGACCGCAGGTCTGCGACGAGGTGGAGTACCCGGCCAGGTGGTCACCCTCGACCACGCCCAGCATTGTGCGGCGGTAGTCGACCATGATGATCCTGGCCTGCTCGGTGGTCGACTGCTCGACCACACCCATCACGATATTGCGCAGCAGAGTGGTCTTGCCGCATTCCACGTCAGCGAAAGCCATGAAATGCGGTTCGACACCGAAATCCAGGACCAATGGCTGCAATTCGGACTCGCCGAGACCCACGACCACCCGAGTGGGGCTCAGTTCGATCCCCTGGGCCCTCGCCGAGGCCAGCAGCTCGTCCCGGCCGAACCGCAGGGGCAGCATGCGCACTTCGGGCGCGCGGCGGCTCGGGTAGAGCTGCTCGAGTTCGGTCCGCGCTCGCGCGACGCCCTCGGCCACACTGCCCGGATCGGAGTCGGAATCCAGGCGTGGCAACGCGATCAACATGTGCAGCTGGTCGGGGGTGAGGCCGCGGCCGGGGCGGCCGACCGGAACCTGGTGCGCGGTGCGCCTGCTCATCTCCGAGTCCGAGGGATCGCCGAGCCGCAACTCGAGACGGGTGCCGATCTGGTCCTTGACCACCGGACGGATCTCGGCCCACCGCGAGGCGGCGATGATCAGGTGAATGCCGAACGACAAGCCCTGCGCGGCAATGGCGTTGATCTGCGGTTCCAGCACGTCGAACTCTTCACGGACCGCGGCCCAGCCGTCGATCACCAGGAACACGTCACCGAACTTGTCCTCGGCCAACGGGCCGGCGGGCCCAGCCGTGCCGTCCGGGACGCGCTGCCCGTCGGCGAACTTGCGGCGGCGGAACTCGGCCATCGATTCGATGCCCAGCGCGGCGAACCGCTCCTCGCGCTGACGCATCAGCGTGGTGAGTTCGGCGACGGTGCGACGCACGCGGTCACCGTCGAGGCGACCTGCCACCGAACCCACGTGCGGCACGCCGGACAGGCCCGCCATGCTGCCGCCGCCGAAGTCCAGGCAGTAGAACTGCGCCTGTTCGGGGGTGTGCGTGGCGGCGGTCGCCATGACGATGGTGCGCAGGGTGGTCGACTTGCCCGACTGCGGGCCGCCGACGACCGCGACGTTGCCCTGCGCGCCGGACAGATTGACGGTGAGCACGTCGCGCCGCTGCTCGTACGGCTTGTCGATGACGCCGATCGGCATCCACAACTGACCGTGCCGGTTGACCGGCGAACGCCAGTCCGGGTCCGGCAGCAGCATGTCCACGGTCGGAGATTCCTCCAGCGGCGGCAACCACACCTCGTGCGCCGGGCGGCCGTGCCCGGTGAGCCGCTTGACGACGACGTCGAGCAACGTGTCCGGGATGCCGTCATCGGCGCCGGGCACGGCCGCGACGGCCGAAGGCGGCGGCGGCAGCTCCAGCAGTGGATTCGACGGCGCCGCCGACTCCGCGTCGGCCTCGATCGTCTCGGGCAGTTCCACCGGCGCGGCGGTGAACAACGCGGGCCGCACTCCGGCGACCGGGCTGCCGTCCGCACCGGTCACCGCTCCTTGCGGCGCGACGTACGGTCCGGACACGTAACTCGCGTTGAACCGCAACGGATCCGACGCGTCGCTCTTCAAATACCCCGAACCGGGCACGCTCGGCAGGTGGTAGGCGTCGGTGATGCCGAGCACCGCGCGCGATTCGTTCGCCGAGAACGTACGCAGGCCGATGCGATAGGACAGATGCGATTCCAGGCCGCGCAGTTTGTTCTCCTCCAGGCGCTGCGAGGCCAGCAGCAGATGCACGTGCAGCGATCGGCCGAGGCGTCCGATCATTACGAACAGTTCCGCGAAATCCGGCTTCTGCGACAGCAATTCGGAAAACTCGTCGACCACGATGAACAGCGCGGGCAGCGGATCGAGCGGCACGCCCGCGGCGCGCGCCTTCTCGTAGTCGGTGACGTTGGCGTAGTTGCCCGCCGAGCGCAGCAGTTCCTGGCGGCGGTTCATCTCACCGGCGAGCGCGTCTTTCATGCGGTCGACCAGCGAGAGTTCCTCTTCCAGGTTGGTGATCACCGCGGCGACGTGCGGCAGCGAGTCGAGGCCGAGGAAGGTCGCGCCGCCCTTGAAGTCGACGAGCACCAGGTTGAGCGCGTCCGGTGAATGCGTGGTGACCAGCGAAAGCACCAGTGTGCGCAGGAATTCCGACTTTCCGGAGCCGGTGGCGCCGATGCACAGCCCGTGGGGCCCCATGCCGTTCTCGGCCGACTCCTTGATGTCGATCTCCACCGGAGTGCCGTCGGGTGTGATGCCGATCGGCACCCGCAGGCGCTCACGGCCGGTGCGCGGACGCCACACCCTCGCCGGATCGATCTGGGCCGCGTCCGGGATCCTCAGCAGCGCCATCAGTCCCGGATCGGTCGCGGTTCCCTCACCGAGACTGACGATCTGCGCCGCCGTGGCGAGCCGGTATCTGCCCAGCGATCGAGCGAAGGACTCGGCCTCGGCCGTGCTCACCCGGTCGGCGGTGGCGAACTTCTCCACTCCGGCGGCACTGCGTGCCGCCACCTCGCCGTCGGCAGCGACCAGTTGCAGTCCGCGCCGCGCCGCGAGCCCGCCCTCCGGTGCGGTGAGGTCGAGCACCGTTACCGAATCCAAGCCCGACTCGCTGACCAGCCGTTCGCTGCCGCTGACGTAGCCGTCGTCGATGACGACCACCAGGTGCAGCCGTCCCTGGGTCGGCTGCGGGTTGCGCATGAACCGGCCGCGTTCGAGCAGCTCCGCCGCCAGCGCCGTCTCCAGCTCGCCGAGCGAGTGGTAAATCATCCGCGCCGACCCCATGCCGTCGCGCAGCGTCGGATGTTGCAACTGCGGCAGCCATTTCGCCCAGGACCAGGCCGGACCGTCCGGATCGGCGCAGACGATCGCGATCGCGAGATGGTCGGGACCGTGGAAGGCGGCCAGCTCCATCAGCATCGCCCGCACCAGCATGTGCGCGTCCTCGCTCGAACCGCTTATGTTGATCGCGGGAAAAGCGCGCAGCGACACCGCCGTCGGCAAACGGTGCACCACCGAGTGGGTGCGCACGAAGCGGCGCAGCGCCACGGTGGACACCGGTTCCAGGTCCTCCAGCGGCCCCGTCTCCGGGCGCGCCAGTTTGGTTGCCAACCGGTGGCTACCGACGCCCACGCGCACGTGCCCGAAGTCCGGGTCGTTCGGCCTGCGCTCCCACATCCGCCTTGTCCCGATCAGGGAGGGCAGGTCGGCCGGCTCGGGATGACTCCACCGCAGAGACTCCAATTGCCTGCCGCCGGTGCGGCGCACGTCCTTACGGACCTGGTCGAGGTAGCGGAAGTAGTCCTTGCGTTCCTCGTTGAGCTCGACCGCGCGTTTGGGACCGCCGCCACGGTAGCCCGCCATCATGCCGACCATCGACATGAGCATCATCATCGGGAACATCATCATGAACGGATTGGCCAGCAGGTTGCGGCCCATCATCGCCATCATCGCGATCATGCCGACCACCGCGAACACCATGACGACGGGCATCAGCTTCATCATCAGCGGCGCGGGCAGTGCGCGCGGAATCTCCGGCGGAGCCGTCAGCGCCACCTCGCCGCCGGGTGCCCGGGGCGGTGCAATGCGGGGGCGGCGCACAAAGCCTTCGGTAACCATGGTTCCTTCGTTCGGTCGGCGACGAGCGGTCGAGACGTCGCCCGCGCTACGGATCGAATTCCGCGTTCAGGTCCTGCCCGGAGCGGCGGAAGGGGATCGCCAGCGCCGCGCCGATCGCGAGGCAGGCCAGGCAGACGATGGCGCCGATGACAGCGATCCGGCGCGGCCGCGGGTCCGGGCCGGGGGGAATCACCGGCGCGGCGACGACTCGCGAAGTGTCGGCCCCGGCGCTCACCGGCTTCTCCGGCAGTTGCGCGGTGAGCGCGGCGAGCGGGTCGATCAGGCCGTGGCCGATCCGGTCGTCGCGTCCGGTGCCCGGTCCGTGGGCGGTGCGGACGATACGGTCCATCACCTGCTGCGCGGTGAGTTCCGGAAAACGCGCACGCACCAGCGCCGCCAGCCCGGCCACGTAGGGCGCTGCGAAGCTGGTGCCCTCGACGGACCTGATTCCCTCGGTGGTCTGCACGCCGTCGACCAGCCCCGTGCCACCCGGCTTGCTGTCCAGCGACACGATATTGCGGCCGATCGCCGAGACGGCCACCCATGGGCCGTGCAGCGACAGTTCGGACACCTGGCCGGTCGAGTCCACCGAGCCCACCGAGAGCACGTAGGGCGTGAACCAGGCCGGACTCGCCACCGTGAGCACCGAGCCCCACCCCGAGCCCTCGTTCTGCTTCGAGCACGCGCCGTCGGGCTGGAGGTTGCCCGCGGCCGCGACCACGACGACATTGCGGTCGTAGGCATACTTCACCGCCGCACCGAGCGAGGCGTCGGCCGTGTCGGAACCTGCTGCGGTGCAGGCGACTTCGGAGATGTTGATGACGGTGGCGCCGAGATCGACGGCCCGGACGACAGCCGCCGCCAGCGTGAGCACACTGCCGTAACCGTCGCTGCTGATCTTGCCCGGCGGGTCGCCTTGCCCGCCCCGGTCCTTCGGCTCGTAGGCCAGGCTCAGCTGCCGGATGGTGAGCAGATCCGCATCGGGCGCGACGCCGGCGAAGGCGTCGCGCGGACTCGGTTGCGCCGCGATGATTCCGGCGACCAGCGTGCCGTGTCCGTCGCAGTCGACCGTTCCGTCGCTGTCGGAGACGAAGTCACCGCCCGGTTGCAGCGAGCGCAGTCGCGGATGCGGATTCACCCCCGTATCGATGACGGCCACCTTCTGTCCGGCGCCGCGGCTGAACTGCCACGCGGACGGGAGATCGAGTACCCGTTGCGCCATCGGGGGCTCGCTGGGTGGCGCGCCGGTGAGCACGGGTTCGGCGCAGACGGCGCGCTGTTCGGTCGGTTCCAGCGGCGCCGGGCGCACGCTCAGACCCTGCGCGGCGCCGAGCGCGCCGGGATCGATCGCCGGCGGCGCGATCGCCTGGGCACTCGGCCAGGGCACGCCCATCCCGGCGCCGATGACCGTTGCGGCGCAGACCATCCGCAAGAGTCTCCGGCGCAAGGCGCTGCCGGTCATATGTTCCGGGCCATCGAGTAGACGTTCATGACCCACAGCACCAGCGGGATCACCGACACGATCAGCAGATACTCGAAGATTTCGATCATCCGCCTGGTCACCGGCGTGACCTCGATGTGCGGACCGATCACCCCGAAGCCGACCACACCGGTCGCGAACGCGAGCAGCACGCCCGCCGCGAACAGGGTGTATTCGGAGTCGCCCACGGCGAAACCGACGGTCATGGCGAGGGCGGCCAGGCACCCGCCTCCGATCATCGTCGCGGCCTGGGTGAGGTCGGCGAACGAGCGACCGCGCAACGCGAGGATGATCGCGGTCACGATCGCCAGCGTGACCCCTTGCCAGCGTGCCGAACCCAGCGGATCGGCTACGCCGAACGCGCCGACGACCGCGCTCGCGGCGCATGCCGCGATCAGACCGGATTGGAACTGGTTGGCCGCGCGGGCGCGTACCCCGAGCCCCGCCGCCGAGGGCAGCGCGCTGGCGCCGATGGCGCCGATGCCCTCGATGGTCGGTCGCGGTTCGTGGTCGGCCGGGTCGATCGCGCCGCCCGCGGTCGGGACCGGCGGGATCGGCAGCCGCGCGAGCACGGCCGCCAGTCGCGGCACCGCCGAGATGATCGCGATTCCGGCTACCAGCAGACCGGCCGACAGTTTCGGCAGGCCCGGGTGCCAGATCAGGTAGACGGCCGCGGCGACGCCCGCTATCACGGCGAGCGTTGCGGCGCAGGAGAACAGCGTGGCGCCGGTGCCGGTCGTCCGGTATCCCACCACCGCGGCGACCAGCAGCACCGAGCAACCCAGCAGCAGATGAGGACTGCCGAGGGGCCCCGGGACGAGCAGCGCGGCGCCGCCGAACAGCAGCAGCAGTCCGTCCAGCGACAACCACGTGGCGGTCACCAAGTCGGTGTATCGGCGCGCCGCGATGCCCGCCGCGACGAATGCCGCGACGCCGCCGCCGAGCAGGGCGAAGGCGGGCGCGAGCGGATCGCCGTGCCCGCGAGAGACCACCAGCACGGCCAGCGTGGTCAGCACGCTCAGTACCGAGACGATCAGACCCATCCAGCGGGCGGCCACACCGGACCAGCTGTGGAATTCCTCTGCGGTCAGCCGGGATACGGCGTCGATGACGTCGTCGAACAGCGCGGGCGCTTCCTTCGCGGTCACCGACCGCAGGACCAGCAGCTCACCGTCGTAGACCTCGGCCTCGGTGAGCGTACGGCTCGGCGCGATCGCCTCCCGGCCGAGCCGAGCCAAGGTCCAGTGCCGCGCCTCCAGCGGCGCCGCCTCCTCCTCCGCGTCCGGCCGCTCGGGGTTGCGCGATTCGATCAGCGCCACCAGTTCGCCGATGAACGTGGCGATCGGCACGGTGGCGGGCAACCCGACATCGACTTGAGTATTGCCACCGATGACCGAAACACGACTCAAAACGGGCTCGGTGGTACGTGTACCGCTCGCCGACTCGATCAACGGCAATCTTCCCCCGCCCTCATCCGGAACAACGATTCACGACCCGCCGACGACATTTGCCCGACACGTCCAGAGTGAACGATTTCAACACTCGTCAAGCACTTTCACACATAGACGACTCTTGCGTTGCGACCTCCCGGCAGCTGAACCTAATGTAACGGACGCACCGGGCCACGCGCGATCGGTAGTCTGGTATCCAGATGAACGTCTCTACTACGAGAAACGAAGATTTCGGGGTTCGACAGCAATGACCGGCAACCGCCAAGCACAACGCGCATTCGATGCCGGAATCCTGTCGCTCGGATTGTCCATCGAGGGGCAAGAATCCGCACGTGATCTCGACTATGCGAAACTGGCTTTTCAACGCGCCACGGAGTGGGATCCCACGATGTGCGACGCGTGGCTCGGCCGCGCCGCCGCGGGCGAACTGACCAAGGACGTTCTGTTCAATCTGCACAAGACCAGTGCGAGCACGCTCTATCGCGAGCAGCGCAGGCTCGGTCTGCGCCCGCGTGAACTCGCGGGCCGGTTCCTGCCCGGCCTGTACATCGACTACCCGCTGGCCAACCACACCGAGATCACGCTGGCCTGGGCGGCGCACCTGATCGCCGACAAGGAGTACGACGAAGCCGAGCGGGTGCTCGACGACCTCGACGAATTCCGCCGGGGCCAGCTGAGCAATCCCGACGCCGAGATCGACAACCGCATCTGCGCGTATGTCCGTGGCGTACTGCACTACAACACCCAGCGCTGGCCCGACGTGATGACGGTGCTCGCCGGTTCGGCCGACTGGGAAGATCCGTATCTGGCGGCAGGCGCGCACGTGATGGTGGGCACCGCGTGTGCCCAGCTCGGCTTGTTCGGCGAGGCGATCCGGCGGATGCAGCAGGCGGAGACGGGCCCGATCCCGGCGGCTCGTTCCACCGCGATGTTCTGCCGCGGCCTGTGCCTGCGGGAATCGGGCAATGAAGAGGAAGCCCAAGCGCTGTTCGAGAAGGTGTACTCGCAGGCGCCGGATTTCGAGGCCAACGCGGCCGCGATGCGCGACCGCACCTACCGCATCACCGTCACCAGCCGCGAGGTGATCGATGCGCGGACCGACAAGTGGGATCCGGCCTCTTCGCCGTCCATGGAGCAGATGGAGCAGGCCGAGAGCCAGGACCGGGCGAAGAAGATCCTCACCGAGGCCCGGGCCGAACTGGACTCGCAAATCGGCCTCGCCTCGGTGAAAACCCAGGTGGCCAAGCTCCAGTCGTCCGCGCAGCTGGCGAAGATCCGGGCCGAGAAGGGTTTGTCGAGCCAACCGCGCGGCCAGCACCTGGCCTTCACCGGGCCGCCCGGCACCGGTAAGACCACCATCGCCAGGGTGGTCGCGAAGATCTACTGCGGCGTCGGGCTGTTGAAGACCGACAAGGTGGTCGAGGCCAAACGCGTCGACTTCGTCAGCCAGAACCTCGGCGGCACCGCGATCAAGACCGAGAAGCTGATCGACACCGCCATGGACGGCGTGCTGTTCATCGACGAGGCGTACACGCTGATCCAGACCGGTCTGCAAGGTGGCGACGCGTTCGGCCGCGAGGCAGTGGACACGCTGCTGGCGCGGATGGAGAACGACCGTGATCGCCTCGTCGTGATCATCGCGGGCTACGACGGCGAGATCGACCGGCTGCTGGCCGCCAACGACGGTTTGGCGTCGCGCTTTTCCAAGCGGCTTCAGTTCCCGTCCTACACCGCCGAGGAATTGGGGCAGATCGGCCAGGTCATCGCGAAGAAGCGGGACTCGGACCTGTCCGAAGGGGCGCTCGAGCAGCTGGTACAAGCCTGCGAGCGCCTGTACGCGATGCAGAGCACCGACCAGAGCGGTCAGCCGCGCCGCGGCGTGGACCTCGCGGGCAACGGGCGATTCGTCCGCAACGTGATCGAGGCGGCCGAGGAAGAGCGCGAATTCCGGTTGGCCAACGACGAATCGCTGGACCTGACCGACATCGATGAGGCGGTGCTGCGCCGCATCGAGGCGTCGGATATGAAGTTGGCCCTGTCCGGCCTGCTCAGCTCGCTGAACGTCGGTTGGACCGACTGAGGCCGACCAACCCCGCTACACCGTCGGTGGACCGGATCACCGGTCCACCGAACGTCATTGCGTGGGCAGCGAATCGTGGGCGACCAGCGCTTCTCGCGCCGACAGCGTGGGCCCGGGGACCATCTGGCCGATGATCGCCCATGGCGCGAGGCGCGGACTGCTCCCGAGCCCGAGTACGTTCGCGGTGGCCGCGTCCGGGATGCCGTAGCGGACACCGGTGTCGGCGACGTAGAACAGGCTGCCCCGGCGCGGACTGCCCGGCTCCATGCCGGTCACCTGGACGAACTCACCCGAGCCTGGCGACAAGTAGACCGCGTCGACCCGGTCGCCCGCGCCGTCGGAGGTGGACAGATCGACGGGTTTCGCGGATGGGGCGATCGGCAGGCGGGTGCCGACGAGCAGACTGACCATGGCGCGTTCGCCGGGTCCGTCGCCGGCCTCGGCCTCGCGCTGCGCCGGAGCCGTGCCCGGCGACTTCGCCCAGGCCACACAGGTGACGGGCGCGTCCTCGGCGGGCAGGATCCTCGGGGTGCGCACCGGAAAGTCGTCGATGGGCAACTGGTGGACCACCGCCACCCGCTCGAGTACGTCGGGTGGCATGGTCGCGATCTCCCGCATGCCGTGCGAATCGGCGTACCTGATCACCTGCGCGGCGAACGGCGACACCGGCTGCACACCGTCGGCGAGCACGACATACAGCGAGGAGTCGCCCTCCGGCCCCACGCCGGACACCGAGATGACGCCGCCGATCGGGAGATCCGACAGCGGGCCGGGCCCCCGCTCACCCGCCCGCGGGATCTGCGGCGGGGCAATCGCGGGCACCTGCGTCGTCGCGCCGAGGAATCCGGTACCGACCGGCCGGGGCCGATGAGCGGTCAGGTTCAACGCCCTGGTCAATACCGAATCGGCCGGGTCGAGTTCAGCGCGCTTACCGTCGTAGACCAAGTAGGTCTTGTTGTCGCGGCGGACCAGCAGCGCCTCGTCCTGACCGGAGGTCCTGATCCGGTCGGTGAGCGCGGGGCGGCCCGCGATCACCGTCGTCGTCGCACCCGAGGAGGAGGCGGCGCTACCGCCCTCCGACAGCGGAATCGTCTCGCACAGCGACCACTCCGAGCTGCCGCCCTGCTTGGATTCGGGCAACGCACCCGGCGCGCCCGGAATGCCGAGCAGCGGTCCGCGCGGCAGATCGTTCAGCTTGTCGTCCTTCACCGCGTGCGGCTCGGCGTCGGCCCCAGTGATCAACCGCGCGGACGCCAGATTCAGCACCGGGTGCAGGGTCTTGCCGCCGTCCTGGCGCTGCACCACCACGTACAACGCGCCGCTCTGCTTGCCCGACACGATCAGGGCGTCGCCGATCGCGCCCTGCGGACGCAGGAAGGCCAGGATCGCGGCGCCCGCCACCATGAGAACGCCGAGCACCGCGCCGACGAGCAGTGAGCGAATCTGGGAACGCATCGGATCGTGCAACATGCGGACGTCGCGGCGAACCAGTGCGTGATCGAGCCTGCGCAACAGGAATCGGTATCCGTTGACCTGGGCGCGGGTTGTCAGCTGTGCCGGCACATGGTCTCCATCGAGCAATCGATCGCCATCTCTTTCGACACGGTACCGTAATTCTCCGACGGCTCTGAACCGATGGAATCCGAAGCCGATCAACGGCGGTCGCACGCAGGCGAGGCAGGAATAAACAACTGTGGACGAGACGATGAACGGCGGGCCAACCGACAGCGAAATATCGGAGGCGTCGCGGGCGGTAAATCGACGCCGGTCGGCCTATGACACATTGCGTGATCCGGAATTCTGGTTGTTTCGCATTTTTCCGCTTCGCGTGATCGTGCCCGTCATGTTGCTGGCCGCGACCGTCGCGTGGATTGTTCTCGCGGTCTGCGATTCGATCTGGGGGGCTTGCGCCGCGGGCGTGGTGATCGCGCTGGCCGGTCTCACGCCGATCCGTGGTCACACTCCCGCCGCGCGCATCGGTAGCGCGATCAGCCGCAAGCGTCCCGGCCTGCGTCCCGCCGAACGCCTCGCGCAGGCGCCCGCCCTCGACGTGCCGCTCACCGAGGGGGGTGGTTACGGCGTGCGCTGGGACGGCGATCTGCTGCTCACCATGCTCCGGATCGATCCACCGCCGGACACGCTGACCCTGCTCGATCGCGGTTCACTCAGCACCGACCAGCTGCTCCCGCTCCCCGAAATCGCCCGCTGCCTCGATCAATTCGATCTGACCCTGGCCGGCATCGACGTGGTGAGCACCGGCGCGCGCACCGCGGGCACCGGTGTCGCGGCACAGCTGTACGACCGCATCCTCGGCCCACTGCCCGCCATAGCCCATCGCACCTGCTGGCTGGTGCTGCGGATGGATCCGCTGGCCAACGCCGAGGCGGTGGACAACCGGGGCGGTGGTGGCGCGGGTGCGCTGCGCACCGCGATCATCGCCACCCGCCGGGTCGCCAACCGGCTCGCCGCCCACGACATCGCCGCCTCCGTGCTGACCGCCACCGAGATGAACACCGCGGTGCGCCAGCTCACCCACGGCTTCGATGTCGACCAGCTCGTCGAGTCGCCGAAATCGCTGGAGTACCAGGGCCGCTTCCTCACGCAGTACCAGATCGCGGCCGACATGATCGGACCGCGCGGACTGGCCGGCATCTGGGCGGTGCCCAGCTTGTCCACCACGGTGACGTTGCGTCTACGGCCGGGAGCCGGCCGCCACGATCGACACACCGATCTCGCCGACACGGTGGTGCTCAATGCTGTGGTCCGCTTCGACACCGTCACCGCGCCCGAGGAGCCGCCGCTGCCCGGGCTGCGTGAACTGGTGGGCAACCAGCTGCGAATCCTGCTGGACACCCTGCCCATCGGCTACGCGGGCCGGTGGGGCAGCGACATCGCATACCGCGGCACCTTGGCCGCCCTCACCGGATTCGCGGTGCCCACAGCGGGCTGCGGCCAGCTCATCGGCGCGGACGAGCGCGGCCAGGGCATCGCGGTGCCGTTGATCGGCGAGGGCACCCGCCACCTCGAAGTCATCGGCAACCTGGACCTGGCCCAGCAGGTGATCCTGCGCGCCACCGCGCTCGGCGCACATGTCATCGTGCACACCGCCCGGCCCGAGGCATGGCACACCATGGTGGCGAATCTCGCTGCGCCGCAGGTGCTTTCCATCGCTCCGCGCGCCGCGGGCGCCAGCTGTCATCCGCCCGCTCCCCCGCCACCGCCCGCCGCTCCGTATCCGAGCACGACCGTGCTGGTCTTCGACGGCATCCCGCCGACCGCACACGCGGGCGGCGCGACGATCGTGCACGTGCGGCGGCCGGAGGACCCCGTCGGGTCGGTGGACGCGGACGTGACGCTGGTGCAGGATCCCCAGGCCCCCAACCGGATCACGGTGCGCACGGCCGCGCGCAGCGCGACCGTGCTGATGGTGACCACGCCGGACGAGATGCACTACATCGGTGAGTCGCTCGCGGCGCGATAACTCGCGCACACGAAAACGGCCGGCTGGAACCCTTACCGTTCCAGCCGGCCGTTGGTCGTCGCTCCGCGCGATCAGAAGGCGGCGAAGCCGTCGCCCACCTTGCCGTCGGCCTCGATGGCGCGATTGAGCGCGTTCTCGACCTTGACGCCGAGGTTGTCGAGCTTCTGGAGGGTGTCCTCCAGCTCGGAAGTCAGGTTTCGGTGTGCGGTGTCGAAGTTCGAGACCGCCTGCTCACCCTGCAGGTTGTCGCGGAACGCGGCGGCGGCGCTGTTGAGCTCGTCGATCTGCGCCTTCATGGTGGAACCGTACTGGCTGAGGTCACTGACCATCTCGGTGATGGCCGGCGAGTTGTACATGATCGTCATTGCTGTTTCCTTCTGGTGAGAGATTGGCGATCCGACTGGACGGCGACGCCGTCGAGGGTTACGCCAGGCCTGCCTGGTCGGAGCCGACGATGGTGTTCTTACCCGAGGTCACGGCCTGCGAGAGTCGGTCCAGCTTGCCGTTGAGCGCGGTGACCTCGTCGTGCCACTCGGCGGCCGCGGTGTTGAATTCGCGGTGGGCGTCACCCTGCCAGCCGCGCGCGACGGCCTGCACCGACTCGTCGATCTGGTTGATCGAGGTGCGCAGCGTCGAGATCGAGTCCTCCATGCGGCTGACGACGCTGTCGATGCCGCCCTCCTCGACACCGTAGGTCTGCCCCGAGCCACCGCCGAGAGTTGTGTAAGACATTTCGTTTCCTTCCGTCAGAATTCGTGTTGATAGGGAGATCCGGGCGATCTCACCGAGCAGGGGGTTACCGGGCCTGGCGACCCGAGAGCTACGGTGGCAGCCACCTCCCCCCGGGTAGCCCTTCCAGCAACGTGGCGACCGCCTGGGTCACCCGGTGGTCGGTGCCCGTCGTGACCGTCGACCAGATCTGTTGATCCGGCGAGACCATGGGAGCGACGACGATGCGCCCGCGGCCGGTGTCGTACACCGCCACCGCGCCGGGCGCCCGGCTGGTCAGCCCGTCCTGGTGGCTGTAGGCGACGATCTCGGCGTAGGCGCGGCAGGAGCCGAACGCCAGCCCGAGCACGGCGGCGTCGCGTTCGCCGACGCCCAGCGCGTACATCGCGTCGGCGTAGCCGCTGGAGTCCTCCGCCGCGTCCAGCCGGTCGGCCAGATCAGCGGCGAGCGCGCTGAATCCGGCGATCTCGGCGGGTTCGCACGAGCCGAGCGCGGCCAGCAGCGGACCGGCCAGCGTCACGTCCGAGCCGTCGGCCCAGATCGAGCGCACTTCGAAACACTCGCCCGAGCGCACGGCGAGCGCGTGCTGTTCGCCGCGGCGCGCCAGACAGAAGCGGCGAGGACCGTCCTCGGTGTAGATGCGCGCGACCAGCTCACGGTCCGGCTGCGCCAGGACGAACAGCGCTGCGGCCAGTTCTGATTCGACTTCGCCCTCGGCGTCGAGCAGGCCGTCACCGATCAATCCGGCCAGCGCGTGTTCCTGGGCGGCCAGGTACTCGTCGATCGAATCCTGTTGTGGCGCAACCGAGAGCGCCAAGGGGAGAGTTTGCACTCCCAACCGTTCGGTTACGACGAGCAACGCGTCGTTCGTCAGTGACGTCACGCCGCACCCCCCGTCTCGGGCCTGGTCTCCGTCGGCGCGACGGCGTGAGGTGCGGGCTCCGCGCCACCGAGTACCGCGGGCGCCGCTTGGATGCCACCCTCGAACCCGATCTGCTCACCTGCTTCCGTGGGAAGGGCGGCGCGCGGGAACCTAGCCGTATCCGGTGCCGGACCGGGCTGGCCGACCGCACCGGGCACGAGCGGTGCGGGCTGTCCGCTCGCGCTCACCGTGGCGGCGGGCGTAGCACGCGGAACGACTTCGGCTGTGGCGGCAGACTGCGCGTACACCGGTGCGCGGTAGGCGGTGGGCACCCGGGGCATCGCCGGGACGGGCACCGTCCCGATCCGCACCGCACCGTACGGTGCTGCGGTCGTTTTCGGGA
Organism: Nocardia sputi; assembly: GCF_023501985.1. Classification (NCBI taxonomy): domain Bacteria; kingdom Bacillati; phylum Actinomycetota; class Actinomycetes; order Mycobacteriales; family Nocardiaceae; genus Nocardia; species Nocardia sputi. The sequence continues at coordinate 132,526 of NZ_JAMFLC010000017.1, read as the reverse complement.
CCTCGGCCCGCGCGGCGGTCTGTTCGGCGGTCAGCGCCTGCTCCGGCGCCACCACGGGCGGCTCCTGCTGCTGCCACGGCGCGGCCAGGGGTTCGGTGGCCATTTCGTAGTTCTGCATGACCCGCGAGGCCACCGCCTTCGCCACGTCCTGCTCGGCGTCGGTCTCGGCCGCGACCGCACGGATCGGCGCACCGACCATCCCGCCCATCGACTCCAACATCCGCTGTACCTGCTGGATGACCTCGAGGTCGGCGGTGTTCGGCATCGCGAGCCGGGCGATCTCGTACGCGGTCACCTGGGCCTGGAACCGGGCGGCGTTGGCCGCCGCCGCGCCGGCCGCGTCGACCAGCCAGTCCCGCAAGGTCGTGACGCGTTGCACGACTTCGTCGCTGCGCCCCGACTGCCAGGCGCCGCGCATGTCCACGAGCACCTTCTCGTACTCGACCACAGCGGCGCCGAACGACGCGGCCAGGCGCGACCACGCGGCGACGGCCTCGGCCATCGGCACGGCGCCCGGCCCCGCGGTGAGGTCACGCGCGAGCCGCTCGGGCGGTCGCGCGGTCCACACCACGCCGGTGAAACCTGGCTGCGGTGGTTCGATCATTGCAGGGGAGGACCTTTCGGTTGCTCGACGACGCGAAAGACCGGTCAGGCGGGCCTGTCGCCCGTGCTGTCGAAGTCCGCCGTGTTGGCCGATTCCATGCCGTCGAACTGGTTGGAGTGCAGCCGCAACGCGGCCGCCAGCTTGCGCATCTCGTGCACGCCGGCCTGCGCGCTCGCCAGATACGACGACGCCACGTCGTTCGCGGTCTGCGCGGCCCGGCCGGAAACCTCGTCGGCGCCCGCGGGGACGATGGTCAGCGCTTCCTCGGCGGAGCGCAGGTCCGAGGTCAACCGATCGGCCAGCGCGTCCAGTCCGGATGACGCCTTGCCCGCGGTGACCGAGTCGAATCGCACGCTGTCGTACACCTCACCCCTCCCGTCACTCATGAGACCCTCCTGTGTACTGTTCGGCACTCGCGTCAGAGCGTGAGTTCCTTATCGGGCGGTGGTTCCGATGTCGTGTCGGCCGCGCCGACCACCGGCAGCGAGACCCCTTCGATCCGGCCGACCACTTCGTCGCCGTGCCGGCCGGTGATCATCTGGCCGCGCAGCGCGTCGGTGGTCGATTCGCCCTCGCGGGCCAGTCCCGCGCCACCCATGGCCCCGCCGCCCATCGGCATGTATCCGCCACCGGTTCCGGTCCCCGTCGCAGCGGTGCCCGCCGCTGTAGTGGACATCGCCGACGACGTTCCCGGGCCGGTACCGGGCGCTCCCACGCCGATGCCGCCCAACGAGCCGCCGGCCACTCGGGTTCCCGGCCAAGGGTTCAGCGGTGCGGCGGCGGCGGCGATCGCGCTGCCGATACCACCGCCGATGCCACCCACGCCGCCCGGGCCGCCGACGGCCGAGCTCTTCTTGCCGTCCTCGCCTTCCGCGGGCTCGCCTGTGCCCTCGTGCCCGCCAGGGGCGCTGATGGGTTTCGGCGCGAGCAGTGACGGATTCGCCGCCGCCAGCTGCCCCAGCGATTGAACGACCTGTCCGGCCGTACCGATCAGCGGCGTGATCATGCTCATGAGCTGGGTCAGCTGTTCAGCCGACTGCACGCCCGTCGGCGCGTTGGTGATCGGAACCTTTTGCCCGGCTTGCGTCATGCTCGCGCTGTGCCCGACCATCTCCGCCTTCGTCTTGGCGGTGATCGCCAGCGCCTCGGTCATCGCCTCGATCGCGGAGGCGACCAGGAAACCCTGTCCGCCAGGGGAAGCCGCCAGCAGCGGCGCGAAGGCCATGGTGGTGGAGAACTTCGCCATCACCGCCGTCATCAGGCCCGCGCCCGTGAAGACGCTGCCTGCGGCGTCGACGAGCACCGACTTCTCCTGCGCGCTCTGCGCCGCCAGCTTGTCGGCGTCGGTGCGCGCCTCACCGGCCTTCTTCGCGGCCTCCATCGCCGCCATGCCCTGCCAGACCGTCATCAAGGTCTGCACCAGGGACGAGCCGACCTGCATCACGGTCTGCATCACGGTGGACACGTTCTGCAGCAACTGAGTCGGGTCGACCGGCGGCGGGGGTGGCGCCGCGGCGGTGTCACCGGCCTGCGCGGGCGGAGGTGGCGCGCCGAGCTGACCGGTGCCGAACGCGGAGGCGAGATCGGCGAGCGGACGCATGAGCGCGCCGAGATCGATCGTCGGCAGCGGCGGCATGTCCGGCAACTGCACGAAGGCCGGAATGTCCGGCAGCTGCGGTAAACCCATGCTGTGCAGGACATCGTTCACCGGCATGTCCAGCATGGGCGCAAGAGCGCTGCCCCGCAGCAATTCCGGGATCGTCGGATCCAGCGGATCGGCGCCGGGCGGCGGAGTGGCTCCTGGCGTGGTCATGACTGCGTGCGGACCGCTCCGATGGCCGCCCCCGAACCGCTGTCGGCGCCCTCGTAGGTGGCGGCGGCCTGGTGCGCCGTCAGCGCCGTACCCGCGTGCACCGCCGCCAGTTGCGCCACCGACGACAAGTGGTTGGCCTGCGCGAAAGCATACGAGACGAGGAACTCTTGGCCGATCAACCCGAACACCGGCACCACCGCGGCGACGGTCGCGGCTTGGTCGGCCGCCGCGATCGCTCCCACGCCGGCAGCCATGGCCGCCGATTCACTTCCGTAGACACGCAGCGCATCCGGGACTACTGCAATGTGGCTCATGATCATCTTCCGATCCCGAAACATCCCCCGACGTTTCGTATTCAACTTTACCTAGCGAAGACCGCATATCACGATCCCGACGTGGTTAACATCCGGTGACTACCCGGTGGCCTCCTCATTGAATGTGGTGATGAGTTCACCACGCTCCGAGAAAGCCCTGTGCGCGGCCGCCCGCGCGGTGTCCACAACCGTTTTCTCGAACTCGTCCGGCGAAAGTTTTGATATCGCGGCGGAAAAGCTCAGTCCCACCAACGCGGCGTTACCGTCCACTTCCGCGGTCACCGCGCCGTCGGGCGATGTCTCACTCACCCGGATACCCTTCATGGCATCGTTGAGATCGGTGAGCCGGTAGAGCTGATTCTGCACCCGAGCGATGAGCTCGTCCATTGTTTCGACCATGACAACCTCGCGAATTCTGCTGTTGCTCAGACGGATCGGAGCCAGCTCTGTGGTTCGGTGTCGTACTCCTGTTCCTCGATGATCTCCTGCCTCGCCACCTGCTGTTCGGTGGGCAATCCGGTCAGCGCGAGCATCTCCGAGGTCCATCCCCACTGCTGCAACTGCGCTCGCCGAGCTAGAGCGGCACGGTTCGCCGCCTGTTTGCACAACCGCAGGATCTCGCCGGCCAGCGCGTCCGGATCGCGGCGCAATTGATCGGCGTCTATTTCGATGCCCAACGGCAGGCCCATTTCGGTGGTGCGCACCGAAATCGAGCCGGTGAGCGAATTCGCCGTGAATTCCGCCGGGAAATCACCCGGCTGTCCGGGCTGCGATGCGGTCATCGGAATTCCACCCCCTCTATCCTCGTTCGTCTTTGATCGCGCGGACGACTTCGGCAATGCGCGCGTTGATCACCGAGACAACACGGCGTTTATCGGCCGCCATCGCGACCGGAGGATGCCCGTCATCGATCACATAACGGCCGTCGTCCACGAGATCCCGCCATTTCAGGCGATGCCGGGTCATGCCGCGCGGGCCGAAGATCGAGTCCGCTTGGAGGACGTCGATGAATCCGAAACGCTCGGCCGGAGCCGACCGGAACTCGGCCGAGCGATCGTGCACGGACGCCTCGAACGAATCCCGCACCGACGAGGAGCCGTAGTCGTAATCCAGATCCAAGCCCTCGTCCTCGTCGGCGAGCACGATATCGGCCCGCTTGCCCGGGTCGGCTTCCGGCAGCGCACGCACGACCACGTCGGCCAACTCCACCGCCGCGCACTCCGTGACGGTGAATCCGCCGCTGTGGCCGACGGTTTCACCCGGCAACTGGGTGACCAGATACCCGCGATCGGCACGACGTGCCGCCATCAGCCGCACGTTGTTCGCCACGTTGGTGTAATCCCTTCCGTCGAAACCCAGTACCCGGACGCGAATGTCCGGGCGATACAGGTCCGCCAGCATCTCCCGCATCGCCGGAGTCGACGAGGCGCGCAGAGCGGCACGCACCTCCGCCTTTTCGTCGCGGTAGTCGTCCAACAAGGGTGTGCGGCTGGTGAAGGAAAACGGCCTGGGCGGGCCGGGCTCGCCGAAATCCTCCCAGAGCACGACGAACTCCAGGTCGGTGAACCGCCATGTGTGCGTCATGAGCCCGGCCGTCATTTCTCGACCACCGGTTTCGCCACGACCGGAGCCTCACCGATCGCCTCCTCGAGATGCTCGGTGGAGTCGAGGTAGTCGGCGCGCTTGTGCTCCTTCTGCTGTCCGCCCGCGGCGGCGCCGGGGCCACCCATCGGCATGCCGCCCATCGGCGCGCCGGGCATTCCCGCTCCCTGCGCGAGACCCGCGCGCACACCGGCCGCCGTGGCGGCGATGTCCGCCGTCGCTCGGGGAAAGAGTTTGGAAGCTCGCTCGAGGTTCTGCCCGGCCGGTGGGTTGGCACTGCCGATGCCCGGCCCGGGGCCGCCCGTCGCCCCCTTCCCCGCCCCACCCATCTTCTTGGCGGCGTCCTGAATGTCTTTCAAACCTGGTGGCAGACCGGGCAACCCGGCGAGCGCGCTCTGCTGCGCGATTTGCTGGGCGGCTTGTTGCGCCGCCTGCTGCGCGGCCCCTGCCAATTGCTGCCCGAGCTGCTGCGCCTGCTGCGCGGCTTGCTGCGCGGCCTGCTGAACCGCCTGTTGGGCGGCTTGCTGGGCCTGCTGCTGCTGTTGCGCGGCGGCGCGCTGCTGGTCCTGCTGCTCGGCCGTGCGGCGCGCCTGCTCCAGCGCTCTCTGTTGCTGCTCCAGTGCCTGCCGCTGCTGATCGGACTGCTGTTGCGCGGACCGCAGAGCCGCCAACTGTTGCTGCGACGCTCCCGGGGCGGCCGTGCCGGGTGAAGCCGTGCCCGGCGGGCCGGGCGGGCCGGGCGGCGCTGGAGCCTGCGCGGGCCGCACCGTTGGAGCCGGAAGGACCGGAATCGCCGAGTTCGTGTGCTTGATCCCCTCCGCGTACCAGTTCTCGAAGCCCCTCCGGTGCCACAGCGTGAGGCAGCTGTCTTCCTGGATTTCGCGGTCGACGTATCCGCCCCGGTCCCGGGTCTCACCGGGCATGAACCTCTTGGTCTCGGCCAGCCAGCCCGCGGTGTAGGTCAGATTCTGACTCATCACCCGCATGCTGTTGGTCAGCGCGGTGGCCTGGGACCGATACGTGTTCGCGGCCGCGATCGCCGCGTTGATACCGCCCTGGCCCTGCGGGGATTCCCACGAACCGTCGAGCGGGAACCGAGCCAGGCGGTTGTTCAGATCATCGAACGTTCCGTCGAGCTCGACGGCCATCCATTCCCAGACTCGAGCGTCCTGGATGACCGCCATGGAATCGATGCCGGTTTCGAAGGATTCGAAGAACGGGTGGTCCTTCTCGTGCGGGTTCTCGACTTCGATCGGAATCGAATCGCGCCCTTCCCGCGCGCCGGAAAATTCCTCCATCGCCCGGAACTCGTCGCCGCGGCCGTTGTTGTCGGCATCCTTCGGGGCCGGCGCCTTGGTGTTGTAATACTGCCGATCGGTCATGAAGCCCGGGATGTCGTTCTCTATGGCCGTGGGAGGCGTCGCGGGATTGCCCCCTTGGTTCACATCCCCTCGCCGAGGCGTGTTGTCCCGGATTCTGCGGAACTCGGCGCCCGAATCGGTCTCGGTCTCGTTGTACTTCTTGCCCGCCGCCAGGAAGGTCTCGCCCATGGCGTTCAAGATCTCCAGGAACCGCCGGAGGATGTCGTCCAGATCTCCGGCCGCCTTCGCGAACTTCGCCTGCAGGAGGTAACTCGACTGAGCGGCGCCGAAACCCCTGGGATTCTGGACATCTGCCACATGGCGCTTGACCAGCTCCACGGCGTTCGCCGCCGCGGCGGCGAGTGCGGCCGCTTCCCCTGCCGCGCTGTCGCTGAGCTTCAGTGTTCCATTGTGGGCCTGCTCGTTGAGGCGGGTCCACGGGTTGTCGGTCTCAGGCCTCGGGGGCGGCATGGGTCACGCTCCTGACCAGGTACTCGAAGATCCCGAAACAGCGAAGGCAGACCACCACTGCTGGGAATAGCTCCTGGACAGCGGCACAGCGAACGGCGATATGATGCCGAGGTCCGACCCTGGAGACACAGACTCCGACCCGCACAACTGAATCCACCCCCCACGTGGGCGTCGGCTATGCGCGCGCCACGGCACGCGGTCCCGTCCGCCCCCGCGCACGGGATCACCCTTCTGCGCCCGGCAACTCATACGCTGATGACCCTCCTCATCGCTGCGCGCCGCGACCGGCGGTGCGCCACACGTCAATATGGCAGCCGGTTCTTACGGCAGACCGAATATTGTCTTAAGACGCACCAACGATTCTATGGGTACTCGGGGCGACCCCGCATGTACAGCCCCGAATCTCGGTAGCCGCATGCGCGACTCACCACGCCGGATCAGCGGGTTCGTACTTCGCTCCGCAAGAAACGCGGGATCCGCCGGCACAGGGCGCACCTCCGGATGACCGGCGGTGGGCAAAAACCGTGAGGTTATGGGTTCGACCGATTGCGGCTCAACGCTTTTCGCTGTTCGACCACGACGCTCCCACCGGACCGTGCCGGTCCCGGAACCGGCGCTCGAACTCGGCGATGTATACCGATGGCGCCACCGAGGACGAAGACCGTTCCAGCACACCGTCGTCCGCGACGTAGTAGATCGCCCGGCCGATCGCGATCTCGCCCGGTTGGACCGGGACGTACACCATCCAGCCGACGCTGATCCGATCGGCGCGCAAGTCCTCCAGCGCATAGTTCGCGGTGTCGGCGCCGCTGCGCCGGATGAATCGCTCGACCCGGGCCATCGCATCCTCCCGCGCCATCGGCCCCGGTGCTGTCATGGTCACCCCGGCCATGGTGAGCTGGAAGAAAGCGGCGTCGACGTCGAACTCGCCGTCGTCACCGAACACCTCCGCGAGGATGTCCCGTGTGACGACACCCGCCTCGGCCGCGGACACGAGGCCGGCGACGGCGACGCGCTGCTCGGCGGTCGAGTCGTCGCCGAGCAGGCCGCTCACGATGTCCACAACCGTGTCCGAGGTCCACACGCCCGGCACCGCTTCCACGAACCGGTCCGGCCCCGGTGACTCGCCGCGGTGCCAGCGGCCCTTCTCCCACCAGTAGCAGAACGACAGCAAGCCGCCGGCGGCGCGGTGGTTCACCACCTGACTCGCCACCCACTCCGGCGCGCCCGCGTACAGGTCGGGCAACCGGACGCCGCCGTTGTACGCCGCCGCCAGTTCCGGCGCGTTCCACACTCCGCCCGAGAGGACGGCCCGCCCACCGGGCAGCGCGTACAGCGAACAGCCGCTGCGCTTGCTGCCCTCGAACCAGCTCAGAGACGGCAGCAGACGTGGGCCCCACTGCGACCCGGCCGCCACGAACGCCGCGGCGAGCACCGCCCACCGGGCGGCCATCAACGGGAACGCGGGCAGGTCGTCCTCGCACGGTACGGCGCGCACACCCGCCTCCCGGTCCGCCCGCGCCTGCGCCGCGGCGACCTGCGGAGGCCGCAACTGACGGTCGTCGTGACCGAGGTAGGCGCCGAGCCACACGGGCAGCGAATTCCGGGGAAACGCCACCAGATCCGCGAGGTAGACCTCGGGCGGGAACAGCTGATCATCCGGGAACGGCTCGTCGCCGTAGTCGTAGTCGACTTCCATCCGGCCCGTACCGGTCAGCGTGAACAGCAAACGCCACCAAGGTCCGTCGCCCATCCCGGCCGACAACTGCCGGTGCTCCCGGACCAGCGCCATGATCTCCGGCTCGGGGGTCACCCGTACGACGCGTTCCTGATCGGCGGAGTAGACGGCCAACGCCACCTCGGCGGCCACCGTCAGCGCGAACACCGCATCCACCCGCTGCCAGCCCGGCGGACCACCCGCCCCCAGCTCGCGAGCGAGTTGATGCATGAGCGCCTTGGCTCGCTCGGCGGCATCCGCCACGGGCGGGGCTTCGGAGAGAGTGAAGCCCACATCGGGCTCTTCCCCCGACTCGGCGTCTTCCGCCGACGGGTCGGCCGGACCGGTGGCTACCACTTCGGCCGACCGCTTCTCGCCTGCGGGCGGTGTCGCGGAAGTATCGGCGGGATCGTCGTGGTCCGGAGCCGACGCGGCGCGGGGCTCGTCACCGGATGCCTCGCCGCCTGATCTGGTCACGTCGCGGAAATCCCCTCATCTACCGCATCGGAGCAGGCGCGCACGCCACGATGCCTGAGCTGTGTTCGTCCTGGTTCGTCGTTCATCCTGGCACAGCGCCGGTTCGCGCGCGGCGCGCGTCAGGGCTCCTGCCGCAGGCCCAGCAGCGGCAGGTCCAGCTTGCGATTTTCCAAGCGTTCATTCCATGCGGTGTAGGCCAGGACGCTGGGCGCTCGGATGCCGAACCCGTCGCGCAACCCGGTGACGACCATGTCGGCCAGCCGCTGGTAATCGGCCGAGGAACTCGGCCAGGGCAGCTCGGCCCACCAGTTGCTGTGGTCGGCATCGCGTGCCCGCCAACCCGAATCGGCGATCAGCGCGCGTCCCGTGGCACCGGCGCGCAAGGCGGGGTCGAGCCATTCGTCATCGACCAACTCGGCCGAGAGCGCGTCGTCGAGCTGTAGGAATTGGGCGTATCGCCGCCGCGCCCCTGTCTCTGTTTCAACCAGCTTGACGATGGAACCCGCGCGCAGGGAGGCGAGTTCCGCGGCCAGGCCTGCGGCAAGGTCTCCCCACCCGCTCAACTCTGTTCCTGCCCCTCCAACTCGACGGCCTGATCGTGCAGCTTCAGCCAATAGTTGGCCACCAGGGACAGCTGAACCGATCGTCCCAGATCCTCCAGCACCAAAGTCGCTTCCGGCCCCGCCCAACGGACCTCGGCGGTGGGGCCGGGGATCCGAGCGGTCGGTTCACCGAGAGCGCCGGTCAAGGCCGCGACCATCGCCACGAATGCGTCCCTCGAACGGGCCTGCCCCTCCGCGTCGTTCGGGGCGAAATCGGTGACGCGCAACTTGATGTCGGCGATCGAGCCCGAACGCCCATGGATCTTGCCGCTGGCCATCCCGAATCCGGCGTCCAGCATCGCCCGGTCCGGATGGACGGTCAGCACTTTCCAGCCGAAAGACTCCGCCAGGCGCGGTATCGCGTCCATCGGCTGGGAGGCGTCCAGCGCCCGCAGGCCGACGGCCAGGTCGACGATTTCACTGTCTGTCAACGCGCGCCATTCGGTCATGGGCCCACCTTAGGTCGTGACATCGGTGACCACCGGCCGATCACCGCGCCTGCCGACGCCGGTTGAGCTCCTCGATCTTGCGGGCCAGCGCCTCCTTGCGCTCGCGGGCATTCGAGCCGTCGAGCTGGCCGGCGAAGGCCGCGCGCGCAATGTCGACCAGCGCGTCCGGCACGTCGGGATACGCGCGGGCGATCGCCCACAGCGCGTCCTCGGTCTTCATGTCGAGACCGGTCTCCGTGCGGATGCCACCGCCGGTCAGCACGGAGCGGAGCATTTCGTCGAAATTCTCCCGCAGTTCGTCATCGGTCGGATGGTCGATACGCATCATTCCTCCTCACGTCGATGGTTACCTTTCCGCATCGTCGGCTTCCGGTCATCCGGCGAAGATCTCGGTGCGTCGCAAGGGGTCGGCCACCACGGCTCGGACCAGCGCGCCGATGTCCATCTCTTCCGGCACCGAGCGATAGGTCAGCTCGCAGAAGACGACACCACCGACGACCACCGCGAAGCGGGTGGTCCGCCACCCGACGGTGCCCCATTCGACCTCGACGGGCCCGTCGAGGTCGACAGTGCGATGACCGACACGCAGCGCGAGCTTGCCGCCGTGCCGATAGAACACCACCGAGACCCCGCCGAGTTCACCGTAGACGCCGCTGTGCCCGCTCGCCTCGGACGGGTTGGCACGCAACGCGCCGGTCGTCGGGTCGAACTCGGCGGGCACACCGAAGCCCGCGAACGGGCGGACGAAGAGAGCCCGTGCCGAATCCTGGCTGTGCCCGTTTCCGTGCGGCCCGCGGCCGTTGGTCCGTCGGCTACCGCCCGCCGGTGGCGGCGGCATGCCGGGCGGGATCGGGGGCACCGGCATACCCGGTGGCATCGGCGGGACCGTGCCGTCGGGATGACACGGGCCGTTCGAGTGACCGGGCCAACCCGGGAGCGACGGCGGATACGGCGGTGCGGATGGTCCTGGATAGGGCGGAACGGATGGCTCCGGAGCCGGCATCGACGGGTACGAGGGCGGTGCCGACGGGTACGAGGGCGGTGACTCTGGCGGCACCGACGGGTACGGCGGTAGAGGTCCTGGCGGCACCGGCGGGTACGGCGAGGTCGGCTGGCCAGGTGTAGGCGGGCCGGGAGGTGCCGGTGGGACCGGAGGCGTCGGCGGCTCCGGTGGCGTCGGCGGAACCGGCGGAACAGGCGGGACGGGAGGTGTCGGCGGGACCGGCGGCGTCGGCGGAACCGGCGGCTGGGGTGGGACCGGAGGCGTCGGCGGAACCGGCGGCTGCGGCGGGACCGGCGGCGTCGGCGGAACCGGCGGCTGCGGCGGAACCGGCGGCTGCGGCGGAACCGGCGGCTGAGAAGGCACCTGTGATGTCGGCGGCTGGGGCGGCCTCGGAGGTTGCGGCGGCTGCGGCATCGGGACAGGCCACGGCTCCACCTCGTTGTGGAAGGGGCCCGGCATCTCGAACTCGTAGTCCTTCGGCGGGTGCGGAATGTGTGAGCGCAGCGCCCAATTCGGCGGCATCCAGTGGGGGCGCGCCGTAGCCGGACCCGATGAATCCTCGGGCGGCTCCGAATCACCGTCTCGGCTCGACCGAGCCCTACCCTCCGGCGAGTGCTGGTCACCGTCACGGCTCGCGCGAACCCCACCCTCGGGCGGGTCCTGGTCGCCCTCGCTCTCCGGACGCGGCATCTCTACATCCGGTTCCCCGCCATCTCGGCGCGCCCGAGAACCCGGCTGTCCTTCCTGTGCCGAACGTTGCACAGACCTTGTCCGATCAGCCTCGCGCACCGCGTCTTCAGCCCGCGCGAGCTCGTCCTCGGCATCGAAAACCTGACGCGCGACACGCTCCAACTCCGCAATCCGCCGCTGCCACGGCCCCTGCTCATCCACCCGCATCGTGCGCCCACGCAAACCGGCCAGCGCGTCATCCAACGCATCCCGCGCCAAATCCTCGTCGTCGACCGGCAAACCCCGCCGAGCCGCAACCAAGTCAGCTTGCGCTTCGGTCAACGCTCGCGCCGCCGCGTCCCGTTGGGCGATCGAGCGTCCCAGCTCGGCATCGGCTTCGGCATACGCCGACTCCCCGACCTCACCATCCGCTCCACGCGAAACCGCTGTGCCGCTCTGATCGTTCGAAAGTAGCCCCGTTGCGTGATCAGCCCGACGCACCGCGTCTTCAGCCCGGGCGAGTTCGTCCTCGGCACCGAACACCCGCCGTGCCGCACGCTCCAGCTCCGCAACCCGCTGCTGCCACGGCCCTTGTTCATCGACCCGCATCGTGCGCCCACGCAAACCGGCCAGCGCGTCATCCAACGCATCCCGCGCCAAATCCTCGTCGTCGACCGGCAAACCCCGCCGAGCCGCAACCAAGTCAGTTTGGGCATCGGTCAACGCTCGCGCCGCGGCATCCCGCTGGGCGGACAGGCGCTCCTGTTCGGCATCGGCGCGGGGCGACTCCTCGGCATCGAAGACCCGCCGCGCGGCACGCTCCAGCTCCGCAACCCGCTCCTGCCATTGCTGCTGCTCGTCGACCCGCATCGTGCGCCCGCGTAAATCGTCGAGCGCGTCATCAAACGCATCCCGCGTCAAATCCGCATCGTTCACCACCAGACCACGCCGAGCCTCCGCGAGATTCGCCTGCGCATCAGCCAACTCCCGCGCTGCCGAACCCCGTTGCCTGGACAGGCGATCGACGTCTCTTCCTGCACGCGCCGATTCCTCGGTACCGCGAACCGCTGTCGGCGACGCCGGGTCGCCGACGCGCGTACCCGCGCCGGGGTGCCCGGCCGTAAGTGGCCGCGACGGCGCGGGTGGTGCGTCGAGATCGACCGGGTCGGGAGTGGATGATCCGGCAAGTTCGCGTTCGAGTCCGGCGAGCCGGTCCATGGCGCGGCGGTGGATCTCGTCCAGCTCGGCTATCAGGCGCTCGTGCAAATCGTCCAGCGCCTGCGCCTCGGAAGAGGGGTGGGCCGCATCGTCCGTTCCGGCGGCGAGCTGGTCGAGCCGGGAGACGGCGGCGTCGAAGCGCTGATCGAGATCCGCCGCGACCCCGTCGAGCTGGGCGAGCGTGTCGCGGAGCAGCTCGTCGAACTGTCGGTCGGTGCGGCGGGCCGCTTCATCGAACTGCGTGCGGATGCGCTCCAGCGCCGCCTCGGCCCGGTCATCCGGCTCCGCGCCGAGGCGAGCCGCGGGTGATCCGAGCGGCGGCGCTGAGCCTTCGGACGCGGCCTGGTCCGGGCGCAGCCGCGCGGACAGCTCGTCGAACCGTTCGGTGACCTCGGCTTCGATGTCGGCGAGACGGTCCAGAGCGCGCTGCTGCATCCGGTCCAGGTCGGAACTCGCCCGGCGCAGCAGATCATCGAGCTGCTGGTCGATGCGACGGTGTAGCGCGTCGAGCTCGGCGAGCACCCGGTGGGCATCGTCTCGCGCGGAAGACGACGGCGGTAACCCGGGCTCGTCCGGACGCGCGATGCCAGGCGGCAGCTCCGGCAGACGCTCGCGGCCCCCGGACTCCTCCGGCACGGCCTGCTCGCCGTCGCCGGAGTCGTCGGGCTCGTCCTGACGCCGCGCGGCTGGCGGGTCCTCCGGTGGTTTCCGCGCGCCGCCGTCTGCACTCGGCTGCGGCGCCGAGGACTCGGCCTCCTCCCGCGGACGCGACGGCTCCTCCCGCGGGCGGCCGCCGCCACCTCCGGGACCTTCCACGGGGCCACCGGTCGGCCCCTGCGGACGCGGCGCGCCCAGCGCACCCGGCGCGGGCGGCAGGTAACCCGGGTTCGGCGGAAGAGGAGCCGGAGCGTACGGGATGCCCGCGCGCCATCCGGTCAGCGGCGGGCGGTCGGCGTCCCAGTGGAACCCGAGCGCGATCGCGTGGGCATTGGCTTGCTGCCAGGTCGCCCCGGGATTGTCGGCGAGGAAACGCGCCTCGGCCAGCATGTCGTTGAGCAGCACGAAGTCCTGGGGCAGCGGAGCCCCGTCGATCAGGCGGTTCCACGCCTCGGCGACATCGGCGAGGCGATCCATCCTCGTGCGCACATACCGGCCGTGCGGGTCGGCGTGGTCGCGAACCCGGTGCTCGTCGGCCATCAGGTGGTTCTTGATCCGCGCCAGTTCCTCGCGCGTGAACGTCGGCACGTCGTCGCGCATGTGCTCGGCGAGCGCGGCCGCGAGCTGTTCGGGATCGCTACCGCCGGCGAGCAGTTCGCGGATGTCCTCGATCGTGTCGCGGACGGCCTCGGGATCCTCGGCGGCGAACCGGTCCGCGACTTCGCCCGCCACTCGGTCGATCTCGTCTTGGATGCGCGACAGCTGGGCGTTCACGTCGCCGAGCGGGTCGATGCCCGGCTGCCGCAGGACCAGCTGCCGCGCGACGATGTCGACCACCTCGCGTGCCCGCGTTTCCTGCTCGGCGCGCCGATGTCTGTCGATGCCGTCTGCGATCCCGTCGAGGTCGCTGTCGTCGGCGAGGAACCGCTGGTATTCCGCGTCCGCCCAGTCTTGTACCCGCTGCCAGGCCGCGATGTCGCGGTCCCACTCGCGCTGCAAGCCCGCCGGGATGTCGACCCGGTCACCCGGCGGCACATGGTCGGCCGCGATCCACGGCCGGTGCATCGGCTGAATGTTGCGCCGCGGCGGGGCGAACCACGCGTAGTCGCGGAACACCGTGCCGAACGGCGGCAGGTGCTGTAGCCACGGCCGCGCCCGCACCCACTCGCCGATCTCCGGATGACGCTGGATCCACGCCTTCACCGCCGGATGCTTCGGCACCTGGGCCGCCATCAACAGCAGGCGCACCACGTTGTACGAATCCGCGCCCCAGTGCTGGCTGAACAGGTCGTTCGGGTCGACGCCCGAGGTGTCATACTGCGACGGCGCCTGCGGCATGTGCACCGGCAGAGTGCTTTCCGGGACTTTGCCCGCCGGGACGTCGTCGGTCGGCAGCGTGATGTCGTTGACGACATCTTCCATCGCCCACCCGCTGACACCGTCCGGCGGATCCTTCGGCGTGAACTTCTTGGGCAGCTCGGACCGGTCGCGCCCGAACTCCCAGTCCGGACGGGTCGGATCGACGTGGTGCCACACGCCGTCGGCGTCGCGCCAGGAGGTGATGTCCAGGCGGCGGCCACCGACCCAACCGGTGCTCAACCGTTCGATCTCGGGCGGGTCCATCTCCTCCGCCCGCACGTTGTCCTCGCGGTCGGCGAGCACCCGCCGGTATTCGACCGTGGTCTCCGGCCGCACGATCGCCTGCGCCACATCAGAGCTGCGGCGCAGGGCGGCGGCCAGGGCGGCGTCGTGGTCGGCGCGCGGCGCGTCCGGGTCGGGCCGGGGACCGAGCACGATGACGCGAGGTCGCTCACCGTCGACGATGCCGACTCGATCCGTCACCATCCGGCCGCCGCTGCGCTCGACGAGGTCGCGGTACGCGCCCGCCACCCTGGCCATGTCGTCCTGGATGCGGCCGATCGCGTTGTGCGCGGTGTTCACCTCCCGCGCGACGGCGTCGAGTGCGGCGATGTCCCGGCGGCGGGCGGCGGCATCCTCGCCGGACAGCGTTCCGTCGGCGACCCCGTCCCGCACCGCCGCGCGCAGGTCGGCCACGGTCCGGTCCAGCCGGTCCGGCTCACCGGCCGTTTGGTCGACCCGTCCCTGCTCGTCCAGCAGGCCGAGACGGGCGGCGAGGTCGTCGCGCTCGTGCCTGCGCGGCTTGATCTCGCGCAGCGCGTCGGCCCTGGCCTGCGCCAGTTCTTCCAGCGCGTCGATCACGTCCTGCGGGCGAGACCGTTCCGTTCCGACGCCGGCCTGGCGCAGATCGGCGATCTGCTGGTCTACCTGCTCGATCTGCTCGTCGAGCTGGTTGACCCGCTCGGCGGCGGCCGCGAGCTTCCCGATCACCTGCCTGCGGTGCTCGGCCTCCAGCGGCGGCGCCGCGACCCGGTCGGTGTGCGGCGCGTCGTCGAGGCCGCCCAGGTCGTCGATGGTCCGGACGTTGGCCGCCTCGTACAGCTGGAGGATCGTGGTTTCCAGTTGATCACCGCGCAGCGCCGAGTCCTCCAAGCGGACGTTTTCGCCCCAGCGGTCGCAGCGCGCGGCCCTGTCGTCGCGCTTGGCGCGCCAGAATTCGCGTTCGCGAGTCAGTGTCTGGCGCTGCTGGACGAGCTGGTCGTATCGGGCCAGCGGCGTGGTGGACAGCTCCAGGTTCGCCAGTTCCGTCTCCAGGCGGGCGGCTTCGGCGTCGGCCTCGGCGAAGTCCCGCGCGGCCTGTTCCAGCTCGTCGATCCGGGCGAGCCGCTCCGGCATCTCGGTGACCGGCATGGTCCGGCCGCGCAGGTCCTCCAGCGTCCGGTCCAGTCCGTCGGGTGCGGGTCGTAGGGCCGCCCAGTCGTCGGCGTCATCGATCGGGAACCGGGACGCGAGGTCGTCGCGACGCTGCCGCAGTTCGGCTCGCCGCGCTTGTGCCTGCTCGAGTTCGGCCGCGAGCCGGTCGTATTCCGCACGGATCTCGGGCGACATCCGGTCGCGCGGGTCCTCGGCCGCATCGACGTCGCCGGTGCGCGACTCGTCCGCCGCGCGCGGCGTTGCGCCCGCTTCCGGTGCGACGGCGGGTGCGTCGGCCGAGGACACGGAACCGGGACGCGCCGGCGAACCGGAGTCCGGTGTGCCCACCCCCGAATCGTCTTGTGACGCGGTCCCGATAGGCGTGTAGAGCCTGCGCAGCCACTGTGCCCGGTCCTCCGCCATCCGGGCGTTCCACTCCGCCTGTTGCGCGCGGAGTTCGGCCCACGGATCGTCACGGTCGGCGTCGGCGGCGCGCCGCAACCGATCCGCCTCGACGGCGGCGGACCATGTGTCGTTCTCGGCCTCCACCAGCCGCAGCCAGGCCGCGCGATCGGCGGCCATGCGGGCATTCCATTCCGCCTGTTCGGCGCGCAATCGCGACCACGGGTCGTCTGGGCGGGCGTCGGCCAGCTCGCGCAGCCAGGCGGCATGGTCGGCCGCCATGTCCGCCTCCCAGTCGGCCTGTTCGATCCGCATCCGGAAGTACCAGTCCGACCGCGGGCCCGGCTCGTCACCGGGCTCGTCTGCCGAAGGCGGTGTGGCGGGGGGCTTCCCGGCGCCGCCGTCACCGGAGACGGGTTGCGCGGTGTCAGCGTCGCCCGGCTCGTCCGTGCCCTCGGGCCGATGCCCAGCCGTAGCGTGCTCCGGAGCGATCGGGGTGGTGTCGTTCGCCGCCGACTCCTCGTCGCGGTCGTCGCCGCCGTCATTCGGTTCGTCCGGGGTACGGGCGGGCGGATCGGCGGGTGGCTTGTTCGCCCCGCCATCGGCCGTCCCGGTTTCCGGAGGCTCGGGGCTGTCGTCCGGGCCGTCGCGGTCCAGCGACGCCACTTTTCGATCACCCGGCTCCGGCACACCGTCCGAACCGTCCGGTGGTTTCTTCGCCCCACCGCGCGCTGGGGATTCATCCGCCGGCGGACCCAGGTGGTCGGGTTCCAGCGATAGGGGCGTCTCGGCGGTGTCCGGCGGGTTGGCGGCCAGCTGGGTCAGCAGGTCGTTGAGCGCGCGCGCCGGGGCGCTGAGCGGGTCGGCATCGTCGTCGTCACGACGCAGCACCTCGTGGGCGAACGCCTCTGGCAGCGCCTCTTCCGGCCGCAGGTCGCCGTCGCGGTCGAAGCTGTGACCGCTGAGCTGGTCGAGCCAGTCCTCGAAACCGAGACCGGGGATGCGGGTGCCGTCGTCCAGATAGCGCTCGTACAGGAATTCCTCGGCTCGATGCCGCGCACTCTGCTGACTCGCGTAGTCCAGGGCGTGACCGTACTCGTGCGCTACGACGGCCCGCACCGGACGGCGCAACACTTCCGAGGAGAACCGGCCGTTGTCGACACCGGCCTGCATCCGATCCCGGAAGGTCTGCGCGCTGGTCGCGTGGTCGTAACTGAGAACGATCGAGTCGGTGAACATGCGCCCCGAGGCATCCAGCCGCGGTTGCGCCATGCCGATCACCTTGGGCGGCAGCCCGCCGATGCCGACACTGCGCAGGTCCACGGTGGGGTACCGGTCGAACAGATCGACCATCGCCCTGGCGTACTCCCGCACCACCTCGGGATCGAGACCGGGCAGGTCGAACCCGAAGACCTCGAATCCGGGATCGTCCATCGCGTCGCGCAGGTGCTCCCGCAGCCGCTCGCCGACCTCCTCCGGACTCAGGGGCGACCATTCGTCCTCGCCCGGCACGCCGAGCAGCTGCCGAGCGGACGCGGCATCACCGTTGTCGCTTTGCGGCGGAAGCGCCGAGTCGTCGGCAGCGCGTGCCGGTGCGTCGGCGGGTGTCGCCTGATCCGGTGTTCGCACCAGCGCGGGCGATTCGATCCCGCCGATGACGTCGATGCGCACCAGCACACCGTCACGTTCGAGATTGAACTGGCTGGCGGTGACGTGCCCGTTCTTGGAGACGTGCACGAGGTGGTATTCCACCTCGAGCGTCCCGTCCCGGTGCGCCTGGAGCAGTTGCTCACGTGCCCGCAGCAGGGCGCGGCCCGCCGCACTGTCCGGATCGACACCGCGCGCGGCCATCTCCTCGGGCGTCTCGGTCAGGATCCGCCGCAGATTCTTATCGATCGCGGCCGTGCGGCGCAGATACTCCGGCGAACCCTGCTGCGCTTCGGCCGTTTTGGAGCCACCGAGCTGCGAACCGACGCCCTTGGCCTCGATCACCACCAGCCTCGGCGGCCCGCCGTCCGCACCAGGGACCAGCACCGCGATGTCGACGGTGTCCGCACCATCGATCGCGCCCTCGAAGGGGGCCAGCAGCACCGCACCCGGCCGCTGATCCGCATCGAGCGCGAATGCCCTGCCGCCCAGTTCGCCGAGTGTCTTCGACGCCTTCACCAGCGGCGGACCCAGCCGGTTGAACTCCGCGGCGTTGCGCTCCATCGCGCCGAGACGATCCAGTTTCGCTTGCTTCTCGTCGTCGGAGAGTTCCGACTCCAGGATCTCGATCTCGAGACTCTCCACCCGCTTGGCGAGTTGGTTCTCGGCGAGGTCGCTGATCTCTTCGATCCCGAACTCCGCCATATGACGCTTGACCGCGGCATTGGCCGCGTCGCGTTGCGCCTGCAACGTCTTGCGCTCGGTGACCGCCTTCGCGATCTGCTCGGCGATCACCTCGTCGACCACCGGGTACGCACGCTCGGGGCCGGGATCGGCCAGGAACCGGTACGGCCGCTTCGTCAGATGATCGGAGATGTACTCATTGTTCTGCGCGTTGCGCAACCGGAAGCTGTCGTCGCGGTAGGTGCCCGGACCGTCGTCCTCGTGGTGCCACGTGCCGTCCGGATCACGGTAGGAGTCGGGACGATCGCCGAACTTGTGCAGCAGCCCGTCGGCGTCGCGGAACATGCCGGCCGGAACATCGTCGTCCGCTCCGCGCTCCAATCGCTCCTCGACGTCGTCGGATTCACCGAGGAAATCCGGCGTCTCGTCGGGTGTGGGGTCGTGCGAGGTCTGTGCCGCGTCATCGTGCTGCGCACCGTCGCGGGCCGGTGGCGCCACCCTCCGATCCTCCGGCGCCGGCGCTGCGTCGTCCGCGTCGCGCGGCGGGGTCGTCGGATCGGATGGCCGCCGAGCCTCGTCCTCGGCGTCCGGATCGCGATCGCCCCGCGGAATCCGTGCCGGGTCCGATGGGTTCGAACCGACGCGAGAAGGTTCCGAAGCCGGCGCAGGGTCCGCAGGCGAACGCGGCGGTATCCGGGCATCGTCCGGGGGTCTGCCGCCCGCAACCCGCCACCACGTGTCGGCGTTCTTGCGGAACTCGCGGGCATGCCATTCCGCCTGCGCGGCCCTGACCCGCAGCGACCGCCTCGACACTCCTTCCGGTAGATCCGCGTCGTCGATGCGGCCCAGCAGGTCGCGCAGGCGCCGCGCGCGCTCGGCCTCTCCTCGGGCGCGCATGTCGGCCATCTCGGCCCGCATCCGTGCCTGTAACCGCTTCGGCGATTCGTCGCCGCTCCGACCGGCGATCTCGCCGTCGGGGTTGTAGATCGGGCGGTCGTCGGTCGGACGCACTCGCGGGTCGGATCCGCTGGGCCGCAACGCGTTTCCCGCACCGTCGAACAGGATCGCCGACACCGTGCGGACGTCCATCGGCAGGTCGGGCGGGAACCCTCTGCGGCTTCCCGCCGCCGGATCGGACACCTCGATGTGGAATTCGCCGGTGTCCGGATCCATGCGCACGGTCAGGGTATAGGCATGGGCGCCGACCCCGTGCTCGTCCACCGGGCCGACGTATTCGTCCACCACCAGGGCGCGCGGCCCACGGCCTTCGGCGATATCGCGCGGATCCATCCCAGCGGCCATTCGCAGCAGTTCGTCGGCGATGCCTTGGTGGCGAGGCTGGTCGGGTCCGCCGTCCGGGTAGTCCCACAGGCGGCCACCCGCAGCCTGCTGGATGTCACGCAGCGACATGCCGCGCTCGCCGACCGGCTCGTCCGGTGGCCGGATGGTGTTGCTTCCGGTGGCCTGCTGGATCTCCTCGAGTGAGAGCCGGGCGCACTCCCCGCGGTTCCTCGAATCTTGTCGCGGAGCATCGGATTCCGGATCGTTCCGGGAGGTGTCGTCCGAGTTCCTGCGAGCCGGACCATCGGTGTCGGGACCCGGGCGGCGCGCGGTTCTGGACTCGCCGGTTTCACCGGCGAGCGGCAGCACGAGTGGTTCGGCGCTGTCGCGTCGGCCGTCGTCGGATTCCGGAGTGGCGCGGGATCGCGAAGTCTCGTCCTCGGGTCGGTCCGCACCCGCCTGGCGCGTCCCACCGTCGCTGCGCGTATCCCCTTCTCGACGCGTCTGCCCGTCCTGGCGGGACTCACCCTCGGCGCGCGGCGCCTCGGAGTCGGCCTTGCCCGCCCGCACGGCGGGCTCGTCGCCGCCCGAACGTGAGCCGCGATCCGCGACCCCGGCCCGGACCCTGTCGGAGGGCGCCTTGCGACCCGCGTCGCTGTCCGGCGCGGCGGCCTGGCCGCGCGGATCCGCGGCCGGCGCGGGCCGCGCGTCGCTCGATCCGGGCGAAGCGGGCGACGCCGCCGTTCCCGGCGCCACATTGCTGGACGGTGGCACGCTCGCAGTGGTCGGCCCGGTGGGCGGTGTGGCCGCCGGGCCGGTCAGCGGGGTGCCCGCGACCGGCGTCGCGCTCGGCGTCGGCGCGTCCGACAGCGACCGTGTCTCCGGGCTCTGCACGCCATCGACGGTGCCGCGCTGCGTACCCGCCGGATCCCCCGACACGGCGCTGTTCTGTTGTCCCGCAGCAATATTGGATTCCTCAGAACGATCGGCGCCTGCCCCGCGGTCTTGCTTTCCTTCGTCGGCGAGTCCCGCCCCGGTGTCGGACGTGGACCGCTCCCCGGACGAGGACTGCTCCGCCGATGTGGACCGCTCCCCCGAGGAGGACTGCTCACTCGACGAGGACTGCTCGCCTGACGATGTTCGCTCCCCCGACGACGCACGCTCGCCGGAGGAACCCTGATCACCGGATGTCGATGTCGCCGTGGTGGACCCACCGTCGCGCCCGGCCTGATTGCCGTCCTGCCGCGCCCCATTGGAGTCGGCGCTCGACACCTGGTCTCCACCAGTGGCAGCGGTATCGTCGGCTGCGCCGGAGCGTGACGTATCCGAGTTCGCGGGGCTCGTCGCTGTGTTGCTGCTGTTCCCGGCGGCGGGCATCCCGGCGCGCGGCGCACCCGCACCGTTCGATCCCCCCGGATTGTTCGACCCACCCGCGAGGTCGGGTGTCCCAGCACCGGGAGCCAGGCCGCTGCCGTCACCCGCTCCGGGCGTTCCCGCGCCATCGGGCCGGAAACCCACGCGTGGCCCCACGTCGGCGAAGAGACTGTCCAGCCGGGTTCCCAGGTCGGGACGACTCATCGTGGTCGGCATCAGCTTGTTCCACATCTGAGCGGAACCGACCTTGGTCACGCTGGTCATGGCGCCGTTGGAGGCGCCGGCGGTGAACATCCGCCAGTCGACCGGCGTGTTCCCCAGGTTCTGCAGCGCCTTGTCCAACCCGTCCGTGGCCACGTCGAACCCGAACTGAGTCGCGGTCGCGGCCACGAAACCCGCTCCGGCCCCCGCCAATCCCGCCGTCGTCCCGGTGATCGCGCCGTGCAGATACGGATTGAATTCCGGGCCGAACTTCCGGGTCAGCGCGTTGCCGACCCGTTCGGCCAGCGGTCCGGCCGCCGCACCGCCCGCCGCGGAGCTGACGGCGGTCACGATGACCTGTTCGACGTTGATGTTCTTGCGGTGCCCCTGCTCCACCTGGTAGGCCTGCACCCCCAGTTCCTGCATGGTGCCGAGGATCGTGTCGATCGCGACATGCCGGAGCAGGAAATTCACGAACCGGTTCGCGACGATCCGCCCGACCCGCTGGATCACCGCCTGCACCAACCGCTGACCGATGATGCGGACCGCGATCCTGGTGAGCGCGATCGCCGCCGCGTCCACCGCGGGCTTGAACGGACCGGAGAAGAACGAGGCCGCCAGCTCGGCCGCGAGCAACGCCAGCGAGGACCAGTACATCAACTTGCCGTACTCGATCTCGGTGCCGACGTCGTAGGCCGAGTCGCCGATCTCCTTGAAGTAGTCGGCCAGCTTCGCCAGCGTCTGGTCGTCTTGCGGGTTGCTTCCGCTGAATTGCAGGAAGCTGTCGAAGGCCTTGACCATTTCCTCGTAACCGTCACCTGACGGATACGCGGTCGTCGAGGCGCTCTTGGCCGCCTCGATGTCGGGGATCACCGAGCGCAACTCGCTCGCGGCGGTACGCCAGTCACCGCCCAAGGCCCACATCTGGTCCTCGTTGCCCTCGGGCCACTCCATGCCGACGATCGGCTCGAGGTACTTCAGTGCCGCGGGCAGCTCGATAGCCATGGCCGGTTACCTCGATCGCCCGGTGCGGCTACCGAGTTCACCAGCTCGAATCGGTGACCGATCCACCACGATCGCGTTCTACGGTCTCGGTGTCGGTGAAACGCATGCCGCTGCCGTCTGAGAAATCCCTGCGTTCACGGGCGTTCGGCGGCGCCGTCGGGGCGGGGACCGGTTCCGGTGCCCGCAGGTCGGGCATGCCCTCGACCAGATCGGACAACTTCGGCATTCGTGCGCGGTGAGTATCGAGGGGCGCCATGAGGTCTCGGGTCTTGCGGGCCACATCGGCGCTGGCTTGCTGCGCGGCCTCGGTGATCGCCTTGGCGATCTCGGCATAGCTCAGGTCCTCGATGTTCGCGCCGAACTGGGTATCGATGACCGTGTTGTCGGCGTTCACGACCACCGTCACCCGCTTGCCGCGCACCGTCGCGCGGCCGGTGAGTTCGGCGCGCTCCTGCTGCAACCGGGCGATGATCCGCATCTGTTCCTGGACACCGTCGAGGATCTCGGCCAAGTCCGACTTGACTTGCTCGTTCGTCATCGGGGGCCCCGCATCACCGCACGCCGTCGCGGTTGCCCTGCTCCATGTCCCGCAGCAGGTCGGCCGTCTTCCTCTGTCCTTCGCTGAAGTTGCCGAATGTCCCCGCCACGTTGCGTCCGCCCTTGATCAGGTTGTCGCGGGCGGTGGTGTAACCGCCTTGGCCGTCAGGACCGTTGGCGAAGGTGCGGCCGATGGTGTCGTTGCCCCAGCAGTTTCCGCGCGAGGCGATCGACGTGCTCAACCTGTCGATGATGCCGGTCACCCGGTCCTGGACATGCCCCGTCTTCTGGGCCGCCTTGCGGAACAGATGCTCATCGAATTCGACATTGTCCGCCATCGCGTCCGCTCCTCCACCCTCGATTCCTTCCCACCCACGGTAACACCGGATGACTAATCACCGGTGACGTCAACGTGAACGGGATCTTCCTCGGCGTTTGCGGACAGACTGCGTTCCCGGTCGACCGCGGCGCAGGTCATCGGATCCAGCCGCTGCCAACGATTTCCGGTAGCGACCGCTCACATCTCCAGCATGAGGGTGACCGGGCCATCGTTCACCAAGTCGATGTGCATGTGCGCACCGAACCGTCCGGTGGCGACCGTCGCTCCGAATTCGCGCAACGTGTGTGCGAAGAGGTCGACGAGGGGCTCGGCGATCGCCCGTGGGGCGGCCGCCGACCAGGACGGGCGCCTCCCCTTGCTGGTGTCGGCGTACAGCGTGAACTGGCTGACCACCAGAATCGGCGCGCGCAGATCCGCCGCCGATCGCTCGCCGTCGAGGATGCGCAGCCGCCACACTTTGTCGGCCAATGCCTTCGCGGTCTCCTCGGTGTCGGAGTGCGTCACGCCGACCAGGGCGGCCAAGCCGTGCGGGACCCCGTCGGCCGCCGGGTCGATACGGCCGACGACCTGGCCGTCGACGGTTACCTGCGCCGAGCTCACGCGCTGTAATAGGGCTCGCACAGCCCTCGATCATGCCTTCTCGTCCGGCACGGGCCGACCCGTGGGTGGCCGCCCGCCGCACGGCCCTGTCTGCCTGGCCGGATACAGGTGCGCGCGGGCGGCAACCATGACAAACTCGGTGCGCAGACGGTTGCGTTGCGCGGTTGCCGCGCGTTGGCGGAGGATCATGCTGGAAACGAGGAGCGCGATGGATCTGGACGCGATGGAGCGTCAGATCGCTGCGGATCGGTATGCGGCGCTCGACCGTACGGTCGAGTCCGAATTGCGCTTGGCCACCTCCCTCGGCGAACTCGCCAAGGGATTGATCGCCACCAAGACCAACGGCTCCACGCGCGACCGCACGAGGGAGGCGCTGGCGCCCGCCGAAGAAGCGGTGGCGATCCGCCTGCGCCTGCTGTCCCGGGGCCAAGTGCTGACCGCCCGTCTCGCCGGCGAGTTGAACGACGCGCTGCGCTCGTTCGAGCAGGCGGCACGGCACAGCGGCCGCAGAGAGCTGGCGACCACGACGATCCGGCGCGCCTGTGACGTCTACCGTCAAGTGGCGCGAGCGCATCCCGAGGTCGCGGGCCCGTGCGCCGACGGATTGTCCAAATGCGGGGTTTGGCTGGGCAGGCTGGATCAGGACGCAGCGGTCGCCGCGACCGAGGAGGCGGCCCGCATCCGCGCCTCCCTGGCCGCGGCGAACCCGGAGCTGTCCGGCAAATACCTGGCCAGCCTGAGCACGCTGCTGCGGACGCTCATGGTCGGCCGTTCGCGCAAGCAGGCCATCGCCATGTACCGGGAGCGGTACGCCGCGTTGACCTCGACCACCATGTCGATCCGGTTGCGCGCGTGCGGCATCCAGGACCTGGACCTCACCCCGAAGTCGCACCGAGCGTTGCTCGAACTGGGCTGCCGCACGCTGGAACAGGCGGGTCGCCTGACCCAGCAGCAGGTCATGTTCAAGTCCTCCGGCGACCTGTCGACCGTCGAGGAGATCAACTGGAAGCTGGCCCTGGTCGGCCTGCGGCCGCTCGCGCCGGGCGCCGAGCAGGATCAGCCCGCGATGCCCGTGCAGATCGGCTCCACCTTCGGCGCGCTGAGCGTGTATCTACCGGAACGCGACGCCATCGCCCAGGTGCGCGCCGCGATCATCGCCGCCTATGCCGTCGATGACGCCTACCCGCTCGATCGCGAGAGCTACTTCGGCACCCACGAGTCGAACTGGAAGACCCGCGAACCCGAACTGAACACCTCGACCACCCTGGGCGACGACATCGTGCTGATCGACCAGCCCTACGGCGGCTGGGTGACGGTCCTGAGCCTGAACTGGGAGCTGACGCCGGTTGCGAAGAATCCCCTGGCGCTGCGACTCTCCCAGGACTGGCCGGTCGCGGCCATCACGGTCACGGAGAACGTCGCCTACGAACTGTGCTGGTACGAGCACGGCGCGGCCACCCAGTACGCCGCGCTCGGACGTCCGGCCGGGCAGGCTCCCCTCGACAAACCGCTCGCACCACTGAACTTCGAGATGCTGGCCCTCTACAACCCCGACCGGGCGACCGAATCCAAACTGCGCGCGGCCTTCGGCAACACGAAGGTGTTCGCCAACCTCACCTATCTGCCGGACAGCGGGCTGCGCCAGATCAGTGTGCACACGCCACTGTCCGAGCACGGCGACCGAGTGCTGTTCTTCCGCACCACGCCCTGAGCCGCGGTAGGGATGCCCCTGGCGCGGGATCGATTTGCGGCAAGGTAGCGCCCATGGTCGCGGTGGCGGTGAACAAAATGCCCGAGGTTTCCGCTCTCGCATCCGCATAGGTCATTTGACCAGGAAATATGTACGCCGAAGTGAACGCGTGGCCGCGCACCGGACCACGCTGGTTACCGCACCCACCGGTAACCAGCGGGCGAACGAATTTCTCGAGAACTAATTGAACGGAATGTTTGATTTGTTCCATGGAGTGCTCTACTGAGACAACGCCCGCACGGTGCTCCGGATCACAGCATCGCTGCCGCAGCGCCGACCGGGCGGCTTGTAAACAATCACACGAAGCTACCCGAGGGCCTCATGGACCAACTGGCGTTGGCGGACACCCCGACCGCCCGATGCGCCTACTATCGACACACCTGCGACCTGCCCGCCGGAGTTCATCCGGATATCGGCCGTATCGTCCTGCGCGCCGGCTTCGTCGGCGCGATCACGATGCCCGCCGCGCTGGGGCAGCAAGTTCGCGACGACCTCACCCATCGCCGAATCGATATGGGTCCGATCATCTCTCACGTGCGTTCCAAACGGTGGACCTTCTTGACCCGCCCGGATCTACCCGACGACGTGCGGCTGTTCGCGGAGCTGTTCCGCTTGAACGTATCGATCGTGCCCAGCGGCGGCGAGATCGCCTTGCCCTCACCCGCCGATGCCGATGCGGGCTATCGACACTGGATCATCGCTCCGCGCAGCCGTTTCCGTCCTTCCGGCTCGTCCATCATCGACACCGTCCGGGCCTGCACGAGAACGGTTCGGCGATGACGACCAGTGCCGCCCTGCCCGCGAAACATCAAGTATTGCAAGCCTGCCGAGGCGAATTGCACGAAAGCAACCCACTGCTGCGCAGTGCGCACGAACTGACCACGCTGCACGAGCGCAGACTCAGCGCGGGTTGCGAATCGCTCGACGAGATAGATGCGTTGCGAGCGAGCCTGATTCGCGACATCGACCGCTGGATCACTGTGCAACTGCCGCCCGCGCACGGCGCCGCGCACGTGCACACCGAGACCGTCGGCGCCGTGATCGACCGCCTCGCCCAGTTCACCGCGAACGCCTACGCGGCTCTGGCCAGCGCCTCGGAGTGGGATCTGTGGGATGCCTGGCAGCGCTTGGCGGAACTGGCCGTCGGTTACGACGACCTTGCCGCCGAGGTCTGCGCGGGCGTGCGGAGACTTCCCGGCGCGTCGTAATTTCCGCCCCGGCTCCCCATCCGCATGGTGGATGGCTGGGGAGTCCGGACGGTCCCCAGCCACCCAGCGGACAAGTAGCTCTCCCCCAGCCATCCGCTGTTCCGGGAGCAGGAGTTCGAACGCTGCTGTTCCCGCATCTGCATCGGCGCACCGCCGAGCCTTCGACGGCCACACCCCGATCGCACACACCGGTGATATCGCCCGAGTAACGGGTCGTTCAAGCCGTATCAAGGGTTGTCCGCGCTATCGCCCGGAGACAGCCGAAGGCGGATTTTATCTGTCGATCGTCACTTCGACGCCGCGCGCCGCGGACCGAGCGGACTACCTACGCACACGAAACACCCAGGTCACGGGTGTCGCCGTCACCGTCGCAGAGTCAGCCGGCCGACGCGATCACATCGAACTGCGGCGCGTGCCAAGCGAATTCGAGTAGCGGCCTACTCACGTCGCCGCCACTTGCCCGGCCATACGCTGACGGCATCGTTCAGAACAGTATCGAACCAAGGAGGAGTAACCCTTCCACCCCGCACGGGCACCGCCCCGAGCGCACTGCTTCGGCTCGACGCGCAGGACGCGGGTGCAAGGAACGACGTCACCGATCCGGCGAATGCCGGGTATCGACCGGTGGCCGTGTCGGCGCATAGTGCCGGCACGCGGCCACTTGGCGGGATCGACCAGGAATCCTGGCGTCGGTGCGGCTCGTTTCCTCGCCGCGCAGTGTCGCCGAGTCGGGCCGCCCGACGGCCGTGCTACTCCGGACGCAGCGTGAGGATCCGGGGTCCGTCCTCGGTAACGGCGACCGTGTGCTCCCAATGTGCCGCACGGCTGCCGTCCACGGTGACCACGGTCCAGTCGTCGCCGAGCACCTTGGTCTGGGTGGTGCCGAGGGTGAGCATCGGCTCGATCGCGAGCACCGACCCCACCACGAGTTTCGGACCCTTCCCCGGTTCTCCCTCGTTGGCGAGGAAGGGATCGAGGTGCATCTCTCGTCCGATGGCATGACCACCGTAGCCGTCGACGATGCCGTAGGCGCGCCCGTGTTCCTTCTCGGCGGCCCGGGTGCCCTGCTCGATGGCGTGCGAGACGTCGGTCAGCCGGTTGCCGGGCACCATCGCCGCGATGCCCGCTTCCATCGAAGACTTGGTCGCCTCGCTGAGCAGCCGGTCGGCCTCGATGATCGTGCCGACGCCGAAGGTCCAGGCCGAATCACCGTGCCAGCCGTCGAGGATCGCCCCGCAGTCGATGGACACCAGATCGCCCTCGACCAGGATCTCCTCGGAGGTCGGAATCCCGTGCACCACGCGATCGTTCACCGACGCGCAGATGGACGCGGGGAAGCCGTGGTAGCCCTTGAAGGACGGCACCGCGCCCGCCTCCCGGATCACCTGCTCGGCGACCTCGTCCAGCTCCAGGGTGGACACCCCGGGTTTGGCTGCCGCACGCACGGCCACCAGAGCGTGGCCGACGATCGCGCCGGCCGCCGCCATGGCATCCAGCTCACCTGCCGTGCGGAACGGCACGACCTTCTTCTTGCGATTGAAGACCATCCGGCCTCAGTGCTCCATCACGAGCCGGCTCAGTGGCCCAGCGCGCGAAGTGCCCGCGCGTTGACGTCGTCGACCTCGCCGACACCGTCGACCGAGACGACCAAGCCGTCGTAGTGATCCAGCAGCGGCTCGGTCTCCTCGCGGTACACCCGGAGCCGGTTGCGGATGACGTTCTCGTTGTCGTCGGCGCGACCGCGCGAGAGCATCCGCGCCACGACGGTGTCCTCCGGCACGACGAAGCGCAGGACCGCGTCGAGCTTGGTGTTCATGTCCTCAAGGATCTTCTCCAGCGCGTCGGCCTGGTCCACCGTGCGCGGGTATCCGTCCAGTACGAACCCGTTGGCGGCGTCGGGCTCGTTGACCCGCGCCTCCACCATCCGGTTGGTCACGTCGCTGGGCACCAGGTCGCCCGCGTCCATGTACTTCTGCGCTTCACGACCCAGCGGGGTCTGCTGGCTGATGTTCGCACGGAACAGGTCCCCGGTGGAGATGTGCGGAACGCCCAGCTTCTCCGACAGCAGGACAGCCTGGGTGCCTTTACCGGCGCCCGGCGGACCGAGCAGTACAACTCTCACTTGAGGAACCCTTCGTAATTTCGATTCATCAGCTGGCTCTCGATCTGCTTCACCGTGTCCAAACCGACGCTCACCATGATCAGCACCGCGGTACCGCCGAACGGAAGGTTCTGGACACCACCGGAGGAACCGATGTCGAGGAACACGTTCGGCAGCACGGCGACCAGACCGAGATAGATCGAGCCGGGGAGGGTGATACGGCTCAGGACGTAGTTGAGGTAGTCGGCGGTCGGCTTGCCGGGCCGGTAGCCCGGGATGAAGCCACCGAACTTCTTCATCTCGTCGGCGCGCTCCTCCGGGTTGAAGGTGATCGCGACGTAGAAGTAGGTGAAGAACACGATCAGACCGAAGTAGATCGCGATATAGACCGGGTTGCTCGGATTCACCAGGTATTTCTGGATCATCTCCTGCCACCAGCTCGGATCCTGGTTGTTCTGCGCTCCCGTCAGCTGCGCGACCAGGTTCGGCAGGTACAGCAGCGACGAGGCGAAGATGACCGGGATGACACCCGCCTGGTTCACCTTCAGCGGCAGATAGGTCGAGGAGCCGCCATACATCTTCCGGCCGACCACGCGCTTGGCGTACTGCACCGGAATCCGGCGCTGCGCTTGCTCGACATAGACCACGACGGCGATGACGGCCAGCGCGGCGACGCACACCAGGGCGAACACCAAGCCGCCCCGGCTGTCGAGGATCGCCTTGCCCTCGGTCGGGATGCGAGCGGCGATGCCCGCGAAGATCAGCAGCGACATGCCGTTGCCGATGCCACGCTCGGTGATCTGCTCGCCGAACCACATCACCAGCGCCGCGCCCGCGGTCATCACGAGCACGATGATGATCATGCCGAAGATGCTGGTGTCGGCCAGGATGTCCTGCTGGCAGCCCTGCAGCAACTGGCCGCGGGCCGCCAGGGCGACCAAGCCGGTGGCTTGCAGGATCGCCAGCGCGATTGACAGGTATCTGGTGTACTGCGTCATCTTGGACTGGCCGGCTTGGCCTTCCTTGCGCAGTTCCTCGAACCGCGGGATGACGACCGTGAGCAGCTGGATGATGATGCTCGCGGTGATGTAGGGCATGATGCCGATCGCGAAGACCGACAGCTGCAGCAACGCACCACCTGAGAACAGGTTGATCAGCTGGTAGATTCCGGCGGACTCACCGCCGGAGACCAAGTCGATGCACTCCTGGACCGCCTGGTAGTCGACGCCAGGGGACGGCAGCGCGGCACCGACGCGGTACAACGCGACCAACCCCAGCGTGAAGAGAATCTTCCGCCGTAAGTCCGGAGTCCGGAAGGCCGATACGAAGGCGGAAAGCACTGATCCTCCTGGCGAACGACATGGTCATGACATGGATGTTCAGCGATGTCCCTGCTCGACACAGAAGGGACGCCGAAAACCAC
The DNA here is from genome assembly GCF_023501985.1 of Nocardia sputi. Classification (NCBI taxonomy): domain Bacteria; kingdom Bacillati; phylum Actinomycetota; class Actinomycetes; order Mycobacteriales; family Nocardiaceae; genus Nocardia; species Nocardia sputi. Next base: position 102,244 of record NZ_JAMFLC010000017.1, on the reverse strand, counting down.
GACGAGGCTGGCAGACAACTTACTGAACTCTAACAGTGGCACCGGACGAGCCTTCACTCGTCCGATGCCGCTGTCATGCAGAGTACCGTCAGCCCAGCTCGGTGACGGTGCCACCGGCGGCGGTGATCTTCTCCTTCGCCGAACCGGTGACCTTGTCCACGGTCACCTGGACCGCGACGCCGATCTCGCCATCGCCGAGGACCTTGACCAGCTGATTCTTGCGAACCGCACCGGCCGCCACGAGCTCGGCCTTGCCGACCTCGCCACCCTCGGGGAACAGCTTCGCGATCGCGCCGACGTTCACGACCTGGTATTCCGTGCGGAACGGGTTCGTGAAGCCCTTGAGCTTGGGCAGCCGCATGTGCAGCGGCATCTGCCCACCCTCGAAGGCGGCAGGCACGTTCTTGCGCGCCTTGGTGCCCTTGGTACCACGGCCCGCGGTCTTGCCCTTGGAGCCCTCACCGCGACCCACGCGGGTCTTCGCGGTCTTGGATCCGGGAGCCGGACGCAGGTGATGCAACTTGATGGTCATGTCAGACCTCCTCAACGGTCACGAGGTGGCGCACGACGTTGATCAGCCCGCGGTTCTGGGCGTTGTCCTCGCGGACCACGGTCTTGCGGATACCGCGCAGACCGAGGGTCCTGAGGCTGTCCCGCTGATTCTTCTTGGCGCCGATCGAACTCTTGATCTGGGTCACCTTGAGATCTGCCATTACTTGACACCTCCGGCAGCCTGAGCGCGCGCACGCAGCATGCCGGCAGGAGCGACGTCCTCGAGCGGCAGGCCACGGCGAGCCGCGACCTCTTCGGGACGCTGCAGCTGCTTGAGGGCAGTGACAGTCGCGTGCACGACGTTGATGGCGTTGTCGCTGCCGAGCGACTTCGCCAGAATGTCATGGATACCGGCGCATTCCAGCACGGCACGAGCCGCGCCACCGGCGATCACACCGGTACCCGGCGAGGCCGGACGCAGCATGACCACACCGGCGGCCGCCTCACCCTGAACCGGGTGCGTGATGGTGGAGCCGATCATCGGGACGCGGAAGAAGTTCTTGCGAGCCTCCTCGACGCCCTTCTGGATGGCCGCGGGAACTTCCTTGGCCTTGCCGTAGCCGACGCCGACCAGACCGTTGCCGTCGCCGACGATCACGAGGGCGGTGAAGCTGAAGCGCCGACCACCCTTCACGACCTTGGAGACGCGGTTGATCGCGACGACCCGCTCGAGCTGGTTCTTCTCGGCGGCGCTGTCGCGGCGGTCACCGCCACCCCGGCGGTCGCCGCCACCGCGACGGTCGCCGCGGCCGCCCTCGGGGGCGCTGCCATTCTGTCCGGCGGGTCCGCTTCCGCCGTCACGCCTCTGACGTCCCGGCATCAGACGTTCCTTCCGTTCATGATCAGCTGAACGCTCAGCTGTGTTTCCTGGATGCTCCGCAGGCTACGCATCAGAATTTCAACCCACCTTCACGAGCGGCATCGGCCAGTGCGGCGATCCGGCCGTGGTAGTCGTGCCCACCACGGTCGAACACGACGGCCTCGACACCGGCGGCCTTGGCACGCTCGGCCAGTAGGGCGCCGACCTTCTTGCTCTTGGCCGACTTGTCGCCGTCGAGCGCGCGCACGTCGGCCTCGATGGTCGAGGCGGCGGCGATGGTCTTGCCGACCGAGTCGTCGACCAGCTGCGCGTGCAGATGACGCGAGGAGCGGTTGACCACCAGGCGCGGACGCTCGGTGGTCCCTTCCACCTTCTTGCGCAGGCGGAAGTGACGGCGAGTCTTCGACAGGCGACGCTGCGTCGACACGTCCTTGCCCAGGGGGATGCGCTTGGCCTTCTGGTTTGCGGTTTGCGCCATGATCACTTACCCGTCTTTCCGACCTTGCGGCGAACGACCTCGCCGGCGTAGCGGATGCCCTTGCCCTTGTACGGGTCGGGCTTGCGCAGGCCGTGGATGACCGCCGAAATCTGGCCGACCTTCTGCTTGTCGATTCCGGACACGGAGAACTTGGTGGGCGATTCCACCGCGAACGTGATGCCCTCGGGCGCCTCGATCGGCACCGGGTGGCTGTAGCCCAGGGCGAACTCGAGGTTCTGGCCCTTGAGCGCGACGCGGTAGCCGACGCCGAAGATTTCCATCTTCTTCTCGTAGCCCTGGGTCACACCGACGATCATGTTCGACACGAGGGTGCGGGTCAGGCCGTGCAGCGCGCGGCTGCGGCGCTCGTCGTCCGGACGGACGACCTCGAGCTGGCCGTCCTCGCCCTTGGCGACGGTGATCGGCTCGGCGACGGTGAGCGAGAGGGAGCCCTTGGGCCCCTTCACCGAGATGTCCTGGCCGTCGATGGCGACATCGACGCCGGCCGGAATGGCGATGGGCTTCTTACCAATACGCGACATTGTCCTGACCTCCCTTACCAGACGTAGGCGAGGACTTCGCCGCCCACGCCCTGCTTGGCCGCCTGCTTGTCGGTCAACAGGCCGGAGGACGTGGAGATGATCGCCACGCCGAGGCCGCCGAGCACCTTGGGCAGGTTGGTGGATTTCGCGTACACGCGCAGACCGGGCTTGGAGACACGGCGCACGCCGGCGAGGCTGCGCTCACGGCTCGGGCCGTACTTGAGGTCGACGATGAGCGTCTTGCCCACCTGTGCGTCCTCGGTCCGGTAATCGGCGATGTAGCCCTCGCGCTTGAGGATCTCGGCGATGTTCGCCTTGAGCTTCGAGTGCGGAGCCTTCACCTGATCGTGGTACGCCGAGTTGGCGTTGCGCAGACGTGTCAGGAAGTCTGCGATCGGATCAGTCATGGTCATGGTTCGACCTAGACACCTTTCTCGCCGCGGTTCCCATACAACGCCGCCGTGCGCATCGGCACGTCCGGCGGTGGGCCTACGACAATTCGGATGGTCCGGCCGACACTTGCCGACCGGAGGAGGTTCGATCGCCCGAGCGCACGCATGCGGGCATGGAGGTGCCCAGGCAACCGCTCTAGTGTAGGCAAGGGGTTCACCGAGGCAAAATCGGGGTCTGTGAGCACCCGGTTTCGTCCCGCTCATGACCAGCGGAAATGGCCGGTGACCGGGCTAGCATAAGACCATGTCGAGTCCAGGCGTCGAACGCCCCGACCTGCCGGAGTTCATGACCTGGGAGGATCTCGAGCAGCTACCCGAAGAGATCGCCGCGCAGATCGAACTGTGGAACGGGCGCGTCGTCTGGCGACGGCGCGGACCCGCCGAACACCAAGCCTTCACCTTCGCGCTGACCAGCGCACTCAAGCGCTGCGCACGCGACGGCATGGCCGAGCAGCCCCAAAGCTGGTGGCGCGTGGACTTCGAAACCAACGTGTTCTTCGGCGAGACCGGGAAGTCGGACTTCGTCACCCCCGACGTCGTCGTCTACCGCCGCCTCGACGCCCCCTACCAGGACATCCACGCCCAAGACGTGCTACTCGTGGGCCGAATCCATTCTCCGTCGAGCAACGAGATCGATCCTTTCGACGAGCAGAGGCGTTACGCCGATGCGGGCATCCCCTGGTACTGGGAGGTGACGCTCGCGCGCACGAAGAGCACCATCGCAATGATCCGCGCGTACGCACTGGAAACCACCCCCGGCAAGCTCCCACACGACGTCCAACCGCTGCATCCGGCCAACTACCTCCTGATCGGCGAGTGGTCACCGAACGCCTCCGACGCCATCACCATCGACTTCCCGTTCCCGATCCACATCCCGTGGTCGGACCTGGAGTTCTGACGTCGCCGGCGGTGGGACCACCCAAGCGAAAAATCTCCCAGGTACCCCGCCGTATCCTCGTGGCGGCTTCCGCTCGCGCGTCCGCGACCGCCTCTGCCACAGTGTGCACATGCCTCTCGAGCGGATCACGGTGTACGCGGATGCCGACGATTTGGCCGTCATCAAGGACGCATCGGCGCGAACCGGCGTCAGCGATGCGGAGATCATCCGCCAGGCGATCCATGCGGCTGCACTGCGGCTACGCCGCAGATCCCAGCATCTGCGTCTGAGGCGTTTCGCCAGCAACGATCCCACACTCGCCGCACGCGTCGACGACATCCTCGCCGGTAACTTCGGCGAAAACCCAGACCGCCGATGAGGCGCGCCGTTCGCGAGTGGCACACCACTGCGCCATCGGCCGAGTAGACCTCTCGATGGTGTGCCACTCGCGAAGCCCCATCGCAGGGGAGCTGGTGGTCATGGTCGGACTGGCGATTGGTCAGCGCCTTCACGGCTCGAGGTAGAGGCGTTCGCACGGCAGTCGCGGCAACGCGATTGTGCTACCCGGAATCACCGTGAGGTCGGCAGCGGGCCGCACGGCGCGCCACTCGCGAATGAACCGCATAGCTGCGGTGTGGCAGGCGGCGAAGTCCAGACTCACGCCGTCGAGCTGGACCCGCAAGTGGACATCTGGCTCCTCCGGGCGTGGAGTCGTCACGTCTTCGGCTCCTGCGGTCCGGAAGACCCAGTCTGCGCGGTGCGCGAAGCACCGAGGCGTACTCGCCCCGCGGCCGCCGCGTCCACCATGGCGTTGAACCCATCCCAGTGCCGCACATGGTGGAGCACCTGGTCGTCGCTGATCCCGCCGAGTTGCCGCTCCTCGCGACGGCATCGCACGAAGTCCGCCGTGAGCAGGCTGACCATCTCGCCATAGGAGTAGTGCATTTCCTGCGCGTCAGCGGCGGGCCGGTAACCCTTTCGGCCCGCCGCCGCGAGCAGATCCTCGACATGTCGGTCGATTGCCCAGATGTGGAGGTCCATCAGATAGGCGAGCCGTCGGTCCATCGGACGACCCCGCTTGCCGCGCTCGTAATGCCGCACCCACACGCCGAGCAATCCCACGGCCGACACCATCATCGCGCCCGCGGGCCGCGTCCGGCCGTTGAAGATATCGAAGAAGGCTCGAGTGCCGGGCAGGCACAGCTCACGAGATCCGTTCTCGTGCAGATGCGTTCGCGGGTCGACGGTCATCGCACTCCCCTGGTGGGCGCGGAAGCTCCTGCGGCGCCGAGCACCGACAAGTCGATCGCTCGCGGCGGAAGGCATCGGCTGATCGCCGTGACCACGACCATCGCCGAGGGCCGGAAGCCGTCGCGAGGCCGCTCGACCCAATGCCGCACCGCCGGAGGACGGTCGGCCGGAGATGGCAAAGCGATCACCCGGCCGTGACCATAGACCGCGATACCGGCCCGATACAGCTGGGCGAACACCGTGGGAGAGTCCGGTAGATCGGGTCGCACAAGGAAGACCCAGCTTCGTGATCTCGGGTACGACACGATCGGTCCTGTCGCACATCCACGCCGCCGGAGTTCCTCGCGGACCTCATGACCGAGATACCCAGCCATCCCCAATCCCCATACGCTTCCGGCCGGGACCGTGATGCGTCCGGTGTGCGGGTCAACGCCCGCAGCGAGTCCGCCTATACGGCGGTAGAACGCGCACCGGGTGGTCGGGGTGTCTCGAAACGGGCCTTCCTGCATGGTGATCCCCCTGCCGTCGAGTAAGTCGGATGTACGCCCTATCGCGGAACGCTTCGCCGCTTCGAACCGACAAAACCCTGTTCAGCGGCCTGGCGCACGCACAGCACACCAGCCGGACCACGGCCTCACAGACCAGATCCGCATATTCAGGACAACTTCTCCGAAAGCCCAAGACAGCATCGACTTTTGGGGTATCAATGGATGCGGTTCAGACCGAGTGCTGGATTCATTCGCCTGGGGGGAATACCGATGACCGAGATCGAGTCGCCGACGCTGCTGCGCCGCCAGCTCGGCAGATTTCTGCGCGAGGCGCGCGAAGGCCGTGGACTGACGATCGCCGTCGCCGCGAAGGAAGTTCAGCTCAGCTTCAACGGACTGCAACGCCTGGAAACCGGCCGCGCCGTGAAGCCCCGCCGCCAGGACGTGCGCGAGCTGTGCATGCTGTACGAGGTGAATCCCGAGCACACCGAACAGGCGGTGGGGTTGGCATCGCGCGCGGCAACGGCACGGGACGAGGACGGGATCACTCCGCTCGGCGGGTTGTTCTCGGATGCCTTCAACATGTACGTCGGCATGGAGCGGTCAGCTCGTCGGCTGACGTCTTACGCCGTGCAGGTGCCTGGATTGCTGCAAACCGCCGACTATGCACGGGCGCTGATCAGCGCTTTTCTGCACGACGGTCCCGCCGAGGAAATCGAACAACGCGTCCGGGTGCGCCTCAACAGGCAAGTGGCCGTCACCCGCAAGACGCGCCCTGTGGACCTGCACGTGCTCCTCGACGAATCAGCGCTATACCGGGTCGTCGGAGGACCGAGAGTGATGTCAGAGCAGCACCGCTACCTAGCCGATGTCAGCACACGGCCGAACGTCACCCTGCGCATCCACCCATGCTCAGCCGGATACACGCGCGGCATCCTGCACGGCTCATTCGTGCTCCTGGACTTCGGCACTGACAACAAAGGCAGGCCGATCGAACCGCCGGTCGTCTACCTCGACGGTGGTATGAGCAGCGATCTCTACTTGGAAAGGCCCGAATTGGTGCAGCGTTACACTGAAATGGCCGACGCCATCCGGGAGACGGCCCTGGACGAGAAGACCACGCGCGACCTGCTCCGCCGGGCAGCAAGGAGTTTTGACGGTGACCGTTGACCTATCCGGAGCAAGCTGGTTCAAGAGCAGCTTCAGCGAGTCCAACGGCCAGTGCGTAGAGGTCGCCCACCTGGACGACGGCACGGTCGGCACACGCGACTCCAAGAACCCGACCGGCCCGGCCCTGACGTTCACCCCCGCCGCATGGGACACCTTCCTGGCCGGAACCAAAGACGGCGAATTCAACCGCTACTGAACCGCTTCGAGTCCAGCACCCATCCTCGCGGTGCCGGGTTCGCTGTTGTCGACCACGCCACCGACGATTGAGGGGCTACTGCCAAGTGGTGAAGAACATGCCCCCCAGCCGCAATGACGCGTCACCGGGTATTGCTCTGATGCGACGTCTCGACCTGCAACCGAAGAGGAAGCTTCGCAACCCGGTAGGCACGTTCGCCAGCTCGCGCGTCGGCCGGACCGTATCACCGATCAGATCCCCTACTCAGCAACGCTGACCGAAAGGAGATGGCTTTCCATCGCGGCCTCGACTGCGACACCCAGCCTTACCACCGATACCCGCTGCCCTTCACCGTGGACCGGTCAGCGCGCTCGTGCGACGACTTCGCGACATCGGGCATAAAATCCGGCTTGTCATTTGTTCATCAGTTCACGCAGGTTACTCAGACCCACCTTCGCGTCAGGCGACAATCTGGACTGATCGATAGATAGAGCAGTGCGAAGGACAGGAAACTCCCCGAAGTTGTCGAGCTCGCTCAGCATATAAGCGGTGTAATCGATATCAGGATCGTTTCGGCGCCGACCCAGTTCAGTCAGAACCGCCAGCAATCCGTCTTCCCCGCCGGCGCGGACGAGTTGCTCAGCCGCGTCGACTCGCATGGTTACGATCTCGTCATCGATCATGATCTCTCGCAGTCGTTCTCGCGCACTGCTGGATTGGATTTTACGTCCGAGATCAGGTATCGCTTCGACCCTTGTAGCATTATCACTACTCCGGGAGCGCGCCAATATCGACGACAGCTCAGCATCGACATCACCGGTGTCCACTATGGAATCTCCTCAGGTAGCGCAGCCCGGACATTGTTTCGATCGGTGCGAGCGAAGATCTCGCCGGTCTCCGGTTTCACATATTTTTGAATTTCCACCACATGGGGTGTTGGAATGGTTTGACCCGTCGCCTTATTATAATGCGAATCACCAGTCAAATCGACCCGCTTCGTCGCAACCCCGTCACTATCATAGTACGAATAGTTCGTGATATTACCTTGAGGATCGCGTTTGACCAGGTACCCGTTCGGCGGCCCTCCCTGGGTGGGTAGATTTCCGCCAGTCCATGTCTGCGCGTTGTCGAGATCGTTCTTGAGCGACTTCACCGGAGGCCTTTTGACGTCGCCACTCTTCCCTCGCAATCGATCGCGTAGGTCGGTAACCACTTTTCGGGCCTTGACAGCGGCGTCCTTCGCCTCCTGGCGGACACCGGCGATCTGTAACGCCTTGCGTGCGCGCCAAGCGATGATGCCGTCTTTGATCTTTCCCGCCCATCGCCGCACCGTGTCCAGAGCCTTGCCGGCGGTGACCGCTCCTGCGCCGAAGCTGATCAGCGAAAGGCCGACCGTGATCGCGGCGTCGATGGCGAGATCCTGAGCTAGGGACTTCAGGAAGCCCTTGATCTCGTCGCGGAGTTCCGTCAGCGCGTCCTTATACGCGATGCAGGACTGGCTGATCTGCGTGCAGGCGGTCAGCAGTTGATCAATCGAGTTTGCGAGGGATTTGAGGTCGTCTCGTATGTAGCCCGCGTCGTCGGCGGTGACGCTGTCGAACAAGCTCGCAGCGATCGTGATCTTGTCGCGGGCGTTCGTGTTCTGGTAGATCGTGCCGAGACGGTCCCAGGCGTCGGCCGCCTTGGCGAGCTTCCCGGTGTCGCCGTCAGGGACAGGTATGCCGATGTGGCTGATGATATTGATGCCTTTGTCCACGATGCCCTGGCCAGGGCCGCCTGCGGAGGCGGGGACCGAAAAGGGTCCGAAAACCGGCATGCCCGGGTCCGTGGGCCGGTCCGGTTGCGGCGCGCCCTTCAGGGTGGCGTCGGCTCGAGCATGAGTGAAGCCGATGTCGTTGAGGGCGCTGCCGTACGCGTACAGGGTGGAGTGGACATCCTGGAAGAAGCCCACGGCCTCGTAGGCTGAGGTGTTGTACGAACGCGCCCACTCCTGGCCGTTCTCGTCCACGCCCGCCATCGATCCACATGCGGACAGCTCCGCGAAGATGTACAGAAAACTGTCGCGAAGCGCTGACGCGGCGTCGAAGCAGTTGGTGGCCGCTTGGTAGTAGGCCCTCGGATCGACAGCCAGAGCCGTCATATGCCGAGGATCCTCAGGCCCTCGGCCACAGCGCCGGTGTAGCCCTCATGGGTGAGCTTCACGGCTTCCTCCAAGGCGGTAAGTCCTTCTCGGATATCCGTAGCACCCGCCAGCCATTCGTCGTGCGCCTCGCGGTAGGCCGTCATCACGGCACCGGTCGACGCGGCATCGACCTCCTTGGCTTTCTGATCGATTGCCGCGAGCTGATCGGACAGCAGCCCGGCGAAGCCGCGGATGCGGGCAGCCAAGTTGTCGAGTTTGGCGAGATCCACCGAGAAGGCCTGTGCGTCGGACATGCGGTGCCCCACTTTCAAGGAAGGTCCAACGAGCTGACGCCGGTGGCGAAAGCCTGGTCGGTCTCACGGACGGTGTCGGCAGTGACACCCAGCTTTTCCGCCAGCTCGAACAGCGCGTCCCACACCTGCACCGCCCCTTGGTGGAACTCCTCCCACCCGACCGCGAAAGCGCCGGAATTGTTCCCCGTCCAACTCTCCAACATGTCTCGCACGTCGGTCTCCAGCGCGGAGTACCCGTCCCGGCATTGAGTGGCAACATCGAATGCCAAGCGTCCCAACGCCTTGACCTCAGCGGTGTCGATCGACAGTGATGGCTGTTCCCCCGCCACGCCTCTATCCCCCTCTGCCAGCGGATGATTCAGACGAATGTACCCCAGTCACGCAGCCGCCGTCATTCATCGGATCTGGCATCCGTCCGCACGAGGAGATTGTCGCGCGCCCTCTGCAATGTGCCGTCGCCGGAACGTGCGAGGCCGACGCAGGCCTTGCTGTGGCTGTGTCCGTCGTCATGCCCCCAACTCCCCTGTGGCCCTCGGTCAGCGGCCGGACGGCATATTCTTCGACGGCACCGGACGCGACAGTGCTGGGGCGGATGTTCGCGTGTCGCCATCCGGGCTGGCGAGACGCTGTTCCAGGGCGGCGAAAGCACTGATCGCCTCGGGTGACTCGAAGGCCCTGTTGCGGCGGCCCACGCTGAGCTGGCGGAGAATTCCGGCTTCGGCCAAACGCTGCACGGCGGCGTTTGTAACAGGAAAACTGCGTCCGATGAGTGCCGACGCCGTCGCTACGGTGAGGACTGGAGTTCCTACCAGTTTGCCGAGCAGCAGGTCCAGCGCGGAGTTCGCTCGCACCGGCGCCACTCGATCCCGCCACGACCTTTGCAACTCCGCAGCCTTCATCTCGAAAGCGGTAGCATCCTGCGCCGCACGAGTGCAGGCGGCGGCGAAACGCGCCACCCAAGTGTTCAGATCGTCAGTAGCCTGATCGGAATCGGGCGCACCCACGTGCCGAAAGCGAGTCAGACCGTCGATGTAGCTGTCGCTCCACGTGGCGAGAATCAGCGACACAGGCTCGACGACGCGTTCGGCCACGCCGCCGGCGGCGCAGTATCAGGTGGATCAACGCGCGACCGGTTCGGCCGTTGCCGTCGATGAACGGGTGGATCGTCTCGAACTGCGCGTGCGCGATGGCGGCCTGCGCGACAGCGGGCAGATCGTCGCTATTGCAGAACGAGATCAAGTCCTCCATCAACTCGGGTACGAGCTCCGGCGGTGGTGGAACGAAGGCGGCCGAGCAGGGATTGAAGGAGCTGCCACCGATCCAGTTCTGTACGTCTCGTAAAGATCCGCCGTGCTCTGCGAGCCTGGTGCCCGCGAGCAACCGTCGATGAATCTCGAGCAGAACATCTTCGGTGATCGACTCACCACGGCCAACCGCATTGGCGGCCACAGCTATGGCATCGATATTCGCCAGCAACCTCGGCGGCCGTCACGTCCGATGATTCGCCTTCGAGCTGACGCGCCGCCTCCGCGCGCAGCAGTCGACGCGCGCCGACCACCAACCCCTCGATCCGTGACGATGCGATGGCCTCGGCGCGCAGCAGCAACCGAGACAACGCTTCTGTCTCGACGAGCGCCACCGCCTCCGTATCGAGACGGGTGATCGCCACCTCCGCACCGCGCCGTGCCGGCGACGTTCCGCCATATCCACTGATCACGTGGTCCGGTCGGATATCGAATTGCTGCACCACGCCGAAACGCACGGGTAGACCGGGACGCACTGAACGATGTCGACCTGCTCGTCCGGGGTAGCGCGTCTGGACAGCGCCGAACAAGAGCTTTGCGGCAATCGCCCGATGCGGCGGCGATGCCTGCGACAGCATTCGCTCTCGGTTTGCCGTACCTCCGCGCCTGGTCGAAATACCCTGTTGCTCAATCGGTTCCGCAATGTCGACAATGTCACAGAACTTGCCTTGACGACGGTGCGATCGCTACCAATAGTGCGTTCACATCGCACGATACGACGTTCGATTCGTCCACGTCGGGGGTGTCGGGGGTCGGGGAGGAAATGAATTCAATGTTCTATCGCGCTGCAATACAGATCGGTCGTAAGGCGCTCATCGGTGCGCTACCGCTGGCCGTGGCGACTACGTTCGCCGGTGCCGGAGCCGCATCGGCCACCAACTACGCCGAGCAGCAGGCGCAGTTGGCCCAGGCGATTTCGACCACGGGCACGTCCGCGGACATCGTCTACAACGCCACCGTCGCGCCGGACCTGAGGACCGTCTCCACAACGCTGGATGCCGGCACTTTCCAGCTCGGCGAGACCTCGATCAAGGTCGTCAACAAGGCGGGCGCGGCGGTCACCGAGCTTCCGCGCACGCTGGCCACGCCGTCCGGAACCACCATCGCCCTGGATGCCGAGGTGTCCGAAGACGGCCGGACGCTGTCGGTGACGACACCCGAGGTCTCGGCAGCGACGGGCGCGGAGCTGAAGGACATCGCGACGAATCCGGGAGCGCAGTACCCGGATCCGGTCATGAACGGTGCGGCCGCGGGCGCGGGCGTCGGCGCGGTCGCCGCCCTCATCACCTGCATCCCGACCCTGGCGATCTTCGTCGTCGGTTACGCGCTGTGCGCCGTGGTCGGCGTGGTGACCACCGCCATCCTGGGCGCCGTGATCGGCGCGATCGTGGGTACGGTCGCACCCGATGTCATTCCGCAGGTGCTGCCCTGACAATCAGCGATTGACCTGCTGAGCTGAAGTCGCGAAAGGCGCTGTGGCGGAGCTGATCCGCCGCAGCGCCTTTCTTCGGGTCGTCTGCGATTCGCTACTCGGCGCAAGCTCGGTGGTCACACCGTCGCCGCGCGAGAGGCGGCGGGAAGATCACATCGGGTACACCGGGTGCTTGCGCGGGTTGAACTCCGGCTTGACCGGCGGCTTGTCCCGCAACAGGCGCAGCGCGTTCCGGATCTCCAGACGGGTACGCGCCGGTTCGATGACCGCGTCGATGTAGCCGCGTTCGGCGGCGATCCACGGGGTGGCGATCGTCTCGTTGTACTGGTTGATCATGAACTCGCGCGCCGCTGCCCGATGCTCCTCCGGCACCGCCGCCAATTGCCGCTTGCCGATGAGGTCGACCGCGCTGTCGGCGCCGATCACAGCGATCCGGGCCGTCGGCCAGGCGAAACTGATATCGGCGCCTACCTGTCGGGCCGCCATCATGCCGTAGGCGCCACCGTAAGACTTGCGCACGACCAGGTTGATGATCGGGACCGTCGCCTCGATGATCGCACGCGGGACCCGCCCGCCGCGGATGATCACGCCGTTGGCTTCCTGCTCGAGGCCCGGCAGCACGCCCGGGGTGTCCGCGACGAACACCAGCGGGATATTGAACGCGTCGCAGAGCCGGATGAAGTAGGTCGACTTGTCCGAGCAGGCGGCGTCGATGGAACCACCCAGCACCAACGGCTGGTTGGCGATCACACCGACCGGAGAGCCGTCGACCCTGGCGAACCCGGTGATCAGATTCGGTGCGAACGCGGCGCGGATTTCGTGGAATTCACCATCGTCGAAGATCCGCAGCAGGATTTCGTGCATGTCGTAACCGGCGCGATCGGAATCCGGGATGATCGTGTCGAGCTCCCGATCGGTAGCAGTGATCTCCGGCTCCAGGCCGGGGTTCACGATCGGCGGGTGCTCGAGACAACTCGTCGGCATGTAGCTGAGGTAATTGCGCGCCCACTCGTAGGCTTCCTGCTCGGTGTCGGCCACGTGATGCAGGGTGCCGCGTTTGGCCTGCACCTCGGCGCCACCGAGCTCCTCAGCGGTGACGTCCTCACCGTTGACGGCTTTGATCACCTCCGGCCCGGTGACGAACATGTAGGAATCCCTGGTGCCGATGAGCACGTCGGTGTTGATCGGCCCGTACACCGAACCCGCCGCACACTTGCCGAGAATGATCGACACCTGTGGCACATATCCGGACAGTTTCTCCAACACTCGGGAAATATCACCGAACGAAGCGATCGAACCCACCGCGTCCTGGATACGCGCGCCGCCGGAATCATTGATCGTCACTACCGGGCATGCGTTGTCGAACGCGAGTTGCAGGGCCCGCATGAATTTGCGGGCGGACGTGATACCGACCGACCCGCCGTACACGGTCTGATCGTGGGCGATCACCACCACCGGACGGCCGCCGATCAGGCCGCGACCGGTGACCAGCCCGTCACCGTAGAGAGCATCCGGTCGGTCGGGCTGACGAGCCAACGCACCGGTCTCGATGAACGTCCCGCGGTCGAGCAGCATGTCCACGCGCTGGCGAACGCTCGGAACGCCCTTCTTCTCCCGCTTGGCGGCACCGGCCTCACCCGCCGGTTCCGCAGCGATCGTCAGGATCTCGAGCAGTTCATCGAGCTTCGCCTCGGTACCTGTCACGCTCGCCGCCACCTTTCGAACCAACTGTTGCGCCCCCGCGACGTTAAGCGCTATCGACACAAAACGTGTCATCGAACTGGATATCCGGGACAAATCACAGCCGGGGTCGGCCACACATCAGATCCTCGACAGTCAGAGGAACGAAGGACTGGCAAGACGCCGTTCCATGGCGGTGATCGCCTCAGGCGACTCGAAGGCACGGACGCGGCGGCCGACAGTGAGCCGGCGCAGGATTCCACCTTCGGTCGAACACTCCACCGCGGCGTTCGCGGCGGGAACCGCGTCCGATCAGTGTTGCCGCGGTGCAAGCGCCTCCATGAAAGGCGAGGGCACGGACTCAGTGTGAGTCCGTGCCCTCGGGTGTCTTGCTATCCGGGTGCGCTCACGAGGAGCGCGAGCTCACCAGGAGCTCTTGTGCACACCCGGCAGCTCGCCCCGGTGCGCCATCTCGCGCAGGCAGACGCGGCAGAGGCCGAACTTGCGGTAGACCGCGTGCGGGCGACCGCACCGCTGGCAGCGGGTGTAGGCGCGGACCGCAAACTTGGGCTTGGCGTTGGCCTTGTTGACCAGTGCTTTCTTTGCCATGTGCTCAGTTCTCCTTGAACGGGAAGCCGAGGTGCTTGAGCAGGGCACGGCCTTCTTCGTTGTTGGTCGCGGTGGTCACCACGGTGATGTCCATACCACGCGGACGGTCGATGCGGTCCACGTCGATCTCGTGGAACATCGACTGCTCGCTCAGGCCGAACGTGTAGTTGCCGTTACCGTCGAACTGCTTCGGCGACAGGCCGCGGAAGTCGCGGATACGGGGCAGCGCGATGGAGACCAGGCGGTCGAGGAACTCCCACATCCGGTCGCCGCGCAGGGTGACCTTGGCGCCGATCGGCATGCCCTCACGCAGCTTGAACTGCGCGATGGACTTGGTCGCCTTGCGGATCTGCGGCTTCTGGCCGGTGATCAGGGCCAGGTCCTCAACGGCGCCGTTGATCAGCTTCGCGTCGCGGGCGGCGTCGCCGACACCCATGTTGACGACGACCTTCACCACGCCCGGGATCTGCATCACGTTGGCGTAGCCGAATTCCTTGTTCAGCGCGTCCTTGATCTCTTCGCGGTAGCGCTGCTTCAGCCGGGGCTGCACTTTTTCCGTCGTGGTCATATCAGATGTCCTTCCCGTTCTTACGGGAGATCCGGACCCGCTTGCCGCTCTCCTCGTCGGTCCGGTAGCCGATACGGGCCGGCTTGCCGTCGGAGTCGACGACCATCACGTTCGAGACGTGGATGGGGGCTTCCTGGGTCACGATGCCGCCCGAGGAGGCGCCGCGCTGGTTGGCGGAGTTCGCGACGTGCTTCTTGATCCGGTTCACGCCCTCGACGAGGACCCGGTTCTCCTTGGGGTAGGCCTGGATGACCTTGCCCTTGGCGCCCTTGTCCTTGCCCGAGATGACGAGCACGGTGTCACCCTTGTGCACCTTCATGTCAGAGCACCTCCGGAGCCAGCGACACGATCTTCATGAACTTCTTGTCGCGCAGTTCGCGGCCGACCGGGCCGAAGATGCGAGTGCCGCGCGGGTCGTTGTCCGCCTTGATGAGCACGGCCGCGTTCTCATCGAACTTGATGTAGGAACCATCCGGACGACGGCGCTCCTTGGTGGTGCGCACGACGACGGCCTTGACGACGTCACCCCGCTTCACGTTGCCGCCGGGGATGGCGTCCTTCACGGTAGCGACGATGATGTCGCCGATACCGGCATAGCGACGCGACGAACCGCCGAGAACGCGGATGCAGAGAATCTCCTTCGCACCCGTGTTGTCGGCGACGCGCAGTCGCGACTCCTGCTGAATCACTTCAGCGTCCTCCTTGACCTGGACGTATGTGCACGCCGGATTGCCGACCCGACGGGCATGGTCGGTTGCCCTCCGGACGCGCGCCTGCCAGCGGTTTTCTCGGTTCGAGCAAGAAACACGGAACCAACCACTGGGGGTTCACTGCCGGATTGCGGGCACAGCTCCCGCAGGCAACCGGTCTAGTGTATGGGAATCCGCAGGTCGTTCCCAAATCGGGGGCGCGACCGGGCAGCCCGCAGGCCACACACAACGGCGCCCGTGCCCGAATCCAGGCTGGACCGGCGCCGCGCCGGTAGCCTCGTGTCCTGCAAGGCTGCCTTCGTACATCTGCGGCAACGCCGCGTCGGGGAGAGGATTCTCGTGACATCTACCGGTCGTCCAGGGAAGCTGGATCGTCGTGCCTTCCTGATCGCACTCGGAGCGGTGCCCGCCGCCGCCGCGCTGGTCGCGTGCTCGAACGAGGCCGAGCCCGCGAGCCGGACGCTCACCGGCGTCGATCTCGCCGGAGCGGACGAGACGATCCGGCCGCAGGACGACCTGTACCGGCACGTCAACGGGAAGTGGCTGCGGGAATACCAGCTGCCGCCGGACAAGGTCGCCTTCGGCTCCACGAGCGAGGCGGCCGAGCGCACACAGCAGCAGCTGCGGGAGATCATCGACGGTATCCGGGATCCGGAGCCCGGCTCGGAAGCGCAGCAGATCAAGGACCTCTACGACGCGCGCCTGGACTGGGACGAGATCGAACGGCTCGGCGTCACCCCGCTGGCGGCGTTGTTCGCCAAGATCGACGGAGCCGCCACCAAGCCGGACTTGGCGAAGGTGATGGCCGAATTGCCGATCGGCGGGCTGATCGGGCTCGGCATCGGCGTCGACCGGAAGAATTCCGACGCCTACATCCCCTCCGTCGGCCAATCCGGCCTCGGACTCGGCGAGCAGTACTACCGGAAGCCGGAGTACGGCGAGGTGCTCGCGCAGTACCGAACCTTCCTCGAGCGCATCGCGGCGGGCGCGGGGTTGGCCGATCCGGCCGGAATCGCCCAGCGGGTGTTCGACCTGGAGAAGCGGATCGCATCCGCGCACTGGGACAACGTGCGCAACCGCGACACCGACGCGACCTACAACTTGTACAGCTGGGCCGATATGACCGCGCTCGCCCCGGGCTTCGACTGGGATCCGTGGCTGGCCGGGAACACCGACCGCCCGCGCGAGCTGTTCGCGACGATGGTGGTCAACCAGCCGTCCTTCATCACGGCGGCGGGCCAGTTGTGGACCGAGGTGGATATCGCGACGTGGCGGGACTACCTCCGGCTGTACGTGCTGCGGGAGTTCGCCCCCTACCTTCCCAAGGCCATCAACGACGCCAACTTCGATTTCAAGGGCAAGGTGCTCAACGGGCAGGACGAGCGCCCGGAACGCTGGAAGTACGGCGTCGGGATCGTCGACGACAAGCTCGGCGAGCAGCTCGGGAAACTGTACGTGGCCGAGCACTTCCCGCCCGACGCCAAGGAGCGGGCCAAGGAGATGCTGGCCGACGTGATCGCCGCATACCGGGAGAACTTCACCAATTCGACCTGGATGTCGCCCGCGACCAGGACGGCGTCGCTGGAGAAGCTGGACAAGATCGATCCCAAGATCGGCTACCCGGACAAGTGGGTCGACTACTCCAAGCTGAAGATCACCAAGGGCAAGCTGATCGAGTCCTTGCTCGCCATCAACGACTTCGAGGTCAAGCGAGCGTTCGCGCGCCTTGGCACCCCGGTCGACAAGACCGAATGGGGCATGTCGCCGCAAACGGTGAACGCGTACTACTCGGCGACCTCCAATCAGATCGTCTTCCCGGCCGCCTATCTCCAGCCGCCCTTCTTCGACAAAGACGCCCTGCCCGCGGTCAATTTCGGCGCTGTCGGGTCGACCATCGGACACGAGATCGGTCACGGCTTCGACGACCAGGGTTCCAAGTACGACGGGGACGGCAATCGCCGCGACTGGTGGACACCCGAGGACCGCGCCGCGTTCGACGCCAAGGCCAAGCAACTGGTCGAGCAGTACAACGTGCTGGTCCCGGAGGGCCTCGAGCCGAGTCAGCACGTCAACGGCGAGCTCACCGTCGGTGAGAACCTCGCCGATGTCCGTGGGCTGCAGATCACGCTGGCCGCCTTCCGCATCGCGGAGAAACGCCGCGGTATCGACAACCCCGACTACCGCACCATGTTCCTGTCCTGGGCCCGCAGCTGGCGGGAGAAGCAGACCAAGGAACTCACGGTCCGCTACCTCGCCGCCGACACCCACTCCCCCGCGGAATTCCGCTGCAACCAGGTCGTCCGGAACCTCGCGGAGTTCTACGAGACTTTTGAGGTGAAGGAAGGCGACAAGCTGTTCCTGCCGGCCGATCAGCGCGTCACCTTCTGATTCAAAGGCGCGGCAGCCGCGGGCGCGGGGCGAACCCGCGCCCAGCGGGATGCCGGCCGGCGGCCCGGACGAATTCGCGGCGCCACACGGCTCTGGACCGACGTCCGGAACCCGGGCCGTCGGAACCGGTTCTCGGTCCCCGGCGCGCATGAGCTCGAGCGTCGGTCCAGCGGACCACCCGACGTCGGCCGACATGCCGCGTGCGGCGGTCGCGATCAATTCGGCTGCCTGCCGTCGACCACGCCGACCCACGTGCTTGTCGAGTTCGACGGCTAGCGCGGCGGGTGGGATTCCCCTGCGCAGCGCCGCGTGCAGCGTTGCCAGCGCGTCCATCCGGGGCAGTGTGCGAGCGAGGTCGACGGCGGTACGGACGGCGTTGGTGGCGACGGTCCCGCGCACCAGTTCCAACTCCGCCGGATCGACTCGCTCGCGATGCACGACGAGCCGACGCGAGCGCGAGGCCCGTATGCCCAGCACGTCGGTCGGCCGATCGTCCAAGACGGCGAACCCGTGCAGCTCGGCGGCGGTGTGGTAGGCGGCAACCAGGGATTCCGGCCCCAAGGACAACCGCGCGGCCTCGACCCGCAGGCCGGGTGACGCCGGGGTAGCCGCCTCGCGGTACACCCCACGGAATACCCGCACCCACTCACCACTATCGATCCGGGCGCGCAGTTCGGCGCGGCTGTACTCGAGCTGTATCTGCATCGCGGTGAACACCCCGAACTGCTTGTCCCGCAATTGCTCCAAGCCTGGTCGCATACGCCGAGCATGCCTCGCGGCCCAACCACGAGATCGTGGCCCACCAGCTGATTTCCCAACCCTGTGCACAACCGTCACAGGTGTGGACAACTCGGTGAACGCAGCGGAACGGTGGACCCATAGGGAACTCGGATGAGCCGTCCGAGGTCATGTCCATCGGCCTGCGCCACGACACCCGCCAGGAGCCCGTCGCGGCGGGCTGATCCTGCCGCCGCGGTTCCCGCCAGGCGAGGCGTGGCGGGACGGGTCCGCCGCGGGCTGATCAGCGCGACGTCCGATTACCGCCGGTCATGCTCGCGCCGAACCACCAGACTGACCGCATGACCACGACCGACCCGATGACCGTGCTGACGGGGATGTACGCGGCCGAAGCGGAGTACCTGGCGGCAGGAGGACCGGGCAGCGCCTCATTCGCGCTGCTCGTTCCCTTCTTCCACCCTTCGGTGGTGCTGCATCAGGCCGAGAGCCTGCCGTATGGCGGACCCTGGCGCGGCCACGACGGCATGGAGCGGTTCTTCCGCGCGATGAGTGCGACCTGGGAGGTTTTCGACCTGCTCGCGCAACGATTCCTGGCGACCGGCGAAACCGCCGTGGTACACACCGAGATACGCGCACGGGCACGCGCGACGGGCCGAGAGATCAACTTCCCGATCCTGCAGACGATCGGGTTCACGGACGGCCGCATCGCCGAGGTGCGTCCCTTCTATTGGGATACCACCGCGGTCGCAGCCGCTTGTGACGAATCCGCGCCATAGCCGACCACCGCTACAGACTTCGGCCATTGGCGAGCGCCTATCACGCTGTTCGGTGCGGAAGCGTTCGGTGGAGAAACGTTCGGACCTTTCGGTGACCGCGCCATCCGCCGAACAGTCGCCCGTGCTGCCCGTCGCCATCCGATGGGTGAGCCGAACCGTCCCGCTCACCCGCCGGATCGACGCCGCGCGGCCAGCGGCGCGCAAGGTCCAGCAGGTAACGGAGCTGGTCCGCGTGATCGCCGGGGGCGGCGGGCGCGATCGCGCCGCACTGTTGCAGACGCGCCGCGGAGGCGACGCGAATGGCTTGCCGACGGTCGGCCGCCACCTGCCGGTTGACCGATGTCGGCGCATACTGCCGGAGCAGAATCAGCGCGTCCTGGATCTCGACGGTCATCCGGTACAAGCGTGATGCCGACTCGAAATGGCGCTGCGGCAGAACGACTTCGGGAACCGCCGTAGTGAGATCACTCCACAGGGGCTGCAATCGGCGGCAATAGCGAGCGTCCCGATCCAAGCCGGCGCGCATCATCAGCGCCTCCAGCAGTGGAATCGATACGAGGGCCGCGAGGAAGCCGAACGCGACGATCGAGGCAACAGCCCATCCGAGGCCGGGAGAGCCCGGTACAGCACCCCCCGCGACCTGGACGATCCCACCCGTCGTGGACAGCAGGCAGTAGAGCCCGAACACGAGCAGCGCCGAGTACGTCAGTCGCTCCCGCAGGACCGGCGTCCCCAGCCGGAGTTCCCGGACGCATACGCGAGCCAGCAGCACACCGATACAGCCGGTGAACAAACACGACACCGACCACAGCAACCCTTCCCAGTCGAGGACCGAGCGCAGGTCGGCGCCGAGCCGCTCCGACACCGCGCATACCCAAGTGACCAGTGCGAATATCGCCGCGATCGCGTTGTATCGGCGTTGCCGCGCGCCGACGCCCTCTGGGCTGGCACCGTCCAGCAGCCTGGCGAAGCCATAGGAATAGGCCAACGCGAAAACGCCGAGACTCATGAACAGCTGCTGCCCCAGCGCCGCCTCACCCCCGACCGTAGCCACCAGGTAGCCGATCAGCACGGCTGCGACGTCCCATCTCAGTGCGCGATTGATCAGCTGGTCCGCTACGGCGTCGTTGACCAGCAACCAGCGTCCGATGGACACGAGGACCACGAGGACCATCGTCGCGGCGAACACAGCGGGCGGTGTTGATGTCATCGTGGTGCACAGTAGAACCCCACACCCAAGGCGGCCAATCGAGCCGCGCTTCGCGCATGGATCAATCCGAGTCACTCGGTCAACCGATGCTCGAGCGCATGCCTCCGGTGTCTGTCGAGCCTGGTGCAGGCGAACAGGTGGATGAGGTCAGCCGCTCGGACCGCCTTCTCAGGCACCCGCAAGATAGGTTAGCCTTGGCTGAATTCGGCTCTTTACGCCGAGTTGGGGAGGTTCCCCGATGAAGGAGGTTCAACGATGAAGCGTGTTCGAGCACCCCGCGTTTGGGCGAGGGCGGCGGTAGCCGTGCTGGCCGGCGCACTCACACTCGGCGTCACCGCGTGCGGCTCGTCGGACGACGAATCCGCTTCCGGTGATCGGATCACCATTACCCACGCGCGTGGAGAAACCACCATCGAGGGAACCCCGAAGAAGATCGTTGCCCTCGGCAACCAGTGGCTGGATGCCACGCTGGCGCTGGGCGTGAACCCGGTCGGCTACGTCGACACCATCGCCATGGTCTCCCAGAGCGCACCCCCGTGGGAGCCGAAGTCACTGGAATCCGCGAAGGTTCTCAATCCGATGGGCAATATCGCAGAGCAGGTCGCCGCGCTGGAGCCTGATCTCATTCTCGCCGACACGTTTCTGGCCGATCAGAAGAACTATGACGAGCTCACCAAGGTCGCGCCCACTCTGCCCGGCCTTACCAAAGACACCGTCACCCCGTGGCAGGACCAGGTGACCACGCTGGGCAAGGTGCTGCGCAAGCAGGGTGAGGCGAGTGCGGTGATCTCGAACGTGGACAAGAAGATCGAGGGGATCATCGCGACCAACCCAGGACTGAAAGGCAAGACCTTCGCCAGCACCTGGCTGAGCGGGCCCACCCAGCTGATGGTGCTCACCGACCAGAACGACGGCTCTGCCAAGGTCTTCGCCCAGCTCGGTCTCACCATCCCGAAGAATCTCACCGAGCAGCCCTCCAGCCAGGGTCGTCTGGCACTGTCGCCGGAGCGCGCCGACGAACTCACCGCTGATCTGTTGTTGGCCGGCTACTCCCCCGGCATGGATGAGGCCTATCGCAACCTGCCGGGATACGCCGAGCTGCCCGCCGTGAAAAAGGGCTCGGTCGTGTTCCTGACCACCCAGGAGATCAGCGCTGTGAACCAGCCGACCGCGCTCTCGGTGCCCTACATCCTGGACAAGATCTCGCCCGCGTTCGCCGCGGCCTCGAAATAGGCAGCGCACCGATCGAATTGGTTCGACAAGCGGAGGTTAGCGGTTTGCCCGCCGTCAGATATCCCGACCAGACCAGGTTCGCCTTGCGGGAGGACGCCACCTGCCTGACGATGCCCACGGGCGCGATTCTGCTGAATCCGCCGCGCAACGAGAAGCTGACCGGCCTCCCCGCCGGCCAGCTCCAAGCGCTGAAGGCGCTCAACCGCGGCCCCGCGACAGTGTCGGAGATGTCCACGGCAGCGGGCGGAGCCGAGGTCACGGACCTGATGGACCGGCTCGCCCGCGGTGGCTGGTTGACTGTCACGGTGCGCGACAGCGAGCGCGACCTCTACACCATCCGTCCGTTCGCACTGCCCGGCCCACGACCGGCAGCGCCGGTCTGTGAACGGGTGACGCTGTCGAAGTTCGCCGTGCTGCACCGGGACTCGAACGGCTTCGTACTGGAACACCCGCTGGCGTGGTGCGACCTGCGCATCCACGATCTACGCCTGCTCACACTGCTCGATCACCCTGCCGCGGCCGATATCGATCTGCCGATCGCGCTCATCTCGCGGTTCACCGAAGATCTGCACTGGTGCGGCTTCCTGGTCACGGATTCGGACGCTGAGGACCAGGAGTTCACCACACGCAGCTGGAACCCGCCGGATCTGTGGTTCCATCGCCGCAGCACCCTGGGTGACCGCACCATCACCTGGGAGAACTTCGGCCCCACCAAGTGGGCGAAGGGCAGGTTCGCGCAGCCACCGGCACGCAAGGCGAACTATCCCGGCGAGCCGGTCGCGTTGACCGTCCCCGATCTGGCGGCCGCAAGGGTCGATGACCCGACCTTGACGACGGTGCTCGAGGACCGAGTTTCGACCAGAGCTTTCGATGACGCGCGGCCGATCACCAGCGATCAGCTGGCCGAATTGCTTTACCGAACGGCCCGGACCCGCAGTACGCGCCCGGCAGGCGAGGGGGAGGAACTGGTATCACGCCCCTACCCCTCGGGCGGCAGCGTCTACGAACTGGAGATCTATCCGATCGTGCGCAATGTCGCCGGTCTTGCACCCGGGATGTACCACTACGACTCGTTCGACCATGTGCTGCGGCCGGTCGCGGCGGCGGATTCGCCCGCGGTAGTCCGGCTTTTGAAGTCCACGTCCGCGACGTTGACCAACGGCGCCGAACCTCAGGTTCTCCTCGTCATGGCGGCACGGTCCGGCCGGGTGATGTGGACCTACGAGCAGGTCGCCTACGCCGTTATTCTCAAACATGTCGGCGTCCTGATGCAGACGCTCTATCTGGCGGCGACCGCCATGGGCCTCGGCGCATGCGCCCAAGGGTTCGGCGACACCGCCGCTTTCGTCGCGGCGGCGGGGGTCGATGAATTGGAGGAGTGCAGCGTCGGCAGCATGATCGTCGGTTCGGCGCCACCGCGCTGACTCGCTCGCTCGCGAACGATCCCTGTCCAGGCACAACATAATACGAGGTCCCAGCGCCGAAAAGCGCTGGGACCTCGTCTTTCGGTAACGCGGGCGGTCAGCCTCGCGCCGACCAGGATTCGCGCAATGCCCGCAGCGCGTCGTCATCGAGGCCGGAAACCGACATCGGGGCGTGATGGCGATCCTCCTTTTCCGGCTCGGAGGACTCGGCGGTGGGCGGATTCGCGATGGCGTCGTCCACCGCGGCGGCCAGCTCCGCGATGGTGAAATACTCGAACACCATCTGTGGCGCCAGCGGTAGCCCTGCCTCGCCGGCCCTGGCGGCCCATTGGATCGCGATGACACTGTCGCCGCCGAGTGCGAAGAAGCCGTCTTCACGACCGATATCGGTGATGTCGAGAAGCTGTTCGAGAATCGAAGCCAGGGTGCGCTCGGTATCGGTTTCCAGCGATGCGGCCGCGGTTTCGACCCGATGATCGGACGCCACCGCGGTCGATGCCTGATGTACGACAGATCTGGTGGCATCCCAGCCATCCGGCAGGATATCCAGTTCACCGAGCGCTCGATCGGGCTGCTCGGTGAAGGCTTCGATCACCTTCACCAGCACATCAGCGAAGATCTCGCCGGTCGTCGCGTCATAGAGATCCGAATTGACCACGACCCGCGCCGTCAGGTCACCATTGGCCTCCGCGGTGTAGTCGAGGTGGAAGTCCATGAACGAGACTTCGTAGTACTTGGCGATACTGGTCACGACCGTCGCGCCGTCCTCGGTGAGGTCGGTCGGCTGCACGCGGGTGCGGAAATGCATCACCACCTGGAACAGCGGATTGCGAGAGAGCGACCGGGGCGGGTTGAGCGTTTCGACCAACCGCTCGAAGGGCACGCCCTGCCTGGTGATGGCGTCCAGCGCCGAGTCACGCACCCTGCCGAGCACCGCGCGCGGCGTCGGGTCACCGGATAGGTCGTTGCGCAGTACCACCATATTGGCGAACAGCCCGATCATGTCCTCGGTCACCGCGTCGAGGCGATTCGCTACGGCGACGCCGATCGGCAGGTCCTCGCCCCCACCGAGCGCGTGCACGGTCGCGGCACTCACCGCCTGGCACAGCATGAAGTCGGTCGCGCCGGCCGCCTCGGCATGCGCCTTGGCGATCTGCCAGGTGGCCGCGGGGACGACCCTGGTGGTACTCAGGCCGTTGTGTCCGAGCACCGGTGGACGCGGCCGGTCGTGGGCGACGGCGATCTCGTCCGGCATTCCGGCCAGCGCCTCGCGCCAATCATCGAGCAACGCCTGCCCGTACGCGCTGACCTCGCCGCGCCCCGGCCCTCGGTCGAAGACCTCGCGCTCCCACATCGCGAAATCGGCGAACTGGATGCCGAGTTCCGGCCAGTCCGGCGATTCGCCGCGCAACCGGGCGCGATAAGCCCGCGTGAGATCGGCGACGAAGATCTGGCATGAGCGCCGGTCGGCGATGATGTGGTGCATCAGGATCGATAGCACATGCGTCTGCGGATCGAGGATGAACAGGCGAAGTCGCAACAGCGGTTCGCCTTGCAGATCGAAGACGTAAGTCGCGTCCTGTGCCAGCTCCCCCTCGAGTTCGGCGGCGGCATCGAGCGCCCCACCGCCGAGTTCGATGGTGGGCACCGGCACCGGGCCGGCCGGGTGCACCTGCTGGTACGGCGTTCCTTCGTGCTCCGGGAACGTGGTGCGCAGCGACTCGTGGCGGGCCACGACGTCATCGATGGCGCTACGGAGGGCTTCGAGGTCGAGCGGACCGTCGAAACGGAGCGGATAAGCGACGTTCTCGCCGTCGATCGCGCCCTCGAGCCGCCGCTGCAACCAGTACACCCGTTGCGAGTAGGACAGCGGGATATGTTCCGGCCGCGGCCGTCGCACCAGATCCGGCCGGGCGGATATCCGAGCCTCGGCAACGGTCTCGGTCTCCCCGGCCGGTTCACCGCCCGGCTCGTCGAATGCGGCGACCTCATCGATGTCGACGCCGAACTCGTCGAGGAACTGGGCGACAAGATGCGCGCTCAGCCCGGTGACGGTCGGGGTGTCGAACGGAACCCGCATGTCGATCTCGATACCGAACTCCGCACGGATCATCGAGATCAGCCGCGCCGCCAGCAGCGAGTGGCCACCGAGTTCGAAGAAGGAGTCGTCGGCACCGATCCGGTCGCGGTCGAACAGCTTGCGGTAGAGGTCGGCCACCCGGATCTCGGTCGGCGTCCGTGGCTCCCGGTAGGTGCGCGCCAGCGTCGGTGCGGGTGTCGGCAGCGCGCGCTTGTCGAGTTTCCCGTGCGCGGTGAGCGGGATTTCGTCGATCACCGTGAATGCCATCGGGACCATGTACTCGGGCAATGTTGCCGCGATATGCGCGCGGACCGCGTCGATGTCGAGGTCGGCGGCCGGCACGGGCACGAGGTAGGCCGCGAGAATGGGACCGAGCGACTCGTGCTCGGTGACCACCACGACGGCGTGTGCGACATCGTTGTGGTCGGTGAGCGCGGCTTCCACCTCGCCTAGCTCGATCCGATATCCGCGCACCTTGACCTGTTCGTCCGCGCGGCCGACGAATTCGAGCTCGCCGGCGGCGTTGCGGCGGGCGAGGTCTCCGGTGCGGTACAGCCGTCCGCCCGGCAGGAACGGATCGGCGACGAAGCGTTCCGCGGTCAGGCCGGGGCGATGCAGATAGCCGCGGGCCAGCTGGCGACCGCCGAGGTAGATCTCGCCGACCACGCCGTTGGGCACCAATTGCAAGGAATCATCGAGAAGGTAGACGTAGACGTTGCGATTCGGAACGCCGATCGGCACGATCCCGGTACCCTGCGGTCCCTCGACCGCCATGTGCGTGGAGCACACAACCGCTTCGGTGGGCCCGTAATGGTTGCGCAACTCGGCGTCGAAGAGCGAGGTGAACCGGTCGGCAACCTCGCCAGGCAACGCCTCGCCGCCCACCGGGACGTGCCGGAGTGTCCGCCAGTCATTGACGTCGGGGAGCATCAGAAAGGTCGCCAGCATCGAGGGCACCATGTGCAGCACTGATATCTCGTGGCGGGTTACCAGGTCCGCGACGTAGGGAATATCGCGGTAGGCGTGCGGTTTCGGGATGACCACCCGTGCGCCCGCCACCAAGGTGAGGAAGATGTCCGCCACCGATGCGTCGAAACTCACCGAGGTCGATTGCAATACCCGGTCCTGCGCGGTGAGGTCCCACTGCGCGACGAAGCTCGTCAGATGCTCGGCGATCGCCTCGTGTGGAACGCAGACACCTTTCGGCCTGCCGGTGGAACCAGAGGTGTAGATCACGTACGCGGTGTTCGACGGTCGCAACGGAGCAACCCGTTGCGAATCGAGCGGATTCGTGTCGGGCAGCGCCGCCGCGGCCCCTTCCGCCGCAGCGAATGCCTCGGCATCGAGGGTGAGTCTCGGCCTGGCGTCGCCGAGCAGATAGTCGATCCGCTCCTCCGGGTAGGCGGGATCGATCGGCAGATAGGCCGCGCCTGCCTTGAGCGTGGCCACGGTCCCGACGACGAATTCGACGGAGGTCGCCATTCTCAGCGCGACGATATCCTCGGCGCCGATACCGTGGCTGATCAGCCAGTGCGCCAGCCGATTCGCACGCTGGTTCAGCGTGTGGAAGCTGAGTTCGACCTCGTCCGAAGCCACCGCGACACGTTCGGGCATCGCGGCGACCTGGTCCTCCAGCAGGGCGACCACCGTGGTCGGGCGCTCGGGGACGAGCGTGCCATGCGAGGCTTCGAGGACGTCGGCGCGATCGGCGCCGAGCATGTCGATGTCGTGCAGGCGCCGGTTCGGCTCGCGCAGTGCGCTGTCGAGCAGCTGAATGTAGTGGTCGAGGAACTGCTCGATGAGGCGCTCGTCCAGTTCGTCGATCAGATAGGTGGCCTCGACGCGAGGCTCCGCGTCATCGAGAATCACCATCAGGCCCAGTTCCTCTTGGGCGACCGCGCTGCCCAGCGCCAATTCGGTGCACTCGATTCCGGGGAGTCGGAACCCATTGGCGGCGCTGCGCGTGGTGAAACTCAGCTGGACGAGCTGTGCCAAGCCGTCTCGTCCGGCCACTCGTTCGGGGCTCACCGCGTGGATCACCTGATCTACGCCGGCACGCTGGTGTGCGAATGCGTCGAGGGAGGTGGCTTTGGTCGCATCGAGAAGGGTGGCGAAGGTCTCGTCACCATCGGGGGTAGCGCGGATCAGCACCGTGTTACCGAAGTAGCCGATGAGGGCCTCGGCGCCGCGGCCGGTGCGGTTGGTCACCGGTACCGATACGAGGAAATCCGTCGCCGCCGTGTAGCGATGCACCACTGCCTCGAAAGCCGTCAGCAGGACGGTGAACGGGCTCGCCGAGTGCTCCCGCCCGATGGCGGCGACCCTGCTCAGAAGCTCCGGCGCCAGTCGTCGCACACAACGGCCCGCGTTCTTCGACCGCGCGCTTCCCGCGTGTTTGCCTGGCAGCTCTAGTCGCTCGGGCAGAGGAATCAACTCGGCGCGCCAATAATCCAGATCGGCGGCGACGATTTCCCCGTCCTGCCCGGCAGCGTCGACATCCACGTATTGCGCGCGGATCTCCGGCAGCACGGCATCGCGATAGCCCGCGTTCATCTCGGCGAAGAACACCGGCCAGGAATCGTCGTCCCAGCTGATGTGATGGACGACCAAGATGAGGACGTGCTCGGCCGCGCCGGTACGCACCAGCGTCGCACGCAGTGGCGAATCGGAGGACAGGTCGAAGGGACGAGCGAACTCCCGGCGCGCGAGTACTTCGATCCGCCGGCTCCGGCCGCTTTCCGGCAGTTCGGTGAGGTCATGCTCCTGCCAGGAGAACTCGGCCTCGGCGCGAGAGACCTGATACGGCTCGCCGGACTTGTCGACGTGGTAGGTGGTACGCAGGATCTCGTGCCGGGCCACCACGGTGGCGCACGCCGCACGGAGCCGTTCGGGCTCCAGCTCACCGTCCAAGCGGTAAGCGACGCACACGTTCAGCGTGGTGTCGTCGGGATCGAGCTGCTGCACGAACCACATGCGGCGCTGCGCGGCCGAAAGCGGGCTCGGCTCGCCACCGCTTCGGGCAGGCACGGTTGTCGGTGTAGGCGCCTGCAGGTTCTGCGCACGCAGTCGCTGCTGCAGTAGTTGCTTCCGACGCTCGAGAATATCTTCTGACATGGTCGTCCTTCAATCGACGGGGGAGCTTGCGGGCCGGCGGATCACAGGTCGGAAACCGCTGTGCGGTCGACCGAGATCGGCGACAACGCGCGTTCGAGCGATGCGACGGCGGCGCGCCATATTCCGGCGAACCGATGCACGTCGGCTTCGGTGAACACGGCGTCGCTCCAGCGCAGCAGAGTGACCAACTGCGGGCCCGCCGGGGTCGCGTGCACGGCCGCGATCACGTCGATCGCGTGCCGAAGCGGGAATGCGGGTTCGGGTGACATCGGAAGTCGCTCGAGCAGGTCGGTATCGGTCACCGGCGTCCACGGCTTGTTCGCACCGACGAGATCGAGGCGCCCGAGATAGTCGAACAGCACCTGCGGCTCCGGTGCACCGACGAGTTCGGGTACTTCCTCGAGATAGCGAAGCACGCCGTAATCCAGACCCCGATTCGGGATCTCGGCCAGCTGTGCGGCGATGGCATCGATCAGTGCCCTCGCGTTGGCCGGTTCGTCCTGTGCCGCGACAATATCCACGTAATCCGTACCCGCCCCGAAGCGCGCCGGGAATATGCTCGTGAACCAACCGACCGTGCGCGACGTATCGATATCTTCGCCGAGCAACCCGTCTTCTCGACCGTGGCCTTCCATCGCGACATATGCCCCGCCGGTCGGATCCTGGCCACGCGAGACGCGCCAAGTCGCCAAAGTCATGGTGAGCGCGGCGAGAAGGAACTCGCGGACGCCGAGCTCGCCGACGAGGCCATCGAGAATCGCGGCCGTAGTCTCGACCGGGACCAGCACGGGGTGGACGTGACACGAGGACAGCGTGTCGGTCTTCGGATCGGGACGCCGAGCACCGAGCACCGGATCCGGTCCGGCGGACTGGCGCAGCCAGTATTCGCGCTGTGCGGCAACGTCCGGCGCGCCGGCGCGCGCCCGGATCCGCTCCGCCCACAAGCGGTATCCGGTGTACTCGCCCGGTGTATCCAAGGCCGAGATCCGCGCGGCGGCGGTATGGTCCTGCGGGGTGAACCGGGCCCAGCTCTCAGCTAGATCGGCGCAGATGATGTACCAGGAAACCGGGTCGACCGCGACGTGATGAATCGAAAGCAGGAGCAGGTCGGGAGCCTCGGATCGGGTGAACCAGACCGCGCGCACCAGGTCACCGGCGAGCGGGTCGATCTGCGCCGCGGCGCTGCGCGCGTGGGTCGCGAGGGTCTCCCGGAAGTCCGCGCCCTCCTCCACCCGAGTCAGGATCTCGGCCGCGCGGACACAACCCGGCTCGCGGGTGTGCAGGTCGTATCCGGTGGCGGTCTCGCTGAAGCGGGACCGCAACAGGTCGTGCCCGTCCAGGACGGACTGCAGGGCGGCCGTCAGTGTCGGCTGGTCGATTTCCTGGGGAAGCTCCAGCAGGGTGCACAGCGACAATCTGCGATATCCGCCGTGCTCGTGCATCCACGACAGGATGGGAACTCGGCCGACGGCGCCGTAGTCCTCCGCCGTGGCCGCGCGGCTCGGTGTCGCTCCGGAATCGATCTGCGCGGCCAGTTCCCGGATCGTGCCCGCGGTGAGCACCATCCGCGGGCTGGTCGATATTCCCCTCCCGCGCAGGGCGTTCACCAATGAGATGGCGACGATACTGTCGAGGCCGAACTCGACCAGATCCTCCTCGACACCGGGCTTCGCGCCCCCGGTCAGTTCGGCGACCACAGTGCAGAGGCTCCGTTCGGTCTCGGTCTTCGGGGCTTCTGCCCCTGCGCCGGACAGCGCTTCCCGCGCTATCGCCTCCAGTTGCCGGGCGTCGAGCTTGCCGTTGGGGGTCACCGGGAGGGCGTCGAGAGCCAGAATGCGCTGCGGAATCATGTATGCGGGCAGGCGCTCGGCGAGGTCTGCGCGCACCTGCGTGGTCGTGCAGTCCGCGCCGACCACGAACCCAACCAGGGTCGGCCCGCTCGGGCGACGTACCGCGATCACCGCGGCCGCACGCACCCGCGGAGACGACAGCAGCGCGGTTTCGATGTCACCGATCTCGATGCGGTAGCCGCGAATCTTCACTTGGCCGTCCGCGCGTCCGAGATACGCCAGAGCACCGGAGGACAACCGCCGCACCAGATCTCCGGTGCGATACATCCGCTCACCGGGGCGGAAAGGGTCCGCGACGAATCGTTCCGCGGTGACACCCGACTTCCCCACGTAGCCGCGGGCCAGCTGCGTGCCGGACAGATAGAGCTCACCGACGACACCGTCCGGGACCGCCCGAAGCCCCGAATCGAGGACGTATCCGGTCATACCCGCGGTCGGAGCGCCGATCGCCGGCGTCGCGGCGGCGTCGGCCACGGAGGCGACCACGGCCTCGACCGTCGTCTCGGTAGGCCCGTAGCAGTTGTACACCGCGATATTCGGCAGCGCGCACAGCTGTTTCCACAACGGCACGCCGATCGCCTCGCCACCCAACGCCAGGACCGCAGGTCCGGCGGTGCCACGATCATCGATCAACCCGGCTGCCGCCAACTGAGCGAACATCGAAGGGGTCGTGTCGATCATGTCCACTCGGTGCCGGTTCATGCCGTCGACGAGCCGTTGCGCGTCCCGCATGTCCTCGGCATCGAACAGGTGGATCGTATGGCCGTCGAGCAACCCGATCAGCGGCTGCCAGGAGGCGTCGAAACTCAACGACCAGGCGTGCGCGATCCGCAACGGCCGACCCAATCGAGCCACCGCGGGCCGGTAGACCCGGTCGCGGTGGTCGGCGAAGTAGCTCGCCAGCGCCGCGTGGGTACCCATCACGCCCTTGGGCTCTCCTGTCGAACCGGACGTGAAGATCAAGTAGGCACACTGCGCGGGCTCGAACGCTGGTGAGTCCATCGCCGGACCTGGCGTGTCGAGCGCGTCGCTCACTGCGAGCACGGAGGGAAGGCCGGCGACTTCCGCCAGCGCGGCGGCGCCCCCGCCGTCCACCAGCGCAAGGCACGGCTTGGATTGGCGCACAATGGATTCGATGCGCGAGGCAGGGAGGTCGATGTCGACCGGAACGTACGCGGCCCCGGTGGCGAGCACCCCCAGGATCGCTACGATCGACCGCGCGGATCGCGGCAAGGCAAGTGCGACGACGTCTTCGGCGCCTATCCCGCGCTGTGTCAACGCAGTCGCCAAGCGGGACGC
This sequence comes from Nocardia sputi, assembly GCF_023501985.1. Classification (NCBI taxonomy): domain Bacteria; kingdom Bacillati; phylum Actinomycetota; class Actinomycetes; order Mycobacteriales; family Nocardiaceae; genus Nocardia; species Nocardia sputi. The sequence continues at coordinate 70,588 of NZ_JAMFLC010000017.1, read as the reverse complement.
GGACTCGGACAACTCGCGGTAGGTGTACCGCTCGTTCTCGGTGGTCAGTGCGAGAGCGTCCGGCGTCGCCGCGACCTGACGGGCGAACAGCTCCGGCACCGTCGCGCCGAGTACGTCCTGCGCCGTTCGCTCCGGAGGTCTTGGACGTTCGTGCGGCAACAGCACATCCAACGCACCCCGATCCGCCTCGCCGAGGGTTGGCAGCCGACGCAGGACGGAGACGAGCCGGGCGACCAGATCCGAGACCGACAGCTGGCCGAGCAACGCGGGGACGGCCTCGACTCCCACCGACAACTCGCCGTTCAGCAGATACGACACCACCGCCAGCGGGTAGTGAGTGAGGCCTTGCGATACCGACATCTGGAATCGGGCGCCATCGGTCGTGGTGATCGTCCCGAACACGTCGGCGACCGGGGCGTTCTCGAAGACGAAAAGGGTGTCGAAGAGCGCACCTCGGCCTACCGCGCGCTGGATGGTCGACAAGCTCAAGTAACCGATGTCCCGCATCGCCGCCGCCTCGCGCTGTAGCTGTGCGCAGGTTCCGGCGACCCGGTCGGCATCGAATTCTCCCGTGCCCAGCTGGATTCGCACGGGGATGGTGTTGATGAACAGCCCGATCATCGTCTCTACGCCGGACAGTTCATCGGGTCGTCCCGAGACGGTGGTGCCGAACACCACTTCGCGACGGTCGGTGAGCCTGCCCAGCACGAGAGCCCAGGCGAACTGCACCACGGTGTTCATGGTCAGTCCGTGCGCGCCCGCCCAGCGCCGTACCCGGCCGGTGTCGACCGCGTCGAGCGTCAGCTTGTGAACTTCCGGCACGATCGTGTTGACGATCGATGATGAGCGGTCACCGAGGATGAGCGGCTCGACATCGCCGAGGTACTCGGCCCACAGGCGCAGGTCGGCGTCGCTGTCGCGGGCCGAAAGCCAGCCGATGTAGTCGCGGTAGGGCCGGGGCGCGGGCAGCGCGGCGGCTGACCCACCCGCCTGATACACCGCGAAGACCTCGCGGAAGAACACGCCGAGTGACCATCCGTCCATCAGGATGTGATGCGCGGTCAGAATCATCCTGCGCGACCCGTCGGGCAGCGTCGCGAGCACGACCCGCAAGGCCGGGCCGCGCTCCAAGTCGAAACCGCGACGCGCTTCCGATTCCGCGATGGCGGCGAATCCCCGTGCGTCAGCCGCACGTTCGAACCACGGCAGCTCGATGGAGCCCGGCACGATCTGCACCGGCCTGGGCAGATCCCGGTCCCAGAACACCGCACGCAGGTTGGCGTGCCGCCGCACGATCGCCTCGACGCTGCGGCGCAACAGCGCCACATCGACCGGACCGGTGATCTCGATCTCGATCTGCATGATGTAGAGATCGTCCGCGCCGGCCAATTCGGCCAGGGAGAACAGGCCCTCCTGCAACGGGCTCAACGCGAGCACGTCCTCGATTTCCGGCAGCGCCGCCGAATCACGCGCGGCCACGGGCGCTTGTGTCTTCTCCGACATGAAGCCGACTCCTCAGCGGTTGTTCTCGGACATCAGCACCACAACGAAAGTGCGGATCGAACTCACCTACCTGTTGCCTTGCACCTGATATCCCTCAGGCCCGCTCAACCTAGCGACTTAGGTTAGCCTACACAATATTGCCCCGCCAGGCGGTCCGCTTCCGACCAGGTCCGGCGGCGACCCGATGGCCCGCCGGAACGCGGAGATCCATGGCCCGCAACGCAATACCCGCGCAGACACGTACAGTCGTCCAAGTTATGATAGCCTTACCTACCATTCGGCTCGAGGCTCGCCACAGCGGACCGTATGCGGGAGGGCACGGGATTTCGATTCCGGCGCTCGATGTGCGGCCCTCCTGTGCGGATCGTCGAGCGAGAGCGATCGAGATGTGGAGTAGTACATGCAGCGCAGACCGAGTTGGATCAGGCAGTTCCACAAGCCGAATTCAGCTGAACTCCTCCCACTCTTGATCTTTCCGCACGCGGGCGCCGGCGCATCCTCCTACCGCGTCTTCTCTCAGGCATTGAGCAGGAATTTCGACGTCATCGTCTTCCAATACCCGGGGCGCCAGGATCGAGCGACAGAGCCGGCGTTGGCCACCCTCCCGGAAATCGCCGCAGGGGCCTTCGCCGAATTCCGGCAATCGGAATACAACCGCGGTGTCCCGATCATCACATTCGGCCACAGCATGGGAGCGCTGATCTCGTTCGAGTTCGTCCGGCTTGCCGAAGCCGCCGGTGTCGACGTGCGACAACTCACGATCTCGGCGGCGGTCGCGCCCTGCCACGCCGCGGACAAACCACCGCATCCGACCGAGGACCAGGAAATACTCGATCACCTCGGCATGTTGGAAGGCACCAGCGCCGATGTCTTCGCCAACCGGGAGGTCATGAAGATGGCGCTGCCGGTCATCAAACGCGACTACCAGGCATTCGATGCCTATTCCTGCGCCGAAACCGTCAAGGTGACAACGCGCATCCACGCGATCTGCGGTGATCAGGATCCGGTCGTCACGATGCGAGATCTCTACGGCTGGGCCAAACACGCCGAGGAAATAGAGGTCACGATGTTCGACGGGGGACACTTCTATCTGAACGACCACGCCGGCGCTATCGCGGATTTGTTGGCGCCGTGCGCGCAACCCGAGCGGACAGCGTGAGTAACGGGGATCTGTCATGACAACAGCGACGGCCGAGAGCCGTGAAGGAATAGTCATTTCCGGAATGGCCGTCGAGGCGCCGGGCGGAATCGACAGCCCTCGTTCGTTCTGGTCCGCGCTTGCCGAATCGAGGGAACTGGTCGGCCCGTTCCCGCGCGACCGGGGTTGGCCGCTCGATGATCTGCTGTCCGTTTCCCGCATCGACGGATGGGGACAGGTCCGCGACGCGGGCGGATTCCTCGACGGCGCAGCGGCCTTCGATCCCTCCTTCTTCGGCATCACGCAACGGGAAGCCATTGCGATGGACCCACAGCAGCGGGTCGGCATGCGGGTTGCGTGGAAGGCACTGGAAAACGCCGGAATCAATCCCGGCGCGCTCGACGGCGAGGACGGCGGCTGCTTCATCGGCGCATCTCCGATGGAATACGGCCCGCGAGGCGCGGAGGTCAACGCCTACAGCGGACATCGGATCGTCGGCTTCGGACAACTGGGCGTCGCGGGCCGGATCTCACACTGCCTGGGTCTGGGCGGACCGTCGATGTGTATCGACTCCGCCTGCGCGTCGTCATTGACCGCATTGCATCTTGCGGCCGCGGCAGTACGAGCGGGAGAATGCGAATGGGCGCTCGCCGGCGCCGTCTGCGTGATGGGATCGCCGGTGGCGTTCTACGAATTCGCGAAGAACAACGCCCTTTCGGCTGATGGGCATTGCCGGTCGTACGCCGACGACGCCACCGGCACTCTGTGGAGTGAAGGCGCGGGTGTGGTGCTCGTCGAGCCCGAGTCGCGCGCCCGTCGGCTGGGACACCGGATCTACGGTCGCATCCTGGCCACCGCTACCAACCACAATGGCAAAGGGAAGCCCATCCTGGTTCCTCGCGCGCATGCCCAGGAACGGCTGATCCGTAAAACTATCGATATCGCGGGGATCGACCCCGCCGAAGTCGGAATGATCGAGGGGCACGGCACCGCTACTCGCGCCGGCGACCCGGTCGAGTTGACCGCACTGCAGAATACCTACGGCTGCGCGGGAGCCGATGTGCTGTTGGGTTCGGTGAAATCGAACGCCGGACACGCGCAGGCCGCAGCGGGAATGCTCGGATTGATCAAGCTGCTGCTGGCCGGCGAGCACGGTCATATCCCGCCGAGCCTGTTCTCGGAGAACCCGACTACGAAAGTGGATTGGGATCGGTCGAGCCTGCGGCTGGCTACGAAACTGCTGCCGTGGGAGCCGACGAACGGCGCGCGCTACGGCGCCGTGTCCTCGTTCGGCGCAGGCGGAGCCAATGCGCACGCAATCATTGCGATGCCCGTTCGTGAGGAGCGCGACGATTTCTGACTATCGACTGCCCGACGGCACCATTCCGGTTCTCCTGTCGGCGGATACGCCTGAACTGCTACGAGACGAGGCCGCGGCCATCCTCTCCTACGTCACGGATCGTCCCGAGGCATCACCGCGCCGCGTCGCGGAGATGCTGTTCCGCACCCGGGTCGCGCGCCGACACAGAGCCGTAGCTATGGTCACCGGCCGAGACGACCTCGCCACCACGCTGCGGGCCGTCGCGGAGGGCACTGCGTACCCTGCGGTAGTCCGTAACGACGGTCCCGCCACGCCCCGCCGGCGCGCGTTCGTATTCCCGGGGCAAGGCGGTCAGCGCCCCGGAATGGGCAGGCTCTACTACGAAGGCTCCCCCGCGTTCCGTGCCGAAGCCGACCGCTGTGACGAGGTCTTCCACGAACTCTTCGGCGCGTCGCCGCTGACCTACGTTCTCGATGAGGATTTCCCGGCCGACGACAGCGCGCGAACCGTGCAACCTGCGCTGTTCCTGCAGATGGCCGCGCTCGCCGCGATGTGGCGGGCCGTGGGCATCGAGCCCGACGTCACGATCGGGCACAGCCAGGGCGAGATCGCGGCGGCGTATGTGTCGGGCAAGATGACGCTGGCCGATGCGATCCTCATCGTCGGCACGCGGGCACACGCCGTGGACGGGATCGCCTCCGATGACTACGCGATGGCGGTCGTCGCCGCCGACCGCGACGAATGCGAGGACTTGCTCGCGCGCCGCTCGGGATGGGCGCAGTTGTCGGTGATCAATTCTCCGCACATGGTCGGCATATCGGGTGACCGCGGCACAGTGCAGGACGTCGTGGATACGCTCACCGAGCGTGGCACCTTCGCCCGGGTGATCCGCGTCCGGTACCCCGCGCATACCAGTTCGATCAACCAGCTCGGCGACGACGTCCGGGATGCGGTGAAGAGCAGGCTGAGCAGCCATTACTTCAGCGAGACGAAGATCGAGTGCATCGGGGCCACGCTCGGCGGCCCGATCACCTCCGACCTGCCCGTCGACGAGTACTGGTTCTGGAATCTGCGCAACATCGTCCGATTCGACAAGGCGATCGCCGCGGCGGTCGCACAACAGGTGGACACCTTCGTCGAACTCGCCGAACATCCGACGTTGCAGCTGTCGATCCAGGAGAATCTGAGCGTTGTCGCGGCCGAGCACAGCGCTACGGTGACCGGTACGTCCAGTCGTACCGCCACCGATCTGAGCGAATTCGCGCGAAATCTGGCGGTTCTGGCGACCAGCGACGTGGACTACTCGTGGGACCGGCTGCGCACCGAATCCGAGAAAACGATTCCGCTGCCGTTGCCCGACTTCCCGAATGTGCGGATGAACGAGCTGCGGTTGTGGTTGCCATACAACTCCCCCTCGGCCGCATCGGCCGGGCCGGTTACCCCACCGGCCGAGCACGCCGCCGCGTCATCGGTCACCGAGCAGGTCACCGGCAACCCGGAGAATGCCGCCGCGACACCCGCACAACTGCTGGTCGAGGATTGGGTGCGGTTGGTGCAACGCTCACTGGTCCCGCCACGCAAACTCGGCCTCATCGATCACACCGGCGCCTGTGCGGAACTCGCTTCGGCGCTGTGCGCCGAAGCGGAGAACTACGGCGCCACGGCGCGCATGATCGACATCGAGAACGACGGCGACAGCGGTGATGTCGACACAGTCGTGGTGTTGCTCGCCAACCCCGGGCCGCTGGACGACCACAACGCCGTGGCGCGAACCGCCGAATTCTTCGGACTGCGATCGTGGTGGCCAGGATTGGGTGGCGAAGTGACCGATTGCTGGCTGCTGACGGCCGGCGGAGAAACTGTGGTGGCCGAGGACGCGCCGCCGCACCCGGTGCACGCCGCGGCCAGTGCGGGATTCCGGTGCATCGGCGCCGAATACCCCGGCGTCGCCTTCCGCCATCTGGATCTGTTGCCCGAACAGACGCGACCGGATTCCGCCGGCGCGATCATCGCGGCGATACACACCGCAGGTGAACCGGAACTGGCGGTGCGTGGCGACAGCTTGTACGCCAAGCGACTCGTCGAGGCGGAACGGATGACTCCGGATGCGCTCGGCGCGCGGCCGGAGAACGTCGTCATCATCGGTGGCACAGGCAACCTCGGACTGGAGTTCTGCGCTCACTTCGCCCGCAACGGCGCACGCCGCATCACGCTGGTGGGCAGATCAGGTGAGACCCCGGCGATCGCCGACCAGTTGGCCCGCATTCGCCGGACGGGTACGGCCGAAATCCGCACCATACGCTGTGATGTACGCGACAAGTCCGCTGTCTCGCGGTTGGCGGAAGAACATCGCGATACGCCCGCGAATCTGATCATTCATGCCGCGGTCGATTATTCGGATGTCGAGCTGGCGCAGATCACCAGCGAGAAGGTCGACCAGGCGTTGCGGACGAAGGTCATCGGCATCTCGCAGGTGCTGGAGGTACTCCCCCGCGCACAGAACTGCCGCGTGCTGCTGTGTTCCTCGATGGCGGCGACGATCGGTGGACGCGGACAAGTCGTCTACGCGGCCGCCAACCGGATGCTCGATGCGATGGCGCACCGGCTGCGGGCCGAGGGACTCGATTGCGTTTCGGTGCAGTGGGGGCAATGGACGGTACATCTCGATCTCGGCGCCGCGGGCGCGGCGAAGCTCGCTGGAGCGGGCGTCGTTCCGATGAATCCCGCTGACGCGATCGCACTCGGATCGAATGGACTCCACACGAACGCCATCGTCGCGGCGTTCGATTGGAGCCGCGCGCATTCCGCTCTCGAGGCATACGGATACGGGCCCCTGCTGTCGCAGCTGGCTGCACCGGCCGCCGCGGACCATGCACCCGGTGCCGGGGAGAACTTGCCGCGACGCATGGTGAAGCTGCTGGCAGAGGTCATAGGTGTGGATCGCGTCGCTACGATCGACACCTCCGTTCCGATGGTCGCGATCGGTCTGGATTCTCTGCAGGCGTTGGAATTCCGTCGACGAGTCAACGGGGAGTTCGGTCACGACCTGCCCGTCGCGCAGCTTCTCGGCGGAGCGTCCGTCGATGACGTCGTGGCGCTGGTCCGTTCGCACGCGCCGATTCCGGCGAGGACGGGCACACCGGCACGCCCTGTATCCTCCCAACAGCCCGACGTTCCCGCGGAATCGGTGCGCCCGGCGCGAGCAGTGCACGCCACGAAGCCCGTGGACATCGCCGAGCGTGCGCGGCTGGCAGCGGCGCACGCAGTGCCAGCCGATCTGGATCCCGACCGAATGCGCTCCGCACGCGCGGATCTGGACACCTTCGGGCTGCGAGCGATGATGGAGACTCTGGATCCGGTACTGCGGGATGGCGCCGTCCACACCGTGGACGAGATCGCCACGCGTCTGGAATTCGCACCGCGACATCGGTGGTTGCTACAGCGCTGGCTCGACGAGCTCACGACACACGGTTGTCTCGAGCACGTCCCGGCGCACGGCTATCGCGCCGTGGGTCCGGTACCGGCGCCGGCTCGTCCCGACTTGTTCGCAGTGTGCGCCGACCTGGGCTACTCGCCCGAGTTCGCGACCTTCCTGCAGCGGTCCGATGAGCACCTGACCGAACTCGCGCAGGACCGCGTTCGCGTCCAGGAGTTGTTGTTCCCCGACGGCGACATGCTCACCGCCGAAGCCGCATATCGGGACAACATCATCAGTAGCTATCTCAATACCGCCGCCCGCGAGATCGTCGCGGGCATAGCCGAGCGACTGGAACGCGACCGATCACCGATCCGGATACTCGAATTGGGGGCCGGTATCGGAGGAACAACCAATGATGTCCTGGCCGGACTGTCGGGACTGTCCGTGGACTACCACTTCACCGACCTGTCGACCTTCTTCCTCGCCGCGGCGCAGAAGCGGTTCTCCGAATATCCGTGGATGCGATACGGAATCATGGACCTCAATACCGACCTCGGGGAGCAGCCGCCCTACGACATCGTGCTCGCGGCCAATGTCGTGCACAATGCCCACCACATCGGCGAAACTCTCCGCCAGCTACACGACCTGCTCAACCCCGGTGGCGCGGTTGTCTTCATCGAGGCGTGCCGGGCGAACTTCCAGCTGCTGACATCCATGAAATTCCTGATGTCGGCAGGCCCCGGTCAACCGCACCCCGGCAGTTCCGACATCCGAGCCGGGGCGCGGATTTTCCTCACCGAAGACGAGTGGCGTGATCAGCTCACCAGTTCAGGGTTCACTCCCATGCTGGTGCTGCCCGACGCCGATCATCCGATGCACATGCTCGACCAGCGGATCTTCGCCGCGATCCGCGACTGAGAGCAAGGAGCCCGAGCGGGCTGTACTCGGCTGCACCGCGGCGGTGGCCCCGCCGATCATGATCGGCTGGGCCACCGCGATCACGCCGCCTCATCAGAAACGGCAAGCGCGGCAAGCGCATTCCAGCGAGCCGTCCGTGGTCCAGCCTGCACGATCGCCGGTTCGAAACAATCGGCCTTCCGGCAGGAACGGATCGTCCACGAAACGGTTGCGGGCGGACGGATTCCCACCCTCGGCGCCGAGCGCGGCGCCACCCACGTAGACCTCGCCGATCACTCCGGGCGGGACCGGTTGCCGAAACTCGTCCAAGACCAGCACTCTGGCGCCTGGGATCGGCCTCGTGTGTCCGGTTCCGTCCAGCGAGCCGCGCGTCACCGCACCAGCGTAGGCGGGCACCGTATAACCGAACGTGGCGATCGATTCCGTCGACTGTGTGACGAGTCGGCCGGAAAGCAGTGGCGCAGGGCAGACCCCGGTAACATCCCAGCGCCGTACCGTCGGTAGCTCGGCGCCCGTGGCAGCGATACGTTCGACCGTAGCCACGTCGGCGGTAACGTGGGTTACCGCGGATGTCGCAATGAGTTCGACCACCGCGTTCGGGTCGCTCCACTGCGGCTGCGTGGCGACGACCGACGTCGCACCGTCCGCGAGGGCGGCCAGCAGCTCGACGGTGACCTGAGCGTCGCTCCACCCTGCGGAGAGCAGCCGCACGTCGGCGGAACCCCACACGCAATCTGGTTTTCCATACCGACGTTCGGCGGCGATCGTACGGCGGTCCTCGACAGCCACTTCCAGTGCCGAACCGGGCAGCACAGCGATCTCCGGCGCCCCGCCGGCGACGGCCATGGCTCCATCGCCGAGCATGGCCACCAGTCGAACCAAGCGGTCGACCGACGCGTTCACCGACACTCTTTCCACCGCGGGCATATCCAGCCATGCGAAGAAATCGCTATAGGTGAGAGTCACTGTGTCGCAGCGGATAGCGGTACGAATGCCGGGGATCATCCGAGCCCGGCGAACCAGGTCGGCGATGCCGGGCGCCTCGGGCAATTCCACACCGGTGGCCCACTCGTCGAGCACCCGCCGTCGCTCGTCAGCGGTCAGCCCATCCGTCCCGCCGAGATCGGCGTCGGCCGAACCGGCGGGATCTCGAACCGCGAGAGTGTTCACGCGAACTCCCGCGTCGATACCGGCACCGGGCTCGGCTCGCACCGGGCGCACCGGGCGCACCGGGCGCACCGGGCGCACCGGCGAATTGTCAGATGGCGCGCGGCCGGCGCCCGGCTTCGAAAGCATGCGTCTCCCTCACGAGGATCTCGGCGTAGCGCCGGCTCCCGCAGCACGGGTATCGGCTGGAACAGTCGTTGCGGTCCGGACCGACGTATGCGCTTCGATTCCTGGTCGATCCGAGCAACCACCCGAAGCGTCCTTAGCATAGGGTAACCTTACCGACAACCCGAGACCCAGTGCTGCGGCCGAACGTGACCGCGACGACCGAGGAGCCGCCGAACGATGAATCCGACTGGAACGCCGTACGTTCTCAAGCGAGAACTGACCGATATCCCCGACGATGTCCGCGCCGCCCCAGCACCTGTGATTCCCGATTTCCCCGAGCCGTTCGCTCTTCGGGTGGCCGATCCCGACAGCGACGATCCCGCGACGATCGCCGAATGGATGAGCCTCCCCCACCTGGCTCGGACTTGGGAACAACCGTGGCCCCCGGAGCGCAGACGGGCCGACATCGCCGCACAGCTCGCCGGAACTTACTCGCGACCATGCATCGTCAGTTTCGATTTCGCAGCCATCGACTTGCCAGAACTCGGCCGACGCGAAGTCGCCTACGTAGAGCTGTACCGGCCGGCGAAGGACGAGTGCGCGCGGTTCTACCACGCCGACCCACGGGACATGGCTTTCCATATCGCGACCGCGGACCAGAACGTGATCGGCCGAGGCGTCATGTCGAAGTGGATCGGCCTCCTGGCCGAGGGCATCTGGGCCGCTGAACCGGAATGCCGCCGCCTGATGGGCGATCCGGATCACCAGAACATCTCGGTACGCAGAGCTTTGGCCAAGAACGGCTGGCTCGAACTGGGCGAGTTCGATGTGCGGCCCGGCCGCCGGATCGCTCTGTGCACATTGCCGCGTGAGCCGCAGGACGTACCGGCGATCCGGCGCTGACCGCCCGCGTCTAGCGACCGGCCGAACCTCCCTGAGCGCGCACGGCTACCGAGCGCGCACGGGTCGGAGCCGCCTGCAGCACCCGATCCGAAAGTTCCCCCAGGCAGCTCAGATTCGGGAATCCGGGGCCCTGCGCCAGACCAGCGAGATTCGGCAGGTAGAGCTTTGCATCGAGGCCGGTCACCGCCAGGTCGTGGCCGATCGCCGCCTCGATCCGCGGCTGCGTGATCGGGCCGCCGATCGCGAGTTCCACCAGATCTGCGGCGTCGACATCGAACATCTCCAGGAACCACAGCGGCTGACCGCCGGTCGCGTCCACCACCAGATCGAAGACATGCACCCGATCCGGGCGCCCCTCGTTGCGCAACGTCAGCGCGACGCCCTCGCCTTGCTCCGCCACCCGCACGACACGCCCCTGCAAATGATGAACCCGATTGTCGCCCAACAGGTTTTCCTGCACGCGCACCGAGAACACACCGCGGTCGGTGCGCCGCACGACGTCCCGGCGTTCTTCTATGCTCAACCCCCGCCACTTGGCGGGATCGCTGTACAGCGAATTCTCGAAGTAGCTCTCGCCGCGGGTGTAGATCGTGGCGGCGGGCGAGATCACCGAGACGGTCAGTACATCGTGACGGACCAACTCGTCCATCGCGGAGCCCGCGGTCTCACCGCCGCCGATCACCGCCGCTCGCGACGAAACCGGCAACCGGCGGCGGCCGACCAGATCCCAGAAGTCGGCGATGCTCAACACTTTCGGATGAGCGGCCAGCGCACGCCTGCTGTCGCCCGGCCCGGTGATCATCAGCCGGTCCGCATCGATCTCGGACGCAACGCCGTCCGCGTCGACCACCGAGACCAGCCAGCCGTCGGCCGCCGCGGAGATCTTGCGCACCGCCCCTGGCACGATCTCGACCTCGGCCTTCTTCGCGACCCACTGCAGATATTTGGCCCAGACATGATGATGCGGATTGGGGCGGCCGCGGTCGACCCATTCGGCGTACGTGCCGCGTTCGACGAGGAACGACGTCCAACTGAACGCCATCATCGCCTCGTTGATCTCGCGGTTGTGCCCGCGTGCCCAGGTGGAGTGGTACGGAAATCCCACATCCTTTTCGGGGCTGGTGCCCAGCCGGTGCTGGCCGTCGGTCCAGCCACCGTTCGGCAACCAATTGCCACCCACCGCATGCGGTTCCGCCACAACTACCTGCGGCGCGGGCAGGCCGAGTTCACGCAGGACGTATGCCTTCGCCGCGACGGCCATGGCTTTCGGACCCGCGCCGACCACCAGAAGTCTGTCCACCGGTTCTCCCATCTTCATCCCAGCCACCGGATCGGCGCCCGGCCGCGAAGCGGATCGTCTGTGCCGCCGCCGATAGAACGGCGAACAAGACTTCCAAGTATACTTAGGCTAACCTTAATCACATGGGTAAAGGAACCAACGGCGTCATGTTGAAGCTGTGGCGTGCCGACGACTATCGACTGCGCGTCACCTCCACCGAGAGCATCACCGACAAATATGTGCGGATCGGCTTCGCCGCGGGCGGTCTGCTCGCCGACCATCCGGTCCACCCAACCCAGTTCATCCGGTTGTGGATCCCCGATGCGGTCACCGACAAGTTGCACCATCGTGCGTACACCCTGGTGGATCAAGACCCCGCGGCCGACCACTTCTACATCGAATTCGCTTTGCACGGCGGTCCGGCCAGCGCGTGGGCACAGCGAGCGGCGGTCGGCGAGGAAATCGAGGCGTCCGTGCTCGGCTCGAAGTTTCAGCTGCCCGACACCGTACCGAGCGAGTACGTCATTTTCGGGGACACCGCCTCGCTGCCGGCGATCAATTCGCTGCTCGACGCGATCGGCGACGCGCCCGCGAGGGTCTGGCTGGAATGGCAGTACGAATCCGACACCTCGCTTCCGGTACGCAACAAGCCGCACCACCAGGTGACCTGGGTGCAGCGCATCGATGACGGAAGGCTGCTGCGCGAACAAGCACATGAGTTGGACTGCTCCAAGGACGTTTTCGCGTGGGCCGGCTGCGACGGTCACACGACCCGCACGATCGTTAAGGCTCTGAAGACAACCCACCAGTTGCCGAAGACTTCGATCAAGTACCAGGCCTACTGGAAGTAGTTCGGTAGCGCCTCGCCCTGATGCGAGGCGCTCCTCTCCCCGGCCTCAGGCCATACTCTGAGTCTGCGACAGCACCTCGTCGTCGCTCATCGCGGATACCTCCAGGTACATCTTGGCCACCTGCGCCAGCCGGTCGGCATGTGGATCCCTGCTCTGAAGTCGTTGCGCGAGTCCCGCGACGGTGCGGGACGCGAACATGTCGGCAACCAGCGCGTGCTCGGTGTCCAGCCAGTCGCGCACGCGCGCGATGACGGTGGTGGCCAGCACCGAATCTCCGCCGAGCTGGAAGAAGTCGTCGTGCACGCCGACGCTGTCGACGCCGAGCACCCCGGCGACGATATCCGCGAGCGCGGCTTCCACATCAGTGCGTGGCCGACCGTCCGACCCATCCCCGGCGCTCGGTTCGAGCAGGGCAACCACGGCGCGGCGGTCCAGCTTTCCGTTCGCGGTCAACGGCATGCGATCGAGTACCTCGATGCGAGTCGGAATCATATAGCTGGGCAACAGCTCCGATACCGCATCGGTGATATCCGCGGCACATCCGGTGGGCCCGGACACCGCCGCGACCAGTTTCGGCGAGCTGTCGCCCACGACCGCGGCAACGGCATGGCGGACGCCGTCCACCGCCCGTAACGCGGTCTCGACCTCGCCGAGTTCCACACGGTAGCCACGGATCTGCACTTGATGGTCGGCACGACCCAAGAACTCGATGGTGCCGTCCGGCCAGTACCGGGCCAGATCACCGGTGCGATACCAGCGCATCCCCTCGTGTTCGACAAACCGCTCCGCCGTCCGCTCCGGATCGTTGCGGTAGCCGGCCGCCACGCCGGCGCCGCCGACCCAGAACTCACCCGGCACCCAATCGGGGCAATCACGGCCGGCCTGCGAGACGACCCGGCAGCGCACATTGCGCAGGGGCACGCCAAACGGCACCGTCGCCCAGTGCTCGGGAGGATCGGCGACCTCACAGATGGTGTTGTGGATGGCCGTCTCGGTCGCACCACCCAGTCCCGAGAACCGGCAACCGGGGACCTGGCGAGCGAGTCGGCGTGCCAAGTCGGCGCCGACCCAGTCGCCGCCCAGTGTCACCGCACGCAGTGAGCCACCCAGTTCCCCACCGCCGACTTCCAGGATCATGTCCAGCATGGCGGGGACGCAATTGAGAATGGAAACCCGGTGACGGCGAAGGAGTTCGACCCAGGAGGTGGCCTCGGCGCGTTGTTCCGCGTCGAGCGCGACCACCGCTGCGCCGACCGAGAACATCCCGAAGATGTCATAGACCGAGGCGTCGAACTCCAGGGCGGACAGGCCGAGCACCCGGTCGGTGGAACCGACCTCGAACCAGTCGTTCACCGCGTCTATGGTGTTCATCGCCGCGCAGTGTGGGACGTCGACACCCTTCGGCACACCTGTGGAGCCCGAGGTGAAGATGACGTAGGCGATGCTGCGCGTGTCCGGGAGCACCGGCTCCCGCAACGGGTTCACATGCCGCCTGGCCGCGGTCATCGGCACACAGCGGACCTGTTCGCCCATGTCGGCGCCCTCGACGGTAAGGGCAACGGCCACCGCACCCGTCCGCAGGATCTCCGCACGCCGGGCTACGGGTTGATCGAATCCGATGGGCACGTAGGCGGCACCTGCCGCGAGAATGCCCAGCACGGCCACGATTTGGTCCGGCCCCTTGGGCAACTGCACCGCCACGGCGTCACCGGACTCGACACCGTTGTCGCGCAACGCGCCCGCGACGGCCAGTGCCTGCGCAGCCAACTCACGGTAGGTCCACACACCGTCCGCACCGTCGCGGCTCCACACCACGGCGGGCGCATCGGGTTTCGTCCGGGCGTGCTCGAACAGTCCTTGGTGCAGGCAACGCCCACTGACCGGCCCGTCGGTGGCGTTGATCTGCGCGCGCACCGCGGCCTGTGCCACCGGTAGCCGAACCGGCGCCTCGGCATCCCAGCCCGCCGACCCCTCGGCGAGCCGCGCGACCGCCTCGATGTAGCGGGCGAACATGGTGTCGATCATCCCCGCCGGAAACGCGGATTGCCGGACATCCCAGTTGAGCAACAGTCCGCCACGGATCTCGGTGACCTGCGCGTCCAGCAGCACCTGCGGCCCCTGCGAGATGATCCATACCGGTTCGCCGAAGGTGCCGGTGACCGACTCGGCGAATAGTTCGCCGAGATTGAGCGCACTCGTGTAGACGATCGGCGCCAATACCGGCTCACCTCGGTATCGGCCGAGGTCACGCAGCACCTCCAGCCCGGAATAGGCGGTGTGCGCACCACTTTCGTGCATGCTGCGCTGCAGCGATCTGGCTCGCTCGGCGACGGTCACGTTCTCGGTGACGTCCACGTCCAGCATGATCGACGAGGTGAAGTCGCCGACCACCCGGTCGATGCCGGGGTCCACCGGCTCCCGGTGAAAAAGCGGCACATTCAGCAGGAACCGGCTCTGGGCCGACCAGCCGCCGATGGTCTCGGCGAATACCGCCGCCAATGCCATGGCGGGGGTGATCCCGCGCTCGTGCGCGGCCGCCGACAACCGCTCCTTCGCTTCCGGAGCCAGCCAGTGGTCGTAGCGAACCGTGCGATGCGGTTCGACGCGCTCCCCGACGGGAACGGTGGGCAGCTCCGGGGCGCCCGGCAGGTCCGGCAGCCGCTGCTGCCACCACTGGCGGTCACGCTCGCGGGCGGCGGTGTCCACCTTCCGCTCGGTCCGATATTGACGGTAGCTATAAGATTGCTCCGACAGCTGGGCTCCGTGATACAGCTCGGAGAGATCCGCGACCAGTACCCGATAACTCATCGCATCCCCAGCCAGCATGTCGACGTCCAGGTGTAGCCGGGTACGCCCCTCCGCGAGCAGGGTGAGCGTGACGTCGAAGACCTGTCCGTCCGCGATGTCCAAACGCTGATGGGTTTTTTGGTCGCGCAGTCGTGTCAAAGCCGCCTCGGCGGCGTCGTGCGCGTGCTCACGCAGGTCAACGACGCTGAACACCGTGCGTCCCGGCGCGTCCATCGTCTGTTGGGTACCGTCCGGCAGGAATCTGGTGCGCAGCATCGGATGCGCCGCCGCCAGGTCGGCCACCGCGCGCTCCAGTCGCGCGGGATCAACCTGGCTGCCGTCGAATTCGACGTACAGGTGCGCCGCCACGCCCCCGAGTTCCTGCTCGTCGGAACGTCCGATCCAGTATGCGTGCTGCATGGTTGCGAGCGGGAACGGGGCGAACTCGTCCGCCCGCTGCGCCGAATCTTCCGCCGTTCCGCCGGTCCGGTCCCCTACCTGCCGCCCGCTGCCGACGACGGCGCTTTCGGACGCCGCGGGTCGCGCGCCCGACGCGAGGATCCGGTGCCAGTCCGCCACTGTCGGCGCAGCGGCCAGTTCGGCGAAGTTGACGTCGTAGCCGCGCTTTCGCCAGGCGCCGGCCAACTTCATGGTGCGGATGGAATCGAGGCCCAGCTGGATCAGGTCGTCACGGTCGGTGATCGTGTCCGCGGCGACGCCCAGTTGCGCGGCCACCGCCTCGCGTACTTCGTCGGTGTCCATCGCCGCCGCCGCAACCGACTCCGCCCCGGTCCCCTGCCCTGACTCCATCACTGCCGTCACTCCTCTGTCTCGCGGGATGCCCGCACCGGTCCGGGCTGTAGGAACGCTTCGAAGTCCCAGCCGTTCCGGAGGTATCGCGCCGACCGCCCGGTCAGGCATCTCGGCAAGCAGCATATCGCAACAAAATAGGGTTGCCTAACCTATATTTTGTTGTGCTCGGCGACTATCCCCAGGACGAACCCCGGCGCGCCTCCGCTCCCGCGTTTTGCATTCGCCGAGCATCTTCAGCGACCGGTTCCCCTCTTCGCCACCGGCGGCGTGAATACACCGGCATCCGTCCGCGTCTCCAACCCTTCGGCCTCAGCTCGCCGACATCCGCCAGCGTCCCAGCATGGAAGACCGAGCCGACTTTCTGAGATGTGATCAGGGAGGGGCCGTGCGCAGGCACGTGAACAGCGGAGCACACCGTCCGCACCGCCGCGCCTCGATCGACACTCACCCCGAAGTTGTCCTCCCCGCCGTGTTCCGTCAATGTGCGAAAATTGTTCCGGACCCGCGGTTTTCGTACTCCCGACGCGCCGGGGAAACCTCCGTGAACGGCGGTACATCCGGGTCCGATAGCTCGTGCACATCGCTAATTTCGAGCGAAAGCGGGAACTATCGGAGCACAGGAGCACCGGATATGTATGGCATGGAGTTGTTCTCGGTTCTGTCGAATTCCGCGCGTGACCCCGGCGAACTGAGTGCGGGCCAGGCGCACCGGGCTATGCAGGTGCACCTGGATTGCAGCGTGGAACTGTGCCGGGTCCGCCGCCGCGCGCGCAAGACGCTGGTCGAGGCACGCTTGATGGTGCTCGACGAGCGGGCCACGCCGTAATGGCGGCCGCCGCGGGTCGGGCGGAATCGCCCCGGGTGCCGCGGTGTTGTTCCTGCCATGACCTCCACGGCATCCGATCGATCCGCCCCTGTCGTCGACACCGACACCGAATTCGGCGCGAAAGTCGCCGAACGACTGAACCGCGAGTCCGTCCTCTGGCTGACCACCGTCGGCCCCACCGGCACACCGCAGCCGAATCCCGTCTGGTTCCAGTGGCGCGACGGCGAATTCCTGATCTTCAGCCAGCCCGGCAAGCCGAAGGTGCGCAACATCGAGCGCAACCCCCGGGTCGCCTTGAACCTCAACAGCACCGAGACCGGCGGCGACGTGGTCGTGTTCACCGGTACGGCGCGCGTCATCGAGCAGCGGCCCGGCGCCGATGAGATCGCGGCCTTCACGACGAAGTACGCCGATGGACTGCGCTCCATCGAGATGACCGACGAGCAGTTCTACGCCGAGTACTCGGTCGTGCTGCGTATCACCCCCGATCGCCTGCGCGGATTCTGACCCGATGATGTTCGCGCCGCCACCACCCACCGCCGCGTGGCGGCATCGGACCGCACGCGAGGGCTTCGAGGTGGCCTATTTCCGGGTCACCGAGCAAGGCGTGCTGACCGACGGCTGCACGACGGCCGTCGAGGACGGCACGGCCTGGGTGGTGGACTACCGGATAGCGCTGGATCCCGAATGGCGTACGCGCCGGGCCCAGGTCGCCGTGCGCAAACCCGGTGGCTGGAACACGCTGGTGCTGGAATCGGACGGTGCCGGGTCCTGGCTGCTGGACAGCATGCCAGCGCCGCTGCTCGACGGCTGCCTCGACGTCGACCTGGAGTCCTCGGCGCTGACCAACGCGCTTCCGGTGCATCGGTCGGCGCAGGAGGTCGGCGATGCCGCTCACGCGCCCGCGGCCTACGTGTACGCCTCCGGCGCTGCGGTGGGGCGGCTGGAACAGCGTTACGCCCGCATCGCCGACGGCGAGCACGGCCCTCGGTTCGACTACGCCGCCCCCGACGTCGACTTCACCTGCTGCCTCGAGTACGACAAGTCCGGCTTGGTGCTCGATTACCCGGGCATCGCGGTTCGCGCCCACTGAGGCGGCCTCGGACCTCCCGCGACCAGCCTGCGGCTAGGGTCGACACCGATGAGAAGGCGGCAACAACCGCCGTTGCCGAAACGGCACGGCTTGGACCCGGCTCGGCTGCGATTGCCGGAGCAGGGCGACTGGGCGACCATCCGGGACCACCTGGTGGAGCGCCTGCCCAGGGTGCCCGCGACGCGCATAGACGAACTGCTGCACGCGGGCGGCATCGTCGACCTGGACGGGCCGATCGCTCCCGACGCACCGTACGTTCCGGGCGGCGCGGTCTGGTTCCATCGCGATCTGCCCGAGGAGGCGGTGGTCCCGTTCGACATCCCCGTCGTGCATCGCGACGACGACCTGCTGGTCGTGGACAAGCCGCACTTCCTGGCCACGATCCCGCGCGGTCGGCATATCCTGCAGACCGCGCTGGTGCGATTGCGCCGGGAGCTCGACCTCCCCGATCTGGTCCCGGCGCACCGGCTCGACCGCGTCACGGCGGGCTTGGTGCTGTTCGTGATCAATCCGGCCCGTCGCGGCGCGTACCAGACCATGTTCCACAAGCGCACCGTGCGCAAGGAGTACGAGGCGATCGCCCGGTTCGATCCCGGCCTCACGCTGCCCCGCGTGGTGCGCAGCCGGATCATCAAGGAGAAGCAGGTGCTCGCGGCCCAACAGGTGCCGGGCGAGCCCAACGCGGAAACCGAGATCGAACTGCTCGAGCACCGCGACAGCCTCGGCCGCTACCGGCTGCGCCCGCACACCGGCCGGACCCACCAGTTGCGCCTGCACATGAACAGCCTCGGCATTCCTATTCTCGGCGACGACTTCTACCCGGTGCTCACCGAGAAACCCGTCGACGACTTCACCAGACCGCTCCAGTTGCTGGCCGCCGTGCTCGAGTTCACAGACCCGATCACCCGCGAGCCGCGCCGCTTCGAGACCACTCGCACGTTGCGGGCGTGGACCGATCCGCACGGGTGGGCGGGCTGAGGGAAGCGGTCCGCACGCCAGGGAGAAGTGGCCTATTCATCAGTGGGGCGGGGGCGCGTAGCGAACCTGTTCCAGATCCGTACACTGGTCCGGGATGCCTGAGCCAGACCTAGCAGCAACAGTCCAGCAACGACGCAAGATGCACGCATACATCGACGTCGCCGTCGTGGTGCTGGTCTTGGCGGGCACCAATCTGATCGCGCACTTCACCACCGCGTGGGCGAGCATCGTCACGGTGCCGGTGGCGGCGATCGCGCTGCTCGCATTGGTGCGCAGGCGCGGCCTCGGCTGGTCCGAGCTCGGGCTTTCCCCTCGGCACTGGCGGCGCGGCTCGCTCTACGCGCTCGGCGCGGCGGCGCTGGTCCTCGCCGTCGTCGCGATCGGGGCGGCGCTCCCGCTGACCCGGCCGTTCTTCCTGGCCGATCGCTACGCCACCATCTCGGGCGCGTTGATCGCCTCGATGATCGTCATCCCCCTGCAAACGGTGATCCCCGAGGAACTGGCATTCCGAGGTGTGCTGCACGGCACACTGCTGCGCGCGTACGGCGCGCGCGGCGTCTTCGCGGCGGGTTCCCTGCTGTTCGGTCTCTGGCACATCGCCTCCTCCTTCGGCCTCACCGCGGGCAACCGCGGCCTGAGCGGAGTCATCGGCGGGGGCGTCGCCGGACAGGTCATCGGAATCCTGCTCGCCGTGGTCGCGACGGCCGCCGCAGGTGCGGTGTTCACCTGGCTGCGCCACCGCAGCGGCAGCCTGCTCGCCCCGATCGCACTGCACTGGTCGGTCAACGGTGCGGGCGCCTTGGCGGCCGCTATTGTCTGGCACACCACGCTGAGCTGATCCCGCCCCCCGGGCAACCCCGGGCGGTGAAAAAGCCGCTCCGGACGGGATGTGAATTCGAACTGAGTTTCGACACGCAGGTGGGCTACGAAATGGCCGCTCATCCGGATAATCGAGCCGCATCGTGAATTTCGGCAGTTCGGCGTGTCGCCGTCGGCCCGGATTCGGCCACGTTGACCACGAGCATAGGGCGGTTTAGTCTCACTGGCGATCACACATATGTTCGAGCACTCATGTCTCCACCACCCGGCATGACATCTGCTCTTGGGAAGGCTCGCGATGCCCGACGAACTGTCGAACGGTAGTTCCGAGATCGCCGCGCTGGCGCAGCAAGTCGAGACCGCGCGCGGCAAATTGCCCCTGCAGCTGGACCCGGCGTTGCTGCAAGTGCTGTCCGAACGCGAGATCAGCGCGGAGCGCGAACTCGCGGAATGGATCCGCGCGCAGCGACGCAAGCAGCGGCGACTGGAGATCGAGGAAGAGCTGGCCGCACAGCGGCGTGACCGGAAGTCCGCGGCCGCGTTGCGCCGGTCGGAGGAGGCCGACGCCCGTTGGCACCGGCGCGCGCTGGCGGCGCGGCGGCGGGTGTCCAGCGAGGACGCGCGATTGGCGCAGCTCTACCGGCGGGCGGAGTGGTCGTCGCGTGCGTTGATCGCCGTCGTCGTGCTCGGCATGGTGTGGGCAGGGGTCAACGTGCAGCACAATCTGGTGCCCAGCGGCGACATGTCCGATCCGCTGTACTGGTTGAGCTACGGCATCGAGGCGATGATCTCGATTCCGATCATCACCATCATGGTGGCGGCGACGACCGCGGCACGGTGGGGCCGGGAGCTGGCGCGCGGCAAAGTGATCCTCTTCGAGGCGGCTCTGCTCGGTACGACCGTGGCGCTCAATACCGGACCGCATCTCGCCGCGGGGGACCTCGGCCGCGCCGCCGAGTACGCGATCGCTCCGGTGATGGTCGGCGTGGTGATCTGGTTGCACGCCTGGGTTTCCGCGCGGTACGCGGTGCTGATCGACGGCGCGCCGGTGATCGAGCGCGAACCGCAGCCGGTTCGGATCGACGCGGAGCGTATTCCTGGCCTCTCGGATAGTGATCGTCTTCGCCCGCTCGACGGCGTGAATTCGGCTCACAGCGAATTCGGATGGGACACAGCGGCCCATCGGCACGAGGACTTCGATCCGGGACGCGGTGCGGAATCCGACAGGCGCATCAGTCAGCCGGACGGCGTGCACGTCCCACGGGCCGGACTTGATACCGCTGCCCACCGTTCGGCGGACACGGCGGTTGTCGACCGCTCCGATTCCCCGCGCGGCAAATCAGCCACAACGAACACACCGGTCACGTCATCGTCTGATGGCCACACCACCGACTCGGCGAACAGAGGCAACGTCAACGCGGAGCCGGCGCACAGCCACGCGGTCGCCTCCCCCGCGAACGGCCACGCATTCCCCCACGTCACGAACAGCCGCAGGGCCGAGACCACGGTGAACGGTCACATCCTTCCGAATGGTCACGCTGCCCTGCCGATCGAAGGCGAGAGCGCCGACGGCAACGCCGCCGAGCTTCGCCTCGATGAGCGCCGCGTCCGTCCGGCTTCCAACGGCCACACCGTCGAGAACTCCACCACCGGCGCTGCCCATGACGTGCGGACCAACGGACACAGCGTCCGTCCGATCACCAATGGATACACAGCCGAGAACTCCCCCACCGGACGCACGCACGGTGACGAATCCACCTTTCGTCCGACCACGAACGGATACAGCGCCGAGAGCGTCACGGACGCGGCACATCACGCGCAGAGCAACGGACACGGCAGTCGTGCGAACACAAACGGCCACGCCGCCGGGATCTCACCCGGCCTCCGCGGTCGGGACCTGCGGGTCAACGGACACACCCCTCCCCTTGCCACCAACGGCCATACGGGCAGCCTCACGCCCGACGAAAGCACACATTCCTCCACCGCCAACGGCGAGGACGTGACAGCCCCGCCTGCGGATCATTCGACCTCCGCTGTCGCCGATTACGTCTTCCATCTCCCCACCCACGAGCCCACGACCCGAGCGGCTGACGCCCCGGCGCCCACTTCCGAAGCGGACGCGGAACGTGGACAACCGAGCCAGGCAGGCGCTCCTTCGTCGGTCGACGCGGGCGGCACGATCGCGGACCCGGCGGATACCACCACGCAGGAGACGCGTCCCGAACCCACGCAGACGTCTCAGCAGATCTCGCTCGACGACCTGCACGATGGACTCGAATTACGGGAGCGTCGCCTCGTACCGCCGAACCGCGAGCACGGCACCGCCGTTGCGGCATCGCCGCATCCGCATGTCGATCACGGCGGTCATCCGGATCGCGCGCCTCGCGGAAACGACCCCGTTCGGCACCCGAGCGCCGGCGCCGCCGAACCCGGGCGCACACCGGCCTCGGCCACCACGGACGCCGCCACGCAGGTGCATCCGAACGCCACCGCTGCGCGTGCGGCGAAACGCGGAAAGTCGCTGTCCGGCGAGCAGAACGATCGCTCCGCCGAACCGGAGGGCGAACAACTCGCCCTCGAGCAATCCCCGGAACCACCGCGCCCGGAACCTTTGCCGATTCTGGATGCCGACGACGACGAGGACGGCGAACTCCCCGCCGAGCCGGAAGAGGCCGACACCGACGACGACGAGATCTCGGCGATCGCGCGGGCCATCACCACCCGGCGCCTGTCCAGCTTGCCGATCGAGGAGGTCAGGGAAATCCTCACGCTCGCCGACCAAGGGGGCTCGACTCCCGCCATCGCGAACGAACTCGGTGTCTCCCGCGCGGCGGTCACCCGAGTTCTGGACTCGGCCATCAAAGTCCATCGCCCGTACGCGGTCATCGGCTGACACAGCCGGTCAGCGGCGTTCCGAGGTGGCCAGAACAGCCAACGGCTGATGCTCCGAGGCGACGACGCGAGCGAGGTTGCTCGATCGAGCCGCGGAATGTCCGCATCCGGTGCAACCACTCGGTGGCTTGGTCTTCAGCGCACCCTGCGCCGCCGACGCGGGGTTCCGGTAGTAACCGCCGAAAAATCAACGGATATGGCGTAGCTTGTTCAGCGGCGGTTGGTGTCCGGGCCCAGGATCGAGGTCAACTCACGCATCGCTTGCGGGGATGGTTTGAAGTAGCGGCGCAGGTTCTCGGCTTTGCGGTGGCGGGACTTGGCCATCAGTTCCAGCAGGCTGGCCCCGGCTTCCCCGAGGTGGGTCAGGCCGGAGTGGCGCAGTTCGTGCAGGTCCCAGCCGGTCCGGGGGCCATCGACGGCGGTGGCGGTGTCGAGCAGGTCGCGGGCCTGGTCGTAGGACAGCCGGGCCAGGCCGGTGTCGGGACAGATGTCGCGGTCGGCGAGGTACTTGCCGGGCCCGGGTCGGCGGTGGGTCACGAACACAGGCCCGCGGGTGCGGTCGCGGATGAGCCGGGGCAGCAGGCGGGCGGTGCCCGCGTCCCAGTAGACGTTCTCGAGGACGTGTTCGTGGTGGTCGGCGCCGCGGCGGCGGGTGCGGGGTTTGGTGCCCTTGGACTTCACCGCCGCGCACCGCCCTGCGAGGTCGAGGTCTTCGATGTTGAGCTGGAGCAGTTCCTCGGCACGGGCACAGGTTTCGTACAGCATCCGCCACAGCGTCTTCTCCCGCAGGTGGATCTCGCGGCGGGCGATGAGCCGGTCGATCGCGGTGCGCGAGCGGACGGGGGTGTCGGAGTCCGGCGGTGTGGACCGCGCGACCGAGGCCGGGACGCTCGGTGCGGTCCAGCCCTGCTCGGCGCACCAGGACAGCCATTTGCCGACTGCGGCGCGGCGCGCGTTCCAGGTGTTCACCGCGGCGGTGCCCCAGAGGGTTTCCAGTGCGGCGCCGACTTCGGTGTCGGTGACCGAGTCCAGGGCGCGGCTGGTGGCGGCCCCGAACTCCTGAAGCTGTCATGAAGTGCAAAGTACGGTGTTGTTGGCGTAGTGGTGTTCCGCAAGCCGATCCGCCAACGGAACACCACGGTCACCGAACCCAGGCCCTGGTCACGCTGTTCCGTAAAGGTGTTCCGCGAACTGTTCCGGTGATCCCTCCTTATATGGAACACTTCGGGTATGGGTGAGCCGTTCCGCGTCGGATATTGCCGCTGCTCCACTGACAAACAGGATGTCGAGCTCCAGACCGAGCAACTGCTCACCCTCGGAGTACCGCGCGAGCGGATCTTCATCGACAAAGGCTTCTCCGGCACCACCCGCAAGAACCGCACCGGGCTGGACAACGCGCTCACCGCGGTCACCTCCGCTGCCGCCGCGGTCGCCGATCGGCAGGTCGTGCTGACGACGACGAAATTCGACCGGTTCGCCCGCAACATGGCCGAGGCCGGCGAGATCCTGACCAGCCTGCGCGAGCGCGACGTCTTGTTCGGGCTCGGCAGCTCGATCTACGACTGGGCCGACCCGTTCGGCAAGCTGTTCCTGCAAACCCTCGCCATGGTCGCCGAGTTCGAGGCCAACCTGAACCACCTGCGCACCCGCGAAGGCATGGCCAAAGCCCGCGAGAAGGGTCGCCTGAAAGGCAAACAACCGAAACTGCCTCTGGCAGCACGGAAAACGATCCACCGCCGATACCACGACCCCGCCGACGACGCGAGCCTTGCCGACCTCGCCCAGGAATACAGCGTCGGCCGCTCCACCATCCACCGCATCATCAGCGGCACCACGCCGCGCGTGTAACCGCCAAATCGCCCCAGCGCTTGCCCGCCCCTTGCGGTCCTGCCTGGATGAACTACCACGTGCCCACGTCTCGTATGTTCCACGACAGACGGATCTGAGGTTTGGTCTGCAGTGCGAGAGGTTCGTTCGTGTCGCTCGGGAACCAGAGCTGCAGTCCTTCGTAGCCGGACGGGCCACGGACGATGGTCAACCGATCCAGCTGACGCAGACGGCCCAAGTAAGCAATCTCCTCCTCGCCGGCATAGAGACTGATGTACGCCTCACCGACCAGAGGGTCGAGCGAGAACAATACGGCCAGACCCCCTCGAGTGAGCCGGAAGGAATGCAGACCGACGGGCCAGTCGAGATCATCGTACTTTCGTGTCGGCTCGTCCTCGAAGAGCCAGATGAGATCAGCGAGGTCGGGAGTCTCCATGCGCTGACGGTACAGACATAGCGCCGAGGATCAGCCCCGGAGCTGATCCTCGCTGATCATCAGCTGTATCCGTCAGTGTGGTAGGGGCCGCTAAGCGCCGGATTTCTCAAATCCGGACCCACGGGCCGTGTAGCCCCAATCAATTCGGAACCAGCAACCGACATCGCTGCTGGTCAAGCCATTGTCGTTGTTTTACGCGCCGTTACTACCGGAACCCCTGAACCTGGCGATCATCGGCTACCACGCCGGGTGCCGTTGACGCCGGTGTTCGGCACCGGCACGCTGTCCTCTTCGGACGGTCAGCGGTTCCTGGTGCAGCCCTTTCAGTCGAGATGTCCAGGCGTGTAGACGGCGAGTCCTTCGGGTTCGTCCTCGTCGTCGTCCGGGTCGTAGCTGAACAGCCGCAAGCCCTGGTCCCGGTACTCGATCGACTGCTCGATCGGGGTGTCGATGTAGGTCGCGACAAATCCCAGTGCGGCCAGGTCTGTCACCACGTCGCGCCAGCCTCTGCCGAGCAGGTAGACACCCTCGAACTGGGCATCCACGTGGCGGCCCATCGTGATGAGCTCGAGGTGCAGCGATGCGTTGTACGCCAGCCGCAGGCCCAAGCGCCCGAAGTAGTCGTCCGATGGGTGATCACGGGATTGGGGCGCAACATCAAAGGGGCCGAGCCGGGCGCGGAGAGCGTCGCGGTGTTCCCCCAGCCGCGCGACGTCGAGGCCCTGACCGGCCAGCACGGTGAAGGACACGGCCTGATGGTGTCAGTTCGCCAGCTCGCGATGCAAGCAGATCGGGCCAGCCTCAGGATTCCGGACTCCCCCAGAACACCGGGACTCCCTCCCCACCAGCCGATGTCCCGCCGTAGCGAACTCGACACCAACCGACATCGTCGCGCCAGACACCGGCAGCCCGCCATCACCGCTGGTCAAGGCAACTTCGTTGTTTTCCGCGCGATTACTACCGGGACCCCGACGCGAACCGGTTCGTATCGGAAAGGGCTGTGCACCGGGCGGATTCCCGGTGCACAGCCCTTTGCTCTGCCGGCGGCGTCAGAGCGCGCGCGTTCGACTATCCACCTCGGGCCCGCTCTTGGTGACCGAAACCTTCTCGGCAGCCTGGTCGCCGTGTCCGGGCCACCATGCTTTGTGCCCGATCAGCGCCGTGACCGCGGGCGTGAAGAACATCGCCATGACGAACGCGGCGATCGCGATGCCCACCGAGATGGCGAAGCCCATCTGGGCGAGGACATTGTTGCCCGCCAGCATCATCGACGCGAACGTTCCCGCCAGGATCACCCCGGCCGCGGCGATGGTCGGTCCGGTGTGCCGCAGGGCCAGCGCCGCGGCTTGTTTCGGCTCGTTGCCCTCGCGGGCCTCTTCCCGCAACCGGGCGACCATGAGGATGTTGTAGTCGGTGCCGAGTGCCACCACGAACAGATACATGATCACCGGCAGCGTGAAGATCAGCCCGGACTCGCCCTGGAACTGCTGGAAGACCAGCACCGCGGCGCCGAGCGTTGCGGCGAATCCGAGAAACACCGACGCCATCAGGTACCAGGGCGCCACCAGACTGCGCAACAGCAATCCCAGCACGATCATGATCAGGATCGCCGCCACCGGGAACACGATCGCGTAGTCGCGCGCCATCGCGTCCTGGAAGTCGACGAAGACGGAGGTCAGACCGCCGACCGCGGCCGTGGCACCGGCGGGAGCCGCCGAGTGCGCCACATCGCGCAGCGGTCCCTTGACGGTCTCCAGCGCGGCATCGGACTCCGGCACGGCATCGAGCGTCACCGCGAAGTCGGCGATCGTCTTGTCCGCGGACAACTGCGGCTCGGCTACCTGTCCCACACCGGATACGGCGGCGAGCGCGGCCCGGTAGGCGGTGAGCTGATCGGCGGTCAATTCGCCGCCGCCGGACCGCAACAGAACGTCCGACGGCTGCGTCGTACCGGCAGGCATGCCCTTGACCAGTTCCTTACTGTAGACCACGGATTCGGACGCCTCGGAGGTCTGCCCGGAGCTGAGGTCGAACGTCGGGTGGAAGCCCAAGGCGAAGATCCCCAGCGCGACCAGTACCCCGCCGGAGACCGCGGCGAAAGCACCGGGTCGTCGGCCGAGTGCGTTGCCGACCGCCGTGAACCGAGCTCCCCTCGGCTCGGTCCGCCACGCTTTCGAGGGCCAGAAGACTTTGGTGCCCAACAGGGAGACCACCGCGGGGACCAGCGTCAACCCTGCCGCGAGCGCGATCGCCACCGCGATCGCCAGTGCCGGGCCCATGGCGCGGAACATGCCGAGGGTGGACAGCACCAGCGCCATGAACGCGATGATCACCGCGCCCGCCGCGGACGTGATCGCCTCACCGACCCGGCTGACGGCGCTGACCATGGCGGTCTTGGCATCCTCACCCGCGCGCAACCGCTCGCGGTAACGGAACATCAGGAACAGGATGTAGTCGGTGCCGACACCGAACAGCACGACCACCAGGATGGCGTTGATCGATGCGTCGATCTGCAGGTCGAAGGCTCTGGCGACCATGGCGATCAATCCGCCGACCATGCTGGAGATCGCGCCGATCACGACGATCGGCAACAACGCGATCACCGGGCTGCGGAAGATGATCAGCAGTAGCACCAGGATCAGCACGATGGTGGCGACGCCGACGATGGCCAGGCCCTTCTCGCTGGATTCCTGCTGGTCGAGCACCTGCGCCGCCTGGCCGGTGATGCCCGCCTTCAGGTCGGTGTCCGCGACGCTCTCCTTCAGCCGCGTGCGCAGCGCCTTGACCGCGTCGCCTTGCGTGGTGTCGCTCGGATCGGTCACCTTGGTCATCTGCACCGCGATGATCTGGATCAGCCGGTTCTCCGAGGGTGGGGCCGGTTGGATCGCGGTGACGTCCTTGACCTTCGCGCCGCGCAGATCAGCGGCGACCGCTACCACCGAAGCCGAGTCCGCCTCGGTCAGCGGCGCACCATCCTTCCGGGCGAACACGATGATCGCCGCGGGAGCGGAGCTTTCCGGAAAAGCCCTCTGCTGCAATTCCAGCGCCTGAATCGACTCGTAATGCGAAGGCAGGAAGGCGGATTGGTCGGTCGTTGATTTCAGTTCCGGCGCCGTAGCCACCACCGCGATGGCGAGCAGCACCCACAGGCCGATCACCTTCCACGGATTGTGGACGACCACGGCCCCCAGTCGTGCGAACATCTGCTGTGAAATCCTTTCCGGATTCGGGAAAAGCTTCGGTCTCTCAGATCTGGAGGTCCTGCGAGGTGGGGTTCTCGGCCACATCGACGACGGTCCGATAGATGTGCTCCGGAATCCGCCCCAGCAGTTCGGCGGGCGAGTCCACGATCTCGACCGTGTAATCACCCCACTCGCGGCCGCCGGACCGGAGCAGGTCCCGCCAGGTCTTCCATTCGGTCCAGTCGATCGCGACGGACATTTCGCGCCATGACGATTCCCGCCGGTGCACCACGAACTTGCCTTTACGGCTCACATAGACCCGCACCACATCCATCCCGGCTTTGGTGTACTCCCGGGACTCGCCGAGCAGTCTGCCGAAAAACCGCTGTCTGCGCCCGCCGCCGGGGCCGACCCGCAACACGATCTCCCGGAGATCCTCCACCCCGCCCCGCTCGCCGGAATCCTTCAGGAAGGTGACGCCGCCGGCTTGCTCGTCGGCGGTGGCCACACCGGCCGGATTATTCGGATCGGTGGTCATGGCAAATCCCCATTTCATGGATGAATGCACACCCGAGCGTGCGCCTACCGTCAGCCGGCCCGTGCCGAATCCGCCGTGGAGGTGCGAGTTCGATGTTTCCAGGAAGGCCGGGCTGCCATGTCACTATAAGTAGATGTATACGTATAACGCAAGCGCTGACTCACCGCAGGGCACGCCGGGCCGCCGCTCGGCTAATCACCCCGCCCGACCGGACGGCCATGTTCGAGATACCGGGGGCAGCCGTCGATGTGCGCGAGATGTGCTTGCCGCACCCGCCGAGCGAGACGCGGTATCAGGTAGTCATCGAGAGCGCCGATCGAAACCCACTGCCAGGCGTCGAGTTCCGACTCCTGCAATCGGATGGTCCGCTCCTCGGCGCCGAGTTCACCGCAATCGAATACGTAGAGCGCCTTGTCCCCCTCCTCGGGACTCGGAGCCCAGTCGTGCACGAGCAGCCGACGAACGAACCGGTCGATCCCCAACTCCTCACCGAGTTCCCGCCGACAAGCCGCGGCGGGCGCCTCCCCCGGCTCCACATACCCACCCGGCAGATCCCAGCCATTGCCATAGGTCTTGTGCACAAGCAACACTTCGTCGCCGCGAACGAACAACGCCCCCGCAGCCAACCGCGCTCGCCCGAACTCCGCCACCACCCCACCCAACCACGGAAGACACCGTTAGGGCCGCAACGCCGAGCCGAGGCTCGAGCTGCCGATACGCGGCCTACCTAGGACGTGGGGCGCAAGTCGTCCGGCAGGATGCGAAATGCGGAGTAGCGACCGAGAGGCCGCAAAGTTCGGAAGTCACGTCGGTCGAGCGTCAGGATGGTGTCGGTATCGAATTCGTCGGCCAGAGCCACACACACCGCGTCCACCAAATCGAGGTTCAGGGTGCCGTACTTCCCCCGGATGTCGACCGCAGTGCGCAACTGCGCCGCATCGACGTTCGAGATGACGATCCGCGTCGACGCGACTCGCTCCGCGATCAGAGTGAGAATGCCGTCGGCGACCGCACGTCCGGCCCGGACACTCGCAACATGATGCACCTCGGTGAGCACCAGCGGACTGACGACGATCGCGCCCGCCGAATCGGCTGCTCGACGCACCGCGAAGTGCTCGGGGTCCGAACGATTGAATAGCGCCAGAATTCCAGAAGTGTCGGCCACGACGATCATGCGGGTCGGTTCATCGCATTGCGGATGTCGTCCTTGGCGATCGGCCCACCCAGATCGAACGTCTCGTCATCGCCGAGCAGGGGCGTCTCCCATTTGCGGTGCCGCATGAGATAAGCCCGGACCGCGTCACGAGTGATCTCGTGCTTGGAGCGCCCCTCGGCGTCCGCTTGCGCGTTGAGCGCCGCCTCTTCGTCGTCCGGCAATCGCATGGTCCAAGCCATACATTAATGGTATCAGAGGTGATACCGCAGTTCTGTGCCCTTCCGTCCGCGAGCTATCTCGCCCGACCTCGCTGATCCGGACTCATACGCGGTGACAAGATCGAGTGGTGCGCGTTCTTGTCACCGGAGCGAATGGTTATCTCGGTCGGGCGGTCGTAGATCTGCTGGGTAGAGCAGGCCATGAGCCGATCGCGATGGTTCGCGGGGGCACTTCGGCCATGCGGGAGACCACTCGGGTCGCCGACCTCCTCGACGAGAGCGGGCTCCGCGACGCACTGCGCGGAGTACAGGTGGTCTGCCACCTCGCCGGGCTGACTCGGGCGCGAGAGTCCACGGTCGATCCGCTCCGGTACTTTCGCGTCAACACGGGCGGGACCGTCGCCTTACTGGACGCGATGGCCGCTGCCGGGGTCGCGCGGATCGTCTTCGCCTCGACCGGCTCGATCTACGGGACGCCCGAGCGCCAACCGATGACAGAGCGCCTGCCCGACGCACCGCCGCACCCGTACGCCGCGAGCAAACTGGCCGCCGAGTCCGCGATCTCGGCCCAGGCGCGAACCGGCCGCTTGTCGGCCACCGTGCTGCGCTTGACGAACGTGGCCGGTGGCGCGGACCGCGACCCCACGCGCTTGATTCCCCGGGCGCTCGCCGCCGCGGTGAATGCTTCGGCATTGCAGGTCAATGGCGACGGCAGCGCGGTTCGCGATTACCTGCACGTCGTCGACGCCGCCGCGGCTTTCGTCGCTTGCGTCGACAACCCGCCGCCGGACAGGTTCCGCCGGTACATCATCGGCAGCGGCCACGGCAGCAGCGTCCTCGACGTCGTAGCCGCCGTCGAGCGGCGGACCGGCCGCCGGATCCAGCTGATCCATCGGCCACCGGCATCCGAACCCGCCACGCTGATCAGCGATCCCACCCGGGCGATAACCGAACTACCCTGGTATCCGTCCTATTCCGAGCTCGACACCATCGTTCGGGATACCTGGGCGGCCGGGGGGCACTCGCCCGGACCCGGTTGATTCACCCACCGAGCCCGGCACGGTCGAGCAGATAGGTGGTCAGCGGCCGGTAGTACTCCGGGTGCACCCCGTCATCGAGCGGAACCGTGACGGCGATCTTGCCCTCGACCTGCCCGGCGAACAGTGCGGGGTCGTTGGAGTCGGCGAATCCGACGGTTTCGATGCCCGCTTCGCCCGCGGCGCCTGCCCAGCCGTGATCGGCGATGACCAGGTCGGGCCAGTGGCCGGCCCCGGCGTCGCGCAGTTCCCGCAGGACCGCCCGCATCGGGTGCGGATCGTGCGTGTGCTTCAGCCGCCCGTCGTCGCCGAGCGCCGCCACCCCCGAGGTGTAGACGATTTCGCGATTCTGCGACCCGATGCGAGCGGTGACCCGGTAGGACCACCCGGCGGCAGGCGTCAGCACCACGCATCCCGCCGCGCGCAACGCATCCTCGACAGCTCGATAGACATCCATGAGCGTTTCCGGATGCCCGGTCGCCAGGATCACGGTCTCCCGGCGGCGAGCCGCGAGCCCGATCCGCGCCCCCATCGCATCCAGCGCGTCGAGAGTCAGCTCCGCATCGATGGTGTCGGGGCCCCGCAGATGACGCGGATCCGGGCTGACCCCGCACAGTCGCGCCATCATCGCCAAGGTCTCGTCGAAGGTCCAATCCCTCAGTGTCAGCCCGAACTGGTACCTCGGCTCCTTCTCCACCATCTTGCGATAGTGCGAGAGATTCCCCTCCCGGGGCGTCGCGACGTCCCCCGCTATCCGTGTCTCCAGGAGGTGCTTTCGAAGCAGCTCGCGGTCATCGGATCGACCGGGTCGAGTCGCATATCCCACCGCTCATACCTCCACATGGCCGTCGGTACAACCGATCACCGTTCCGGTCACCGAGACGCGGCGGCCGGTTGCTGCCGCAACACGACAGTACCTATCGGCGGCCCAGCTATCGGGCACTGCCCGGATACGGCGAAGGCCCGCTCTCCGGGACGGGGAGCGGGCCTTGCGGTTTCACGCCGTGGAATAGGCTTACTTGGCCTTCTCCAGGACCTCGACCAGACGCCAGCGCTTGGTGGCCGACAGCGGACGGGTCTCCATCAGCTGAACGCGGTCACCGATACCGGCGATCTCGTTCTCGTCGTGCGCCTTCACCTTCGAGGTGGTGCGAATGATCTTGCCGTAGAGCGGGTGCCGGTTACGGTCTTCCAGCTCGACGACGATCGTCTTGTTCATCTTGTCGGAGACAACGTAACCGACACGCACTTTACGGGTGCCGCGCTGCCCTTCTACTTTGTCGCTCATGCAGCATCTCCCTTGCCAGCGGGTCCGGTGGCCAGACCGAGCTCGCGCTCACGCATGACCGTGTAGATGCGCGCGATCTCGTGACGGACGACGCGCAGACGACGGTTGTTGTCCAGCTGCCCCGTCGCCATCTGGAAGCGCAGGTTGAACAGCTCTTCCTTGGAGTCGCGCAGCTTGGCCACCAACTCCTCTTCGGTGAGCTCGCGGAGCTCTGCGGCCGGTGTTCCGGTAGCCATCAGAACTGCTCCTCCCTGGTCACGATCCTGCACTTCATCGGGAGCTTGTGCATCGCGCGGCGCAGCGCCTCACGAGCGGTCTCCTCATTCGGGTAGCTCATCTCGAACATCACGCGACCGGGCTTGACGTTCGCGACCCACCACTCCGGCGAACCCTTACCCGAACCCATGCGGGTCTCGGCGGGCTTCTTGGTCAGCGGGCGATCCGGGTAGATGTTGATCCAGATCTTGCCGCCACGGCGGATGTGGCGAGTCATCGCGATACGCGCCGACTCGATCTGCCGGTTGGTGACGTACGCCGGCTCCAGCGCCTGGATGCCGAACTCGCCGAACGCCACCGAAGTGCCGCCCTTGGCCATGCCCGAACGGCCCGGGTGATGCTGCTTGCGGTGCTTCACCTTGCGAGGCATCAGCATGCGTCAGCCCTCCTGTGTCTCTGCCGGAGCGTCGGCCACCGCGGTGGCGGCGCGCCCGGCCTCGGTGCTGGTCGCCGTGGTGCCGGTGGAACCGGACCGACGCGGGCGGCTCGGCCGCTCCCGGCGCGGACGCTCGGGCGCGGCGGCAGCGGCGGCCAGCTCACGCTTGCCACCGACGATGTCGCCCTTGTAGATCCAGACCTTCACGCCGATGCGACCGAAGGTGGTCTTGGCCTCGTAGAGGCCGTAGTCGATGTCGGCGCGCAGCGTGTGCAGCGGCACCCGACCCTCGCGGTAGAACTCCGAGCGCGACATCTCGGCGCCACCGAGGCGGCCCGAGCACTGCACGCGGATGCCCTTGACGTTCGGCGAACGCATGGCCGACTGGATGGCCTTGCGCATCGCGCGACGGAACGCCACACGGTTGGACAGCTGCTCGGCGACGGCCTGGGCGACCAGCTGCGCATCCGACTCGGGGTTCTTCACCTCGAGGATGTTCAGCTGCACCTGCTTGCCGGTGAGCTTCTCCAGCTCGGCGCGGATGCGATCGGCCTCGGCGCCGCGGCGGCCGATCACGATGCCCGGACGCGCGGTGTGGATGTCCACCCGCACGCGATCACGGGTGCGCTCGATCTCGACCTTGGAGATGCCCGCCCGCTCCATGCCGGTGGCCAGGAGCTTGCGGATCGCGACGTCTTCCTTCACGTAGTCCGCGTACTGCTTGTCCGCGTACCAACGCGACTTCCAGTCGGTGGTGATACCGAGGCGGAAGCCATGGGGGTTGATTTTCTGTCCCATTTACTTTGCCCCTCCCTTCCGGCGGTTACGAGTGGCTCCACCGGCGGTGGGGATGCTCTCGACCTCGATGGTGATGTGGCTGGTGCGCTTGCGGATGCGGAACGCACGCCCCTGGGCACGCGGCTGGAACCGCTTCATGGTCGCACCCTCGTCGACGTAGGCCGTCGAGATGACCAGCGTGGCCGGGTTCAGGCCGAGGTTGTTCTCGGCGTTGGCCGCGGCGCTGGCGACGACCTTGGCGACCGGCTCGCTCGCGGCCTGGGGCGCGAACTTCAGCAGGGCGAGGGCGTCCTCGACACGCTTGCCGCGGACCAGGTCCACGACACGGCGTGCCTTCATCGGCGTGACGCGAACGTGCTTGGCGGTCGCGCGCGCAGTCGGGTTCGACGGAGTCGTCAGCAGTGTCTGATTGCTCTTCGCTTCGCTCATCGCCGCTTGCTCTTCCGGTCTTCCTTGACGTGGCTCTTGAACGTCCTGGTCGGCGCGAACTCACCGAGCTTGTGCCCGACCATGGACTCCGAGACGAACACCGGCACATGCTTGCGGCCGTCGTGCACCGAGAACGTGTGCCCGATGAAATCGGGGATGATGGTCGAACGACGCGACCAGGTCTTGATGACCTGCTTGGTGCCCTTCTCGTTCTGCACGTCCACCTTCTTCAGGAGGTGGTCGTCGACAAACGGGCCTTTCTTGAGGCTGCGTGGCATTTCTTACCTCCTCCTTCAGCGCTTCTTGCCGGTCTTGCGGCGGCGGACGATGAGCTTGTCGCTCGGACGGTTGGGCTTGCGGGTGCGGCCTTCCGGCTGACCCCACGGCGAGACCGGGTGGCGACCACCGGAAGTCTTGCCCTCACCACCACCATGCGGGTGGTCGACCGGGTTCATGACGACACCACGGACGGTGGGGCGGCGGCCCTTCCAGCGCATGCGGCCGGCCTTACCCCAGTTGATGTTCGACTGCTCGGCGTTGCCGACCTCGCCGACGGTGGCGCGGCAGCGCACGTCGACGCGACGGATCTCGCCGGAGGGCATACGCAGGGTGGCGTAGGGGCCTTCCTTACCGAGCAGCTGGATGCTCATGCCCGCCGAACGGGCCAGCTTGGCGCCGCCGCCAGGACGCAGCTCCACCGCGTGGATGGTGGTACCGGTCGGGATGTTGCGCAGCGGCAGGTTGTTGCCCGGCTTGATGTCGGCCGTGGGGCCGGACTCGATGCGGGTGCCCTGCGTCACGCCCTTGGGGGCGATGATGTAGCGCTTCTCGCCGTCCACGAAGTGCAGCAGCGCGATGTTGGCGGTCCGGTTCGGGTCGTACTCGATGTGGGCGACCTTGGCCGGGATGCCGTCCTTGTCCAGGCGACGGAAGTCGATCAGCCGGTAGGCGCGCTTGTGACCGCCACCGCGGTGGCGGGTGGTGATCCGGCCGTGCGCGTTGCGGCCGCCGGACTTGGTCAGCGGGCGCAGCAGCGACTTCTCCGGTTCCGACCGGGTGATCTCGGCGAAGTCCGAGACGCTGGCGCCACGACGGCCCGGCGTTGTCGGCTTGTACTTACGGATTGCCATGAGTTCTTCTCTGCTTTCTGGATTCCCGGGCGCTTAGGCGACCGGGCCTCCGAAGATCTCGATGGGCTTGCTGTCGGCCGAGATGGTCACGAGCGCGCGCTTGGTGTTCTTGCGCTTGCCGTAACCGAAGCGGGTCCGCTTGCGCTTGCCCTGACGGTTGGCGGTGTTGACGCTGGTCACCTTCACACCGAAGACCTTCTCCACGGCGATCTTGATCTGCGTCTTGTTCGAGTCCGGGTGCACCAGGAAGGTGTAGGTGCCTTCCTCGATCAGTCCGTAGGACTTCTCGGAGATGACCGGCGCCAGCAGAATGTCGCGGGGGTCGGCGATGGTGGTCACTTGCTCTCCTCCTGTGCGATCGCCGCGTTGTCCTGCGCGGACTCCGCGGGGCCGTGCACGAACGCGTTGAGCGCCTCGACGCTGAACACCACGTCGTCGCTGTTGAGCACGTCGTAGGTGTTGAGCTGGTCGGGAGCGATCGGGTGCACGTTCTGCAGGTTCGCCACGCTCTTCCACGCGGCGAGGTCCTCGCGGCCGACGACGACCAGGAACTTCTTGCGGTCCGACAGCTCGGCCAGGAAGCTCTTCGCGGTCTTGGTGGACGGGGTCTGGCCAGCCACCAGTTCGGTGATCACGTGGATGCGCTCGTTGCGAGCCCGGTCGGACAGGGCGCCACGCAGGGCGGCGGCCTTCATCTTCTTGGGCAGGCGCTGGGTGTAGTCGCGCGGCTGGGGGCCGTGCACGGTGCCACCGCCGGCGAACTGGGGCGCGCGGGTCGAACCCTGACGGGCGCGACCGGTGCCCTTCTGCCGGTACGGCTTCTTGCCGCCGCCGCGCACCTGACCACGGGTCTTGGTCGCGTGCGTGCCCTGGCGGGCCGCGGCCTGCTGGGCCACGACGACCTGGTGCATCAGCGCGAGGTTGGCGGTCACGTCGAAGATCTCCGCGGGGAGATCGACGGTGCCGTTGGTCTTGCCACCGATCTCCTTGACCGGCAGCGTGAGATTTGCAGACTTCTTCTCTGTGTTCACAGCAGAGCTCGTCATGCGTGCGCACCACCCTTCACGGCGCTCTTGACGATCACGACGCCGCCCTTGCGACCCGGGATCGCTCCCTTGATCAGCAGCAGGCCGTTCTCGGCGTCGACCTTGTGCACCGAGAGGTTCTGCGTGGTGACCCGGTCGTTACCCATCCGGCCCGACATGCGCATGCCCTTGAACACGCGGCCGGGGGTGGCGCAGCCACCGATCGAACCCGGGCGGCGGTGCACGGCCTGCGCACCGTGCGAGGCACCCTGACCACGGAAGCCGTGGCGCTTCATGGTGCCCGCGAAGCCCTTGCCCTTGCTGGTGCCGGTGACGTCGACGTAGCTGCCCTCTTCGAAGACGTCGGCGCTGATCTCCTGGCCGACCTCGAAGGTGGAGGCGTCCGCGACGCGGATCTCGACGACGTGGCGGCGCGGGGTGACGCCCGCCTTGGCGAACTGGCCGGAGACCGGCTTGTTCACCTTGCGCGGGTCGATGGCGCCGAAAGCGACCTGGACGGCGCTGTAGCCGTCGCGCTCCACGGTGCGGATCTGGGTGACGACGTTCGGCCCCGCCTTGATGACGGTGACCGGAACCACGCGGTTCTTGTCGTCGAAGACCTGGGTCATGCCGAGCTTGGTGCCCAGGATGCCCGCGGCCGGCCTGTTCTTGTTGTCAGTCATGTCTCGAGTCCCCGTCACTGAATGTTGACGTCGACGCTGGCCGGCAGGTCGATGCGCATGAGCGCGTCCACCGTCTTCGGCGTCGGGTCGAGGATGTCGATGAGGCGCTTGTGCGTACGCATCTCGAAGTGCTCGCGCGAGTCCTTGTACTTGTGCGGCGAACGGATGACGCAGTACACGTTCTTCTCGGTCGGCAACGGCACCGGGCCGACGACGCGTGCCCCGGTGCGGGTCACCGTCTCCACGATCTTGCGCGCCGATGCGTCGATCGCCTCGTGGTCATAGGCCTTGAGCCTGATGCGGATCTTTTGTCCCGCCACGCTAAGTGTCCTTTTCTCCGCTTTCCTTCGTGGCCCGGAAGCCGGCTGTGCCGACCTTCTGGACCACCCTCATTTGCACAGCCCGAACACACGAAGACGTCCCAGCCCGATCGGTCGAGCCCGGAGAGGCAGCCTGCGATTCACGCAGGGCCCTCGGTCGAGCCAGATCCGACACAGTGGAGACCACGACCGGGCACGCCCGATCCTCGCCGCTGTTCATCTGTCATGGTTCTCCGGTACACGCGGTCGGGCGTGTCGCTCTCCCGCTTATTCCTCGGCCTCGGATCGCAAAGCATCTCAGGCCTGGAACGCTGTCCCGGACGTACCCACACCGGAAACCCGGTGAGGTACACGATGGGGTACTGCTCGCCCCGCCCGACCACCCGTTTCACGAGGAAACAGACATGGCCCGGTGCAGGGCAACCCGAACAGTATGCACGACGCCGTCGAGCCACTTCAAATCGGTGGGGTGACAGCGGGGGTCGCACCCGAACCCCATCGTCGGCGCACACGCAACTTACTTTTGAGTAATATACGCGCATGACGGAAGAGACCGTGACCTATCGCGGCTGGAAGAAGCTGCCGGACAACCGGCTGGGGCATGCGCTGTTTTCGCTCGGGATGGTGGCCAGGGTGCCGTACTTCGGCACCGTGCTGCCGAATGTGGTGCGGCTCGAGCCGGGGTTGTGCGAGGTGACTTCACCGAAGTGGTTCGGCATCCACAACCATCTGGGCACCTTCCACGCCATCGCGGCGTGCAATCTGGCCGAGGTCGCGATGGGCATGCTGAGTGAGGCGACGGTGCCCGCCACTCATCGGTGGATCCCCAAGGCGATGAACGTGCAATACCTGGCCAAGGCCGAGACCGGTCTGCGGGCGGTCGCGAAGCTGCCCGAGATTCCCGATTTCGCGACCGTCACCGAGGGCCTCGAACTGGTGGTGCCGGTGTCGATCTACGACAAGCACGGCCTGGAGGTGGTGCACGCCGATATCACCACCTGGGTCACCCCGAAGTAGTCGCGGTCGCCCGGGAGTCGGTGCTCGGCCTCACAGCCCACGGCTGCCGACGACTCGACCGTGATCGAGGTGCACGGATTCCTGCGCGCATCCGGCGAGCCCATCCGTCGCGAGGGCCGAGACGACAATGGTCATGTTCTGTCTCGCGAAGTCTCGCAACAATTCGGAGAGGTAGCCGCGACCCTCGTCATCCAAGTCCGCCATGGGGTTGTCCAGCACGAGCACGGCGGGGTCGGAGACGAGCGCTCTGGCCAGGCTCAACCACTTCTTCGTACTCCGCGAAAGATGCAGAACGGGTTCGGCGGAATATTTCCGCAAACGCGCGAGATCCAACGCCCGCTCGACGAGTTCGGCGGATCGGCTCCCGTTGTGTCCTGCGATGCTCGCCGAATAATGGAGCACCTCCGCGATGGACCACGTCTCGCTGCTCTCGTAGACGTCGGGCACCCAGCCGACCTGGGAGCGGACCACCCATGGTTCGACAGCCGGATCCGTCTGCCCCACACGGATATACCCTTTGTGAGGTCGCAATTGGCCCGCGAGCATCAACAGCAGAGTCGTCTTCCCCGCGCCGTTCGGACCGACTACGGCGGTGACTCGCCCCGCAGGGGCCTGGAACGTCACATCATCGACCACGGCGACTCCCGCGAATTCACGGCGCAGCCCGCTACAAGTAATGCCGAGACCCACCGAGGTTCTCCGTTTCGTCTCCAATGATCTTGTCCGGCTGCGGTGCGATCAGCAGGGCAGCGCCCGCAGATCTCCGGCGAGCGCCGAGACAACGGCGGCGGTGGCGCGCGGGTCCTCGAGCATGCCGCTGTGATCGGCGGTGTTGCCGGGGCATCCGTCCTGGAGCCAGAAATTGCGGTCGGTGGCGGACGGAGCGGTGAGCAGGGCGGTGTCCTGCGGCGTGATCACCAGGTCGGCGCGGGAGGCGATGGCCGTGTACCGCGGACCGGGCACGGTCTCGCCTCCCGCGTTCAGCCGGTTCAGCAGCGGTGACCCGACCACCTGCTGCTGTCCCGGAGTTCCGAAGACCTGGGCCGCGATCTGCGCGTTGCCCAGGCCGAGTGCGGCCAGGTCCGGGTAGCCCGCGCGCAACCCGTCCCAGGTCGTGCCGCGATACGGCGTGCCGAGCGTCACCACCTGCGACACCGCGCCGGCGCCGCCGTCCCGCAGGTACTGCCGGATCACGGTGCCGCCGGTGGAGTGGCCGACCAGCGCAACCCGGCTCGCACCGGTCGTTTCCCGCACGGACCGCACCACTTCGGCGAGTTCGCCCGCCATCCGCTCGATGTCGGCCACCCCGTACAGCACTCGCCCCGCCAGGGCGGCGCCGATCGGGCCGATACCGATCGAACTGGACCCGGACTGCCCACTCACCGCGTCGATGACGCCCGGCGCGGCACCGAGATTCGCGGCGAACACGCAATGGCCCTCGGCGCGCACGGCGGGGGCGAGCACGGAGAAGCTGCGGCCGATATCGGTACCCGAACCGTGGACCAGCACAACCGGTTCCGGTCGTGCCCGGGTGGGACGGCAGGACCAGTCGTTGGCGCCGTCGAGCGCCGGAGTCGGTGGGGCGGCGGTCGCGCCGGGCGTGTGCAAGAGCGCCGCACAGGCCGCGGCCATCAGCAGGCCCGCGACTCGCGCGGCACGGAAGACAACAGGCATCTCGAATTCCTGACCGATCAGATTCCCAATGGAGCGGCGAGTGTCGGCCACGAGTCCTTCAGCGCGTCCTCCCAATAACCCCACGAATGGGTTCCTTCGGGCCGGAAGTTGTATCGCGCGGGGATGCCGAGGCTGTCCAACCGGGCTTTCATGTTGTGTGAGCAATAATTGGTGGCCGCTTCGATGACCCCGCCCACCACGAGTTGATTCGCGAAACCCCACGGGCCGTTCAGGGAGTATTTGCCGCCGTACTGGTCGTAGACGCCGGGGAGGCCATTCCCACTGGCGATGTAGACGGACTTCCCACGCAGACCCTCCGCGTGCACGTACGGGTCGTTGGCCTTCCACTGCGGGTCGTCCGCGGGCCCCCACATGTTGTCGAGTTCGGCCAGACCCCATTCCTCGACGGTGAGCCGGACGAACTCGCGGCCGATCGGATCACTGGTCTGCGCGCAACCGCTGTAGGCGGCGACACTGGAGAACAGGTCGCCGGTGGTCGCGGCGAGCGCGAGCGTCGTCGTCGCCGACATGGAGAAACCCGCGACGCCATTGCGCCCGCTGGTACCGAGATAGGTGTCGATCAGCGGCGGCAGTTCGCTGCTCAGAAAGGTCTTCCACTTCTGGCGCCCGAGTCTGGGATCGTCCTTCTGCCAGTCCGCGTAGTAACTGAACATCCCGCCGATCGGCGTGACCGCGTGGACGTTCTTGTCCGCGAGGAACTGCATCGCGTCGGTCTTCGTGGCCCACGTCGAGCCGTCGATGCCACCGGCCGCGCCGAGCAGCAGGTACAGCACCGGACGCGGCACGCTGGTATCCGCGGCGCGCTGCACTTCGACCGGAATATCGAGATCCATGGCGGCGGAACGCACCGTCAAGGTCACGTTGCGCGCGTCGTGCTCCCGCACGGAGACGATGGAAGACTCCGTGGGCGCCGCATGTGCCCGCACCGACACGACCGCCGATGCGGTGGCGGCAACGATCGCCGCCGACAGCACCAGCCGGCGGAGGTGGCTTCCTCTCATGACTCCCCTTATCCCGAATCCCGGAACGCCTCGCGTCCGAGCTCAGGCTATGGTGCGGCCCAACCCATTTCACGACTGAAGTTGCTGGGCCACTGATTCTGGGGGCACGCGCGAACACGGAATTCTCGCCGTATCGCGTTTCGTCTGATTTCGATTTCGCGAGACCCGAATTCCTTGGGCTCGCACGCTGCGAATAGTTGCGCGTACATCGGCGGAGCGGATTGAATGCCTCTATGGGTGTCAGCGCGGGCCGGGAAGTCGATGTGTGCGT
Source organism: Nocardia sputi (assembly GCF_023501985.1). Taxonomy (NCBI): domain Bacteria; kingdom Bacillati; phylum Actinomycetota; class Actinomycetes; order Mycobacteriales; family Nocardiaceae; genus Nocardia; species Nocardia sputi. Next base: position 29,071 of record NZ_JAMFLC010000017.1, on the reverse strand, counting down.
GGTCGGGCTCGGCCCCACCGGTCGGGCGCTCGCTCACCGCGCGATGCGCGCCGGGCTGTCGGTGACCGCGATCGACCCGCGCCCCGACCGGCTGTGGCCGCCCACGTTCTCCTGCTGGGTGGACGAGCTGCCGCAGTGGCTGCCGTCCACCGCCATCGCGACCACCATCCCGATGCCCACGGTCTGGACGAAAACCGAACACCGGATCGACCGGCCCTACTGTGTGCTGTCCAAACCCGGCCTGCGCGCGGCCCTGCCGCTCGACGACGCCACCGTCGTAGCGGGCCGCGCCGTCCGGGTGGACGCGCGAGAAGTCGAACTCACCGACGGCACGGTGCACCGGGCGGCGGCGGTGTTCGACACCCGCGGGCTGCCGTCACTCGGACGCCGCAGGGCGGCGAGCGCGCACGGCATCTTCGTCGACGCCGAGACGGCGGCGCCGATGATCGTCGAAGGCTCGGGCTTGCTACTTGACTGGCGACCGGAGAACGGCGCAGGCCCGGACGAGCCGCCGTCGTTCCTCTACGCGGTGCCCCTCGGCGACGGCACGGTGATCTTCGAAGAGACCAGCCTGGGCCTGCGGGGCGGCATGCCGCAGCACGAACTGCGCAAGCGCACCCTCCACCGCCTCGCCGCGCACGGCATCCGGCTCACCGGCGACGAGTCGAGCGAGGCGGCGCACTATCCACTCGACCAGCCGCCGCCCCGAAAGGGTACGGCGCGCGCGATCCCGTTCGGTTCGCGCGGCGGCATGATGCACCCGTGCACGGGGTACAGCGTCGCCGACTCGCTGGCGCTGGTCGACACCGCGCTCACCGCGCTGCGGCAGGGCCGCGACCCGGTCGCCGACTTGTGGCCGCCGCGGGCGCGCCTGGTGTATTGGATGCGGATGCGCGGCCTCTACGGACTCGGCAGGCTCACCACCGCGCAGTCCATCGCCATGTTCGACGCGTTCTTCAGTGCCTCACCCCGCGGCCAGCGCGCCCTGCTGTCCGCGCACGACGACTACACCGCCCTGGGCGCCGTGCTGTGGAATACCGTGGCGCACACCTGGCCGTTCCGGTGGCGCTACGACTTGGTCGGTTGGACCAACCGGGACCGCTGGCTGGACTACGACTTCGCGCCATCGCGCGAATCGGCCGGACGCCAGGTCCGGTGACCAGGGCCTGCGGACGGCCCTGGCCGCGACGGCGCGGTGGCTAGGGGCCGGTCTCCGCGGCCCGCCGGTATCCCCTGACCGCGGGGTAGGCGCAGACCACGATCATGCCGATCGTCCAGGCGAGCGTCTTGATCAGCGGCTCGGCCACCGGACCGCCGTAGGACAATCCGCGCATCGCATCGATCGCGCAGCTCATCGGCTGATTCGCCACCACGTCCTGCAACCAGACCGGATAGGCGAATACCGGAACGAAACCGGAGTTGAAGAACATCAGCAGGGTGTTGACGATGCCGATGATGTTCACCAGCATCACGCCCTCGGAGATGGTGGCCAGCGCGGTGACCAGCACGGCGAACGCGACGCCGAACAGGACCGGGATGCCGATCAACGCCAGCGCCGCGAGCGGGCCCTGACCGAACCGGAATCCGAGCAGCAGCCCCACCGCCACGACGAACAACGTGGTCACCAGGACACGGACCGCCTCCGCGAGCAGCCGGCCGGTGAACCCGGCCGCGCGATGCACCGGCATGGTCCAGAACCGGCCCAGCAGTCCGGTCATCTTCTCGGTCTTGAAGCCGAGCGCGCTCACCACCGCACCGGACATCGCGGCGACCAACGTCAACAGCGGGACGGTGCCGTACACGGCGGGCATACCGGTGGCACCGGAGACCGAGTTGTTCAGGACGATGTAGAACATCAACAAGGTCAGCGCCGGATACACAAGCGTCTGGATGGTCGTCGCCGGATCCCGCGCCCAGATCAGCAGCAGCCTCTTGCACTGGATCAGGCTCTGCACCGCCCAGGTGACCAGCGAACCTTCCGGCCTCGCCCGGACGACCGGCAGGGGTTCGCTCGCGCGCGCCCGCTCTTCGTCCGCCCGCGGGGAGGTGCGCTCCACGGTTGATTCCACCGAACTCATGACCGCCTCACACTCGCCCAGATCGCCACCGGGATGAACACCACCGACAGCCCGATCAACCACAGCAGCGGCACCCACAGCACTTGCCAGGTCACGCCGTCGGCCGTCATGTCGCGCAGGGCGAAGGAGAACTGCGAGATCGGCTGGTTGCGCACGAACGGACGAATCCATTCCGGGAAGCTGCGTTCGGGCACGAACCCGCAGGAGAGCATGCCGAAGATCAGTGTCGGCAGCGTCAGCGCCTGACTCAGCGACTCCGGGCTCTTGGTCAGGCTGCCGAGCGCGTCGGCGCCGATCGCGAGCACCGTGCCGACGGCGAGGGAGAACAGGCAGAACAGCACGGCTTGACCGAAGCCCGCGACGAAGCGGAAGCCGATCAGGTGGCCGAACGCCACCGCCGCGGCGAGGGAGGTGATCGAGCGGACCAGCCCGGCGCAGATGCGTGAGGTGAACGGCACCAGCGCCCCGATCGGCATCGTCTGCAAGCGGGTGCTCAGGCCGGTCAGCGCCTCGAACGCGGCCAGCTGCGCGTTCGACATCATCGTGAAGGCCATGGTCTGCAACACGATGATCGGCATGACGTACTGGGCGTAGTCGATGCCCTGGAACTTCATCACGTAGCGCAGCGGCAGGTAGAAGCCGAGCGTGAAGACCAGCGGCGTGACCATCGCAACGATCAGCTCGCCCTTGGTCGCCATGGTGCGGATGATGCGGCCGGTCAGCGCGCGCCACTGCGCGAACGACGACAACCGTGCCACGGGCAGCTCGGCGAACAGCGTCGCCTCGGCGTGGGTGTGCTCCGGGGCGGTCGCAGCGGTCACGCGTGCCCGCCCGAGTGGCCGGTGATGGACAGGAACACGTCGTCCAGCGAGGGGCGGCGCAGCGCGATGTCGGCCAGGTCGACACCGGCGCTGTCGAGCCTGCGCAGTGCCTCGGTCAGCGTGGCGGCGCCCTCCGGCGCCGGGATGGAAAGCCGGTCGCCGCCGTTCATGTCGGCCAACACCGCGGACGGCACCAGGTCGCCGAGCGCGTACGCGGCGGTGCGCAGTTTCTTCGGATCCAGCGGAACGACCTCGCAGTAGCTGCCGCCGGTCTTCTCCTTGAGCTCGTCCGCGGTGCCCTCGGCGATCACCGTGCCCTTGTCGATCACGATGATGTTGTCGCTGAGCACGTCGGCTTCCTCCAGGTACTGCGTGGTGAGCAGCACCGTGATGCCCTGCGTCTTGAGCGCGGTCACCAGATCCCAGACGCCCTGGCGACTACGCGGGTCCAGGCCGGTGGTCGGCTCGTCGAGGAACACCACCTCGGGACGCACCACCAGACCGCAGGCGATGTCGACGCGGCGGCGCATGCCGCCCGAGTAGTGGCGCACGGCGCGGCGGCCCGCGCTGACCAGATCGAATTCCTCCAGCAGCGTGTCGGCGCGCTTGCGTGCCGCGGACTTCGCCAAGCCCATCAGCCTGCCGAACAGCTCCAGATTCTCGCGGCCGGAGAGGTTTTCGTCCAGCGCCGCGTACTGACCGGTCATCATGATCGATCGGCGCACGCCCGCCGGGTCCCGCACCACGTCGTGGCCCGCGACGACGGCGGTGCCGGAATCGGGGCGCAGCAGGGTGGAGAGGACCTTCACCATCGTTGTCTTGCCCGCGCCGTTGGGCCCGAGGATGCCGAGGACGGAGGCGCGGTCGGCGACGAAGCTGACGCCCCGCAGTGCATGCACGTCGCCGAACGACTTGCGGACGTCCGCTACCCGGACCGCTGGCTCACCCGCATGCGAATCTGCTTGATTGGAACTCGGCATCAACTCTCCACTATCGGCCGGTACGGCGACCAGGTCGCCCGAGCGCAGCGCACGCTCGGATTGGTGATCCGTCGCGCTCGGCGTGATGTTACCGGCCCGATCGAACCGGCTTTCGCTTCGCGCACGGTAGGCGCACCGGCATGCACCCTGTGTGTCCTTACTCACATTTCCCCCGGTCCATGCGCCGAGCAAGGGATCGACGCTGGTGAGCGCGATCCGGCACGGGCGAGAGCGGGCGGCCGAACCTTGTCGGCCCACTGCGCCAGACCATAGTCTGCTTCGCGGGGGACCACACTCACTCGTCCGCGGCTGCGCTCCGCTCAGCGGTCCGCACGCCGTTTCCGACACTGCGAGAGGTGATCATGGCCGAGTCCGCGCAGCCACGGTTGGCGGCGCGTCCGGGAGGAACGGGCCGAACGAACGTGCTGACGTCCTACGATCCGCGCACCGGCGAGGTCGTCGGCAACTACGCCGTGATGAGCGCCGGCGAACTCGATCGCGCGGTCCGCGCGGCCCGCTCCGCCGAAAAATGGTGGGCGGAGCTGGGATTCAGCAGCCGTAAACGGTGGTTGCTGGACTGGAAACGCGAGATCGCCCGGCGCTCGGGCGAATTGGTCTCCCTGCTGTGCGAGGAGACCGGGAAACCGCAAGCGGACGCCGCGATCGAGGTGATGCTCGCGGTGGAGGACCTGGACTGGGCCGCGCGCAACGCCGGCCGCGCGCTGGACCGACGGCGCATCGGTTCCAACTGGCTCAGCCGCAATCAGCGCGCCTCGGTCGGCTACCTGCCGCTGGGGGTCGTCGGAGTGCTCGGGCCGTGGAACAACCCGGTGTTCACCCCGATGGGCTCGATCGCGTACGCGATGGCGGCGGGCAACGCCGTGGTGTTCAAGCCGCACGAGCTGACCACCGGCGTCGGAGTGTGGCTGGCCGACAGCTGGGCCCGGCTCGCGCCGAACCAACCGGTGTTGCAGGTGGTCACGGGAGACCAGACCACCGGAACCGCGCTGTGCCGGGCGAAGGTCGACAAGATCGCTTACGCCGGTTCCGAGGCGGGCGCGCGCGAGGTGATCTCGGTGTGCGCGCAGACCATGACGCCGGTCGTCGTGGAGCGCAGCGGCAAGGGCAGCATGGTCGTGCACGTCGACGCCAAGCTGGACGACGCCGCCGAGGCCGCCGTGTTCGGCGCGATGGCCAACGCCGGACAGAACGCCACCGGCATCCAGCGCGCGTACGTCGCCCAGTCGGTGTACGACCGCTTTCTCGACCTGGTCGTGGAGCAGGCCCGCAGGCTGCGGCCGGGCGCCGACCGGAAAGCGTCCTACGGGCCGATGATCATGGAGTCGCAGGTCGACGTGGTGCGCAGGCAGGTACGCGACGCGGTGGCCCGCGGCGGCCGCGCGGTGGTCGGCGGGCTGGACTCGATCCGCGAGCCCTACATCGAGCCGATCGTGCTGGCCGAGGTGCCGGAGGAGAGCATCGCGATCACCGGTGAGGGCATCGGCCCGGTGCTCATCGTGAACAAGGTGGCGAGCATGGACGAAGCCGCCGAGCGGATCAACGCGGTCGGCACCGACGTCGCGGTATCGGTGTTCACCAGGGACGTGCACGAGATCGAGGCGTTCGCCGAACAACTGCGAGTCGGCGTGGTGACGATCAACTCCTCGACCGCCTACGCGGGCATTCCCGCGCTGCCCTTCGGCGGTGTGGGCGAATACGGCCAGGGCCACAGCCACGGCGACCAGGGGCTACGCGAGTTCAGCAGGACTTTGGCCATCACGCGCAAGCGGTACCAGGCGCCGGTGAACCTCTCCACGTTCGATCGGCACCCGCGCCACCTCCGCGTGGCCAGGACGATCTTCCGGATCCGGCACGGCCGCCGCCCCTGACCGGCGCGAGCTCAATCGAGCAGCACCGCGTCCATGAGGGCGGTGACCCGGGCCACTTGCGGTGGCCGGGAATCGAATCGGATCAACCTGCCCACATCGATCACCTGGCTGATGGCGGCGTGCACCCGGAAGCGCGCCTCCACCGGGTCCCCGTCGAGCAGGTTGGCCCACTCCAGCACGTTCTGCCGTTGAATGGCGCGCAATTTGTGCTGCTCGGCCTGCGGCAGGTTGCTGAACTCGGCGTAATACACCGGCATGATCTCCGGCATGGCGAAACTCAATCTCGCGTAGCGGTCGGCCACGCGGCGCGCGGCGTCCTCCCGGCTGGCCGCCTCGGCCAACGCCTCGGTGATCGCGATGGCCAGCCGGTCCCCGGTGCGGTAGAAGGCCGCGGCGAGCAGGTCGGCTTTGCTCGCGAAGTACCGGTACACGCTGGAGGCGTTGATGCCGACGGCGGCGCCGATCTCCTCGATGCTCGCCTCGTGATAGCCCTGCCTGCCGAAGATCCGGATGGCCTCGGTGAGCAACTGTTCCCGCTTCGAGGTCACCGGAATGCCGCGCAGGGGCGGGCCGGGGTCGGGTTCGTCCGGCGCGGGGGGCAGCTCGGTGCGCAGGATGGCCCAGGCCATCTCGTGCAGCAGCGGAAGCAGCCGGGCGCTCGACAGCGCGGTGCGGTGCGCCGCGATGCTGGCGATCGCGCTGAGCACGCCCGCGGCGAGCATCGCCACGTCGGCGGGTGGCGCGTCGGGTCGCAGCAGTGCGATCGGCGCGGCGAGGGTGTTGTTCAGGTCGTCGTAGATCTTCCTGATCCGAACCCGGTCGTCGCGCTCGAGATATCGCCGTTCCCAGCGGTAGAGCCCGGCCTCGCGGCGGATCTCCACGGTGTGCTCGCTGATCGCGCGGATGAGCGCGTCCAAGCGCTGCCCGGGGTCGAGCCGGGTGTCGTCAGCGGCCTCGGCGACGGTCAGCAGGTGCCGCGCGCCCTCCTCGGCGGCCGCGACCAGCAGCGCGTACTTGTTCGTGAAATGCCGGTAGAGGGCGGGGCCGGAGATGCCCACCTCGGCGGCGATCTCGTCCACCCCGACCGGGTAGTACCCGCGTTCGCTGAACGCGCGCGCGGCCGCCCGGATGATCTGGACCTTGCGGTCCTTCGGACGGCGTCGCACCGACGGCGCACCCGCCCGCTTGCCCGGTTCGGGCCGCGCGGGAGCGAGGCCGACCTCGCTGCGATCCGCGACCATGCACCTCTCCGTTCTCCGGCCGCGCTGGTTGACAGCGCCCGACAATGGAACCTAAGTTAACCACAATTCGCAAAGTTAACCATCATTCACAGCCCGCCGTCCGCCGAATTGCAGCTTAGGAGCGAACATGAGCACCAACGATTCCGTGGCCCCGGCCGCCCCCGCGACCCGGTTCACGGCGGTCCAGGACGGCAAGGTGCTCCGGGTCACGATCACCAACCCCAAGCGGAAGAACGCGATCGACTACGACACCATGGTCGCCCTCGGGGATACCTTCCTCGCGGCCGCCGAGAACCGCGCGGTGCGGGCGATCGTGCTGGCCGGCGAAGGCGGTGATTTCTGCACCGGGGCCGATCTGTCGTCGAGTGCGGACGAGGCGCGCCGCGGCATCACCTCGGACATGGTCATGGACGCGGCCAATCAGCTGGTGCGCGCCATCGTCGACGCGCCGGTCCCGGTGATCGTCCGGATCCGGGGCGCCGCGGCTGGCGTCGGCGTCGGCATCGCCTTGGCCGCCGATCTGGTGTACGCGAGCGAGGACTCCTACCTGCTGCTGGCGTTCATCAACATCGGCTTGATGCCCGACGGCGGGGCGGCCGCGCTGGTCGCCGCGGCGGCGGGCCGGCCCCTGGCGGCTCGGATGGCACTGCTGGGCGAGCGACTGCCCGCCCGCGAAGCCGCGGCGGCGGGCCTGTTCACCGCGGTCGTGCCCGACGACGAACTCGATGCCGCGGTCGAGGCCGGCGTCGAGAAGATCGCGACCGGGCCGCGCCGCGCGCTGGAACTCACCAAGCGGGCGCTGAACCAGGCCACGCTGACCTCCCTCGACGCCGCATTGGCCGCCGAGAAGGCGGGGCAGACCGAGCTGCTGCGCTCCCCTGATTTCATCGAGGGCGCCACCGCCATGCTCACCAAGCGCAAGGCCGTCTTCGCCGACTGATCAGCCCGCCGGAACGTACCGACCGGCAGGCGACTATGTTCATCGGCTATGACTTACCTGGTTACCGGGGCAACTGGGTTCATCGGTCGGTTCCTCATCCCCGAGCTCCTGAAACGCGAGGGTGCCATCCACGTCCTGGTACGGCCGGGCGACGCCTCGGCCGACCGGTTCGCCTGCTGCGCGCAGGAATGGGCGGGCGGCGACCGCGTCCGTCCGGTACGCGGCGATCTGGGCGCCCCGGGGCTGGGCATCGACCCGAGCTGGCTGACCCGGCACCGCGGCGAGATCGAGCACGTCTTCCACTTGGCCGCCGGCTACGACCTCACCGAACGCGGCGGTGGGACCAGGCACTTGGTCGATGTCGCCGAGGAATTGGGTGTCGATCTGCTGCACCACGTCTCGACGGTGGAGGTGGCCGGGTCCAGCGAGGGCCTGTTCACCGAGGACATGTTCGATCACGGCCAGACACTGGCCACCCCGGTGCAACGGGTGAAGTTCGAGGCCGAGCGGATCGTCCGGGAATCGTCGCTGCGCTGGCGGATCTACCGGCCGTCCATCGTGATCGGGCATTCCAGGACAGGTGAGATCGATCGGATCGACGGCCCGTACTACTTCTTCCGCCTGCTGCGCATGGGCGCGCAACTGCCCAGGCTGCTGCCGGTCCTGGTGCCCAAGCTGGGCGAGACCAACATGGTCCCGGTCGATTTCGTCGCCCGTGCCCTCGACCACATCGCGCACCGCCCCGGTTCGGACAAGATCACCTACCACCTGGTGGATCCGCGCAGGCAGAGCGCGGTCGACGCGCTCAACCTGTTCGCCGACGAGGCGGGCGCGCCCCACCTGGTCGAGGTGGTGCCCAAGCGCACCCTGGACATGATGTTGCGCGTCCCCGGCGCCAACTGGCTGCTGCCCCGGGTCGGCGTACCGCTGGACGTTCTGGAGCACAGCGAATTCGCCTGCTGGTTCGATTGCAGGCACACCAGCGCGGCCCTGGCCGGCACCGACATCAGGGTCCCGCCGCTGGAGGCGTACGCGCCGCGGATCTGGAAGTACTGGATCGAGAACTGGGTCTGATCACACGCACCGGGTGATGCGTGAAAGACCGACCGCCTGGTTGCGCGGTTCGCAACCAGGCGGTCGATGGAGGTCAGCCGGATTTCCCGGCCGTATGCACCGGCTACGCGGCGATCAGAGACCGAGGCCCTTCGCCAGCACGGGCCACGACACCTGGAATTCGTCACGCCAGTAGCCCCACGAGTGGGTGCCCGTGTTGCGGAAGTTGTAGGTGGCCGGGATTCCCAGCTGCTCCAGTTTGTTCTTGAGGTTGTTCGTGCAGTAGTTGGTGCCCGCCTCGATCACTCCACCGATGACGATCTGGTTGGCCAGGCCGTAGGGGCCGGGAAGGGTGTACGGGCCGTTGAGCGTGTCGTACTGGCCGGGCAGGCCGTTGCCGGTGGAGATGTAGAGGTCGAGGCCGCGCAGCCCCTCGGCGTTCACGTACGGGTCGTTGGCCACCCAGTCCGGCGAGCCCTCCGGACCCCACATGTTGTCGGTATTGCCGCCGCCCCAGGTCTCGACCGTCAGCTTCACGAACTGGGAGCCGACCGGGTCACTGGTTTGCGCACAGCCGCTGTAGGCCGCGGCGGCCTTGTACAGGCCCGGCTTGGCGATCGGCAGCGCCAGCACGGTGGTGCCCGAGGTGGACAGGCCCGCGATGGCGTTCACGCCGTTGGTGCCCAGCGCGCCGTCGATGAGCGGGGGCAGCTCCTCGGTGAAGAAGGTCTTCCACTTGTTGCGGCCCAGTACCGGGTCGTCCTTGATCCAGTCGGTGTAGTAGCTCCACTTGCCGCCGATCGGCTGGATCACGTTCACGTTCTTGTCCGACAAGAACTCCAGCGCGTCGGTCTTCGCCTGCCACGAGGCGTCGTCCTCGCCGCCGCCCGCCCCGTTGAGCAGGTACAGCGTGGGACGCGGCACGGACGCGTCGGCCGGGCGCTGGACGTCGATGATGACCTTCTCGTCCATCGCCGCCGAGTACACGTACAACCGGATGCTGCGCTCGTCCTTGTACTCGGCTTTGGTGATACGCGAACCGTCCGGGGCGACCGGGTTGCCCAGCAGGGTCTTGGAATCGATGATCGGGTCAGCTGTCGCGCTGGACGCGCCGAGACCGGTCATCACTCCCGCGAGCACCGCGGTTGCCGCGATCGCGGCCGCAGCCCGCAGGCCGCCGCGCCGGGTCTGTCGACGTATCAATTTTCGCACCTTCGCTTCGTCTCGAGATTCACTCTGCATGCCCCACGCGCCGGGGGATGCCCTGGACACCACGCCCGACCATACGGCCTATGTAGTCGTCACAACAGAGGACTTCGTTACCGCACCGTTGCCCTATCATGCCGGAACGGTCGCGGGTCGATCATGACCGCCCCGGGTTCCGTGTCATTTCCCAGCCGGGGGGATCCAGCAGTTCGGACAATCGCGGCCCGATCTGCGCCAGCGCTTCCGGCGAAGTCATCTGGTCGTGCGGGACGCCGACGGGATGATCGTCGACCCGGCCCTCGACGTAGGGTTGCCAGCCCGCGGCCGCGGTGTCGTGACCGGCCGCGCTGAAGTAGTCCAATCGTCCACGGAAAACGTCCGGGCGGTGCTCGGCGATCAACTCGGCCGAGCGCACCGCGCTGCGGTAGATCCGGCGGACCCGGTCGGGAGTGAGCACCGCCATGTCCGGGGGGATGGTGGCGTGCAGCGCGGCGAGAGCGTCCTCGCTCAGATCGTGGATGTCACCGTCGCCGGGCAGCAGGGCGTCCGCGCCGATACCGAGTTCGGCCAGCGCCTCGCGGATCGCCGCCCGGAAATCCGTGACGTCGATGTCCGGGTGACTGTCGAGCATGGCGAGCAGGCCGATGTCCTCACCCGCGGCCTGCAACGCGGTCGCCACCGCGTGCGCCAGCACACCGCCGAGCGACCAGCCGAGCAGCCGGTAAGGCCCGTGCGGCTGCACCGCGCGGATCTCGGCCACGTAGCGGTGCGCCATCTCGGTCAACGACCGCGGCAGGTAGCCCTCTTCGGTCAACGCGGGCGACTGCAGGCCGAAGATCGGGGTGCTCGCGGGCACATAGCGCGCGAGGCCTGCGTAGCACCAGGACAATCCATACATCGGATGCAGGCAGAACAGCGGCCCCGCGGCGGCGACGTCGTGCGGCACCATGGTCCGGATCGGCAGCAGCACACCGAGCGCCGCGTTCGAGTCCTGGTCGTAGTCGTGGTCGTCGGCCAGCGCGGCGAGGATCCGGGCCGCCAGCGCCGCCGGGGTGGGATCGGTGAAGAACCACTGCACCCGCACCTGGGCGCCGGTGAGCGTGCGCAACCTGCTCACCGCGCGGGTGGCGACCAGCGAGTTGCCACCCAGGTCGAAGAAGTCGTCGTCCATGCCGACCCGTTGTCCGGCACCGAGCTCGAGCACCTCGTCGAACACCTCCAGCACGGTCCGCTCCAACGGCGTGCCCGGCGCGCGGTACGGACGCGCGGCCGGTCGCGGTGCCGGCAGCGCCTTGCGGTCGAGTTTGCCGCTGGCGTTGAGCGGCAGTTCGGTGAGCGCGACAACAGCCGAGGGCACCATGTAGGACGGCAGCGCGGCGCGGGCGTGCAGCAGCAGGGCAGCCTCGTCGACGGTCACTCCCGGCGCGGCGACCACATAGGCGACCAGCCGGTCCCCGGTGGCGCTGCGCACCACCGAGACCGCCGCTTGCCGGATCTGGGCATGGCGCGCGAGCACGGCCTCGATCTCTCCGAGTTCCACCCGCTGGCCGCGCAGCTTGACCTGGAAGTCACTGCGGCCCAGGTATTCCAGCGCTCCGTTGCGCCAGCGCACGATGTCACCGGTGCGGTAGAGCCGGGCGCCGCCGGCATGGGCGACGAATCGCTCGGCGGTGAGGGCCGCGGCGCCGAGATAGCCGCGGGCCAACTGCACTCCGGCGACGTACAGTTCGCCCGCCGCGCCCGGCGGCACCGGGCGCAGCTGCCGGTCGAGCACGTGCACGCGGGTGTTGGCCACCGGAACGCCGATCGGTACCGCCGCCGCCGCGGTGTCGCGCACCGGGTGATCGGTGACCACGGTGGCCTCGGCGGGTCCGTACCAGTTGACCAGCGCGGCGCCGGGTGCGGTGGCGGCGAAGGCCGCCGCGGTCTCCCCGGACAACGCTTCCCCCGCGGCGAACACCCGCCGCAGCGACGGGTACCGCGCGGTGGGGTCGGCGACCGGGTCGAGGAACGCCTCCAGCATCGACGGCACGAAATGCACCGTGGTGATGGCGTTGTCGACGATGAGTCGAGCCAGGTAGGCCGGATCGCGATGTCCGTCGGGCTCGGCGATCACGATCGACGCACCGGTTTGCAGTGGCCACAACAGCTCCCAGGTGGAGATGTCGAAGGTGATCGGCGTCTTGTGCAGCACCACGTCACCGCCGTCGTGCGGGTAGGCCGACTGCGCCCAGCGGAACTGGTTGACCATCTGCCGGTGCGTGATCATCACGCCTTTGGGGCGACCGGTCGAGCCCGAGGTGTAGACGACGTAGGCGACGGTGTCCGGATAAACGTGATCCTGGGGCCGAAGGCCCTGGTAGGGAGGCAGGTACAGCGTATCGACCGCGACCACCGGGACACCGGTCGCGGTGTCGAAGGCGTCCGCGGTGGTGGTCAGGACGCAGATCGGCGCGGCGCTGTCGAGGACGTACTCGCTGCGCTCGGCCGGATGGTCCGGATCGATCGGGACATAGCCGCCACCGGCGCGCAACACCGCGTAGATCGCGACGACGAGGTCGATGCCGCGCCGCATGGCCACGGCGACCAGCGTCTCCGGGCCGACGCCCCACCCCATCAGCTCGACGGCCAGGGACCGGACGCGCGAGTCGAGTTCGGCGTAGCTGAGCGTGGTGTCGCCGAAGCGCACCGCCAGCGCGTCCGGCGTGCGCGCCACTTGCGCGTCGAACAGCGACAGCAGCGTCGCCTCGTCGAGCAGTTCCGGCACGTCGGTGGCGTTGCGCGCGGCCAGCTCGGCGCGCTCGTCGTCCAGCAGCGCGTCGATGTCGCCGACGCGCGCCTGCGGGGTGGTCATGAAGCGACCGATCAGCATCGAGAGCCGCTGCGCGAGCGCCGTCGCAGCCGGTTCTCCGGTCAGGTCGCGCAGGTACTTCACCGAGACCCGCAGCTGACTGTCCAGCACCACCATCACCGTGAACGGGTAATGGGTGCCGTTGGCCGCGCCGACACCGATGACGTTCATTCCGTCGATGGCGCCGGCCTGGTCCAGGCCCTCCCGGTCCACCGGGAACGACTCGAACACGACGAGCGAGTCGAACAGGCCCTCCACGCCAACAGCTTCCTGGATGTCGCTCAGTCCCAGATAGTGGTGCTCCAGCAGTGCGGCCTGCTCGGCCTGCAACTGGCGCAGCAGCCCGCCCAGGGTGCCGGTCGGATCGAGCCGCACCCGCACGGGGATCGCGTTCAGGAACAGGCCGACCATCGACTCGACGCCGTCCAGCTGGGGTGGGCGACCCGATACGGTGGCGCCGAAGACCACGTCGTCGCGGTCGACGGTGCGGCCGATCAGCAGACCCCAGGCCGCCTGCACAACGGTGTTCACCGTGACGCCGAGACCCGACGCGAGCCTGGTCAGCGCGGTGGTGTCGGCAGGGGACCACTCGAACCCCACCTCGCCGACGCCTGCGGAGATCTCGCGGCCGGGATCGACCGGAGCCAGCGGCGTCGGTTCGGTGATACCGGCCAGCGCGGCGCGCCACGCGGCGCGGGCCGCCTCCGCGTCCTGCGCCACCAGCCACGCCAAGTAGTCGCGGTAGGACGGCACCGCGGGTAGGTGCCGGGAGTTGGCGCCCAACGCGTACAGGGTGAGCAGGTCCTTCATCAACAGCGGCATGGACCAGCCGTCGATGAGGATGTGGTGGCTGGTCACGAGCAGGTGGTACCGGGCGGCGGCGGAACGGATGAGCGCGAACCGCAGCAGCGGCGCGGTCCGCATGTCGAAGTGCTCGGCCAGGTCGGCCGCCTTGATCCGCTCTACCTCGGCCGCGGCCGCGGCCGGTTCCAGCTGGCACAGGTCGATCAGCCGCCACGGCGCCTCGAGCGAATCCTGCACGATCTGCACGGGATTGCCCTCGCTGTCGTCGGCGAAGGCGACGCGCAGGTTGTCGTGCCGGTCCAGCACGGCCTGCGCGGCGGCCCGCATCCGGCGGGGGTCCACCGCGCCGCCGAGATCGAGCACGAATTGGGTGGTGTAGACGTCCACCGAATTCTCGGCGAGCAGGGCGTGGAACAGCATGCCCGATTGCAGCGGGGTGAGCGGCCAGGCGTCGGACAGGTCCGGGTAGGCGCGGGCGAAGCGATCGATATCGGGCTGCTTCAGCCGCACCAGCGGGAAGTCCGACGGGGTGTAGCCGCCCGCGTCCGGACGCAGGCCGTGTTCGGCGAGGCCGCCCAGGGCGCGAATCCAGTGCTCGGCGAAGGTTTTCGCGTCCTCGCCGCGGAACGCGGCGGAGGCGAAGTCGAATCGGGCCAGCAGGCCGTCGTCGGTGGCGTCGACGGTCAGCACCAGCAGCAGCTCGTCGGAGGGGATGTCGGTGTGCACCCGCGCCGGGCGCAGATCCCGGTAGCGCAGCGCGAACCGGCCGTGGCCGAGGCCGCGCAGTTCGGCGGCGGTCTCGGCATCGAGGTGGCGCAACAGGCCGTAGCCGACACCGCGCGAGGGCACCGACCGCCGCAGCTCCTTGATCTGCGCTATCGCCGTGCCCGCCGCCGGGCCGCCGATCAGGGCGTCATCGAGGTCGATCCTGGTCAGCCGCAGTGGAAGCGGATACTCGGTGAGGAAGCCGCCCACCATGCTCTGGGCGTCGGCATGGGTGGCCGTCCGACCGTCGGCGGGCAGCCGGACGACCGAACCGATCGCGCGCGTGACGGTCTCCCCCGCCGAGGTCTGCAGGGCCAGCGCCAGCGCGGTGAGCAGGATGTCGTCCACCCCGGCGTGGTAAGCCTCGGCGGCAGCGGCGACGGCCGCCGCGCCCTCCGCCGTGATGGTCAGCGATACCCGGCTGCGGGCGCGCAGATCACGTCCATCGGTTCCCGCGCCCTCCGGGACGGTGCCGAGCGCCCGTCGCCACCAATCCATTTCGGCGAGGGTGGCCGGATCGTGCGCCTTGGCCGACAGCGCACGGATGAGCGTGCCGAGGCCGGTTTCCGGGGTCGCGGGCGCGGCATGGCGCGCCCGGTTCCATCGCGCGCTGAGCTGGTCGACGACGGTCCGCCAGGAGACGTCGTCGACCACGAGGCTGCTGGCCACGACGATGAGCGTCGAGCGGGCTCCGGGATCGCCGGTGAGCACGAAGTAGATGTTGCGGCCCTCTTCGGGATCCAGCGCGGCCGCGGCCGCCTGCACCACGTCGTCGATGGGCAGCGAGGTCTCGCCGCGCTGCGGATCCAGCCGGCGGAACGCCTCACCGGTGCGCTCGGCGGCAGCCGGGATGCGCAACACGGGCCTGCCCTTGTCGTCGTTGCGCACCCGCACCCACAACATCGGGTGCTGGTCGAGCACGGCGGCCACCGCGGCGCGCACCGTGTCGACGGAGCAGGTCTCGGGAACGTCGAGGGCGATGGCCCGCACCTCGATGCCCTCGTCCACCGTCCGGGCCGCGTTGGGCGTGAGCGGTAGTTCGCCCGCCTCGTCGCCGGATCCGCCCTCTACCGCGGCCGCGCGGGCCAAAGCGGCCACCGTACGGCATTCGAAGACGTCACGCGGGGAGAAAATGACGCCGCGGGCGCGCGAGCGCGAGACCACCTGAATGGACATGATGCTGTCGCCGCCGAGGGCGAAGAAGTCGTCGTCCAGGCCGACTTGGTCGACGCCGAGCACCGCGCCGATCACCTCGGCGATCACCAGTTCGGCCGGGGTCCGCGGCGCACGGTAGGCGCGGGCGTCCATTTCCGGCTCGGGCAGCGCCTTGCGGTCCAGCTTGCCCACCGGCGTCAGCGGGATCGCGTCGAGCACGACGATCGCCGTCGGCACCATATACTCCGGCAGCGCGCGCCCGATCCGCTCGGTCAGCGCGGCCGGGTCGACGCTGGCGCCCTTGGCAGGCAGCACATAGGAGACGAGCATCGTCGCACCGGAACGGCTTTCGCGTCCCAGCGTGACGGCGAAGCCGACTTCGGGCTGAGCCGCGAGCGCGGCGTCGATCTCGCCGAGTTCGATGCGGAAGCCGCGCACTTTCACCTGGAAGTCGTTGCGGCCCACGTACTCCAGAACCGGAGCAGCACCGGACCGACGCCAGCGCACCAGGTCGCCCGTGCGGTACAGGCGCTCGCCCGGCGCGGCGTACGGGTCGGCCACGAACCGAGCGGCGGTGAGACCGGGCCGGGCGTGGTAGCCGCGCGCCAGCTGGATGCCGCCCAGATACAGTTCGCCCGTGACGCCTTCCGGCACCGGACGCAGCCTGCTGTCGAGCACCAGCGACCGCATGCCGCGGATGGGACCGCCGATCGTGACCGGTTCGCCGGGCTGTAGCGGGTCGCTGATATTGGTCATGATGGTGGTCTCGGTCGGCCCGTAACCGTTGTGGAAGGCGCGCTCCGGCGCACCCGTCCACTCGGCCGCCAGATCGACGGGCACCGCTTCGCCGCCCGCCACGATGGCCCGCATCCCCGACAGCGCGTCCGGGTCGAGCGAGGCGAGCACGGATGGAGTGAGGAAGGCGTGCGTGACGCCCTCGACGCGGATCAGCTCGGCCAGTTCTTCACCGCCGAAGGTCAGTGGCGGCGCCACCACCAGCCCACCCGCCGAACCGAGCGCGAGTAGCAGTTCCAGCATCGATGCGTCGAACGATGGCGAGGCGAACGCCAAGGCCCGCGTCGATCGGTCGAGCCGGTAACGCTCCACCTGTTCGGCGCTGAAGTTCGCCAGGCCTGCGTGGGTGACCACGACGCCCTTGGGCGTTCCCGTGGAGCCGGAGGTGTAGATGACGTACGCGGCGTTGCCCGCACGCAATGTCCCGCGCAGTTCGCCGGGTCGCAGCGGCTGGTCCGAGCGCACGGCGACGTCCAGGGTGAAGTCCTGGTCGTCCAACGCGACCCAGGCGCCACCGGTGAGGACGGGCAGGTTGCCCAGCTCGGCGGTGAGCGTCACGCCGAGGGTCACTCCGGAATCCGCGACCATGTGGGCGATGCGGTCGGCAGGATAGGTCGGGTCGACCGGGACGAAGGCCGCACCGGTCTTGGCCACCGCCCACAGCGCCAGCACGGATTCCACCGAACGACGGATCGCGATGGCGACCAGCACGTCCGGTCCCGCGCCGCGGTCGATCAGGGCGCGCGCCAATTGCGCGGAGGCCGCGTCCAGTTCGGCGTAACTGAAGGTGCGGCCGTCGGCGACCACGGCGATTCCGGCCGGGTTCGCGGCGACGGCGGCGGCCATCAGCTCCGGTAGCGTGCGCGGCGGCAGGGCCGGTGCGCCGGCACGGGCGATCAGGTCGGCGCGCTCGGAGTCGTCCAGGATCTCCAGATCACCGACGGCGGTGGCGGGATGCCGGACCACGGCGGCCAGGACGCGACGGAACCTGCGGCCGAACTCGACCACGGTCTGCTCGTCGAACAGGTCGCGGGCGTAGGTGAACTCGGCGGCGAGACCGGCTTCCGCGCCGGACTCGGTGCGCTGCTCGCGCATGGTCAGCAGCAGATCGAACTTCGCGGTGTCGGCGGCCGGGTCGAGGGCGGTGAAACTCAGGCCGGGTAGTCGGAAGCTGGTGGCGGCTAGATTCTCGAACGACAACGCCACCTGGAACAGCGGATGGCGGCCTGCCGAGCGCTCGGGGCCGAGCGCATCGACCAGCCGCTCGAACGGGATGTCGGCGTTGGCGAAGGCGCGCAGATCGGTTTCCCGGGTGGCGGTAAGCAGTTCGGTGAAGCCGAGACCGGGCGCGACTCGGGTGCGCAGTACCAATGTGTTGACGAACATGCCGACCAGGTCGTCGATTTCGGCTTCGCCGCGGCCCGCGACGGGCGTGCCGATGGCGATGTCGTCGGCGCCCGACAAACGGGACAGGAACACGGCGAACGCGGTGTGCACGACCATGAACAACGTGGCGTTGTGCTGCCGCGCGAGACCCGCCAGCGCGGCGTGCACGTCGGCGTCGACGACGAAACCGGTCTTGCCGCCCACGAAGGACTGGGCGGACGGGCGCGGGCGGTCCGCGGGCAGGTTCAGCTCGTCGGGCAGGTCTGCGAGTTCGGCCGTCCAGTAGGCCAATTGTGTGCCCGCGAGTGACTCGGGATCGTCGTCGGCGCCGAGCACCTCGCGCTGCCACAGCGCGTAATCGGCGTACTGGACGGGCAGCGCCGCCCAGGACGGCTCCCGTCCTCCGCTGCGCGCCACGTAGGCCAGCATCAGGTCCCTGGTCAGCGGGCCCATCGACCAGCCGTCGGCGCTGATGTGGTGCGCGACGAAAACCAGTACGTACTCGGGGCCCTCTAGCTGGAACAGCTTTGTGCGGAACGGCACCTCGGTGGTCACGTCGAAGCCGGACGCGACGACCCGCTGCACTTCGCCCGCGACGTGCTCGTCGCCGATCTGCGCGGGAGCCAGCTCCACCGGCACTTCGTGCGGCGCGAGGATCCGCTGCACCGGGCCGTCCGGCGTCTGCGGGTAGATCGTGCGCAGGATCTCGTGTCGCGCCACGATGTCGGCGACGGCCTGCTGCAATGCGGCCACGTCCAGGTCGCCGGACAGGCGGATCGCCGCGGGGATGGTGTAGACCGAGGCCGAGGTGTCGAACTGGTTGAGGAACCACATGCGCTGCTGCGCGAACGACAGGGGGATGTGGTCGGGGCGCGGCCCGGCGACCAGCGGCGTGCGCTCGCGGCCTGCGCCTCGTTCGGCCTTGATCGCCAGCCCGGCGACGGTGGAGGCTTCGAACAGCACCCGCACCGGAACACGCGCATCCAGCGCCGCGCCGATACGCGCCGCGACCTGCGTCGCCAACAACGAGTTACCACCCAAAGCGAAGAAATCATCATCCGCACCGACACGCTCGACACCCAGCACCTCGCCGAACACCCGCGCCACGATCTCCTCGATCGGCGTCGAGGCCGCACGGAACGCTTGAACCTCGAACTCCGGCTCCGGCAACGCCTTACGATCCAACTTGCCGTTCACATTCAACGGCAAAGCATCCAAAACCACGAACACCGACGGCACCATGTACGACGGCAAACCCGCCGACAGTTCCGACCTCACCCGCCCCACATCCACACCGGCACCGGCATCGGCATCGGCATCGCTCGGCACGAGGTAGGCCACCAGGCGGTCACCGGTCTTCGGATCCGACTTCGCGATCACCGCTGTCTGCGCGATTTCGGGCAGCGCCAACAGTGCGGCTTCGATCTCACCCAACTCGATACGGAAACCACGAATCTTCACCTGGAAATCCGTACGACCCCGATACTCGAGCTCACCACTACCGTTCCAGGCGACCAAGTCACCCGTGCGATACATCCGCGCTCCAGGCTGGAACGGATTCGCCACAAACCGATCCGCCGACAAATCCGCCCGACCGAAGTACCCGCGCGCCAACTGCGCACCCGCCAAATACAACTCACCCGACACACCCACCGGCACCGGCCGCAAACGCGCATCCAGGACATACACCTGACTGTTCCACTCCGGCGCACCGATCGACACCGACACCTCATCAGCACGGCTCACCCGATGACTGGTGATCGACACCGCCGCCTCGGTCGGACCATACAAGTTGAACAACTCAGTACGCGGGTTCTCCCGCAGGAACCGCTGCGCCACCGAACCCGGCAACGCCTCACCGATCGCCAACACCCGCCGTGGCGACCAATTCACCGCCTCCGCGGTTGCTCGGTGTACCAGTAGCGCGTCGAGCATCGACGGCACCACATGCAGTGTGGTGACCGACTCCCGCGCCATCAGGTCGTTCAGATACGCGGGATCCTGGTGGCCCTCCGGGGCGGCGATCACCAGCCGGCCACCACACACCGCCGCCGACCAGAACTCCCACACCGACAAGTCGAACGTCGCCGCCGTCTTCAGCAGCACCGAGTCGTCCTCGGTCAGCTCGAATTCGGCTACTTTCCACAGCAACTGGTTCACGATGGCCGCGTGCGGCACCGCGACGCCTTTCGGGCGGCCAGTCGATCCCGAGGTGAAGATGACGTATGCCGTGTTCTCCGGCCGCAGCGGTACGACCCGCTCGGATGCGGTGAGCGGCGCGCTCGCGACCGCGGTCAGTTCCAAGTCCTCCAGCCGCACCACCGGCGCGACGTCGGTGTCGAACTCCGCCTCCGCGTTGCTCAACACACACACCGGAGCGGCCGTCGCCAGGATGTAGCTCGTGCGCTCGGCAGCCTGATCCGGATCCACCGGCACATACGCACCACCGGCCTCGGCCACCGCGTACATCGCCACGACCAGATCGACCGATCGGCGGAAAGCGAGCGCGACCCGGGATTCGGGGCCGACGCCCACCGAGACCAGGTAGCGGGCGAGGCGGTTGACCCGGGCAGCCAGCTCTGCGTAGGTCAGTTCGGCGCGTGCACCATCGGGCAGGTCGGCGACCAGCGCGACCGCTGCCGGCGCCGCCGCGACGGCCCGGCGCAACAACGATCCCAGCGTCGCGGCGGGTTCCACCGGGTGGGTCGTGTCGTTCCATACGGTGAGCACGTCGGTGCGCTCGGTGTCGGCGAGGATGTCGATATCGCCGACCGCGACGTTCGCATCCGCGACCACAGCCGCGAGGATCCGCGAGAGCCGCGCCGCGAAACCCTCCACCGTCGCCCGATCGAACAAATCCGTCGCATACGTCAAAAACCCACCAATACCCGCAGCCGCACCCGACTCCTCATACCCATCACCAACAATCAAATGCAGCTCGAACTGCGACACATCCAAATCCGCATCCACACCAGCCACCGACAAACCCGGCAACTCCAACACCGCACGCCCGACATTCTGAAACGACAACCCCACCTGGAACAACGGATGACGCGCCGTCGACCGCGGCGGATTCAACACCTCCACCAACCGCTCGAACGGCACATCCGCATGCGCGAACGCCGCCAAATCCCACTCACGCTGACGCGCAAGCAAACCCGCGAACGACTCACCACCATCAACCCGCGACCGGAACACCACGGTATTGACAAACATACCGATCAAATCATCCAACTCACGCTCACCACGACCCGCCACCGGACTACCGACAGCGACATCCGAACTACCCGACAACCGAGCCAACAACACCGCAAACGCCGCATGCACCACCATGAACAACGTCGCACCATGCGCACGCGCCAACTCCACCAGACCCGCATGCGTCGCCGCATCAACCGCAACATCCACCCGCGCACCAGCCAACGACGCCACCACAGGACGCGGCCGATCCGCGGGCAACTCCAACAAATCCGGCAACCCGGCAAGCTGCTCCCGCCAGAATCTGATCTGCTGGGCGGCGATGGATTCCGGGTCCGATTCCTCCCCCAACACCGCCCGCTGCCACAACGCGTAATCCGCGTACTGCACACCCAACGGCGACCACCCCGGCACGTCACCCGCAGTGCGCGCCGCATAGGCGATCATCACATCCCGCACCAACGGACCCATCGACGACGCATCAGCCGCGATATGATGCACCACAACCACCAGCACGAACTCCGACGGCGCGGCCTGTAGCAATCGCACTCGTACGGGCACTTCGGCGGTCACATCGAAGGGAGCCGAGGCGAGTTCGTACACCTCGCCTGCGATGTCGGCCGCACCGATCGGATGCACGGCCACGTCCAGCGCCACCTGCGCGGCGGGCAACACCACCTGCACCGGACCGTCCGGCGTCTCCGGATAGACCGTGCGCAGCACCTCGTGCCGCGCGACGACATCGTTCAGCGCCGCCCCAAGCGCGGCCACGTCCAGCTCGCCGGTCAACCGCAACGCGAACGGCAGGTTGTAGGCCGCCGAAGCGGTGGCCGCGGCAGGGTTGTCCGCATGGTCGAAGCGGTTGAGGAACCACATACGCTGCTGCGCCGGCGACAACGGCAGACGTTCCGGCCGCGCGATACCGCCGAGCTCTACAGCGCGCTCACCATGCGTATCCGATTCGATCGCCGCCGCCAACGCCGCGACGGTCGGCGACTCGAACAGTGTCCGCACCGGTACCCGCGCACCGACCGCCGCACCGACCCGCGCCACGACCTGGGTGGCGACCAACGAGTTTCCGCCGAGCGCGAAGAAATCGTCGTCCGCGCCGACCCGCCCCGCACCGAGCACTTCACCGAACACCCCGGCCACGATCTCCTCGATCGCGGTCACGGGCGCACGGAAATGCTTGGCCTCGAAGGTGGGCTCCGGCAGCGCCTTACGATCCAGCTTGCCACTGGGGTTCAGGGGAAACGCGTCCAGCGCGACAATCGTGGCCGGAACCATATAGGCGGGCAGCGTTTCACCGATCGCCGCGAGCAATTCGGCCTGTTCGCTCGTTCGTCCCGGTGCGGGCACGACGTAGGCGACGAGCTGGTCGCCCAGCGCGGACGGCGCGACGAGAGCCACGGCCTGGCTCACGGACGGTTGAGCCAGCAGCGCCGTCTCGATCTCACCCAGCTCGATCCGCTGACCACGAAACTTCACCTGGAAGTCGGTCCGGCCGAGATAGTCGAGCCGATGCGGCAGTATTTCGGTCGGGGCGCGCCAGGCCACCAGGTCACCGGTGCGATACATCCGCTCGCCGATACCGAACGGGTTGGCCACGAAGCGGTCCGCGGTGAGATCGGGACGACGCACATATCCACGGGCCAGCTGATCACCGGCGAGATAGAGCTCGCCCGGAACACCCGCGGGCACCGGTTGCAGACGCGAATCCAGCACGTACACCTGGGTGTTCCACTGCGGCACGCCGATCGGCACGGAACGCTCGTCAGCGGCGGTCGCGGGCCAGTAGGTCACCGACACGGCCGCCTCGGTCGGGCCGTACAGGTTGTGCACAGCCGCGTCGGTCACCGCCTGCACAGCGGCGACGGTCTCCGGCGGCAGCGCCTCGCCGATCACGAAGATGTCGCGCAGGGTGGGACACGAACCGGGGGCGGTGTGCGCGGCGAAGACCGTCAGCATGGACGGCACGAAATCCGTTACCGTCACGCCCTGCGCGGCGATGGTATCCGCGACGTACACCGGATCCCGATGGCCGTCGTGCGTGGCGACGACCAGTTTCGCCCCCGCCCGCAACGGCATGAAGTATCCCCACAGCGAGACATCGAACGTCGTCGCCGTCTTCTGCAAGTACACGTCGTCGGCATCGAGCGGATACGCCGCGAGCATCCAGCTGACCTGGTTCTGGATCGCGAAGTGCGAGATCGCGACGCCCTTCGGCCTGCCGGTCGACCCGGACGTGAAGATCACGTACGCCGGATGGTGCGGCAGCACCGGGCGCACCAACTCCTCGGCACGGACCGCGGCGTCGTCGAAACGGTTCGGATCCAGGGCGTCCAGCAGCAGTACCGCGGTGCCTTCGGGCACGTCGACCGCGTCGGCGGAGGTCGTGAGCACACAGATCGGTTGCGCCGTCTCGAGGATGTGCGCGATGCGTTCGGCCGGATGATCCGGATCCAACGGCACATACGCCCCACCCGCCGCCACGATCGCATACATCCCCACCACAAGATCCAACGACCGCCGAACCGCCAAACCCACCAACGACTCCGCACCCACACCCTGCGAAATCAACAACCGCGCTAAACGATTCACCCGCGCATCGAACGCCCGATACGACAGCTCGACACCCTCGTAAACGATCGCGACCTCATCGGCGTACGCCTGCGCCGCACGCCGGTAACCGTCCAGCAGCAACTCGGCGGGCACCGGATACCGGGTGTCGTTCCACTCGAGCAGGATGCGTTCGCGCTCTATGGGAGCGAGCAGATCGATCGTCCCGATCGGCCGGTCGGGTTCGGCGACGGCGGCGGCCAACAGCCGCTCCAACCGCCAGGCGAACTCCGCGATCGTCCGCTCGTCGAACAGGTCGGTGGCGTAGGTGAACATCGCCGTGAAGCCCGTCGGCTCGCCCTCGGCGTCGGGCACCACGGTCAGTTGCAGGTCGAATTTCGCGATCGCGCCGTCCAGCTCGAGCACCCGGGCGGACAAGCCGGGCAGGACCACCTCGGGCCTGCTCATGTTCTGGAAGAACAGCGCCACCTGGAACAGCGGATGATGCGCCTGCGAGCGCACCGGGTCCAGCACCTCGACCAGCCGCTCGAACGGCAAGTCGGCATGCGAGAACGCACCCAGATCCGTTTCTTTCGTCTGGGCAAGCAGCGCACGGAACGACGCGCCGAGGTCGATCCGGGAGCGCAGCACCAGCGTGTTGACGAACATACCGATCAGCGCGTCGAGCTCCCGCTCGCCACGGCCCGCCACGGGCGTGCCGATGGTGATGTCGTAGGTGCCCGTAAGCCGGGCGAGCAGCAGCGCAAGCGCGCTGTGCACCACCATGAATTCCGAGGCGCCCGCACTGTGCGCCAGTGCGGCCAGACCCTGGTGCACCGAGGCGTCCACCGCGAAGGTGTACTCCGCGCCCCGGCCGGAGGCGACAGGTGGGCGCGGCCGGTCGGAGGGTAGGTCGATCCGGTCCGGGATGTCCGCCAAGGCACGACGCCAGTAGGCGATCTGCGCGGCGGCCACCGAATCCGGATCGTCCTCGTCGCCGAGCATCGCCCGCTGCCACAGCGTGTAGTCGGCGTACTGCACCGGCAGCGGCTCCCAGGACGGTCTGGCCCCGTTGCGCCGGGAGAGGAACGCGCCGAGCAGATCCCGCAGTAACGGCGCGACCGATGCGCCGTCGGCGGCGATGTGATGCACCACGACGACGACCACGTGATCGTCGGGGGCGATCTCGGCCAGAGCGATGCGTAGCGGCACTTCCGCCGCGACATCGAAACCGGTCAGCGCGAAGCCACGCAGCCAGTCCAGCAGTTCGTGCTCGGCGACGGGCTTGGGCGCGAGGTCGGGGACGGCTCGGGCCACGGGCACGACGACCTGGTACCCGGTCCCGTCCACCGCCGGATACACCGTCCGCAACGTCTCATGACGCTCCACCACATCCGCGACCGCCGCCTGCAACGCCGCCACATCCAACACACCCGACAACCGCACCGCGAACGGAATATTGTTCGCCGCCGAACCAGTATCGAACTGATTCAAAAACCACATCCGCCGCTGCGCCAACGACAACGGCACCCGCTCCGGACGCTCCACCGCCACCAACGCCCGCCGGTCCCCCGCGCCCTTCATCGGCTCCAGCCGCGCGGCCATCGCGGCGACGGTAGGGCTCTCGAAGATCAGCCGCGCGGGCACCCGCGCCGCGATGGCGGCGCCCAAACGGGCCGCGGCTTGCGTGGCGATCAGCGAATTGCCGCCCAGTTCGAAGAAATCGTCGTCCGCGCCGACCGGCGCACCCGGGCCGAGCAGTTCGGCGAATACCTCGCTGACGAGCTCTTCCAGGGGACCGACGGGCGCGCGGAACACCTTGGTTTGCAACCGCGGCGCGGGCAGGGCCCCGCGGTCCAGCTTGCCCACCGGGGTCAGCGGGATCTCCTCCAGCACCATGACAACCGTCGGCACCATGTGCGCGGGCAGGCTCTGCTCGGCGAAAGCGGCCAGTTCGGCCGCGTCGGCGACCATGCCGGGCGCGGCGTGCACGTAGGCGACGAGAATGGTGGCGCCGCTGTCGAGCTGATGCCCGACGGTGACCGCGAAATCGACCGTCTCGTGCGCGGCCAGCACCGCATCGATCTCACCCAGCTCGATCCGGAAACCACGAATCTTCACCTGGAAATCGTTGCGACCCAGATACTCCAACTCACCATTCGGCGTCCACCGCACCAAGTCACCGGTGCGATAGAGCCGTGAACCGTGGGCGTCGAACGGGTTCGCCACGAAACGGGACGCGGTCAGCCCGCGCCGTTCGTGGTAGCCGCGGGCCAGGTGCGCACCGGTGATGTACAGCTCGCCGACCACACCGCTGAGCACGGGGACCAATCGTTCGTCCAGCACGTACTCGGTGACGGCCCGGATCGGCGCGCCGATCGTCACCGGCTCCCCCGGCACGAGCGGCGCGCTGATATTGGTCATGATCGTGGTCTCGGTCGGGCCGTACCCGTTGAAGAATTCACGGGTCCGCCCGCCGGAAACCGGCAGCACCCAGCGCCGCACCAATTCCGGCTGGCACACTTCGCCACCGGCCACCACCACGCGCAACTCGTCCAGGCCTGCCGGGTCCACCGAGGCGAGCGCGGCGGGCGTCACGAACGCGTGGGTCACGGCCTCCCTGCGCACCAGGGACGCGAACTCCTCGCCGCCGAACACCGTAGGGGCCGCGACGACCATGGTGGCCGCGCCGCCCAACGCCAGCAACAACTCCAGCACCGAGGCGTCGAACGACGGCGAAGCGAAATGCAACGTCCGCGACACACTCGTCACCCGATACCGTTCACACTGCTCAGCGCAGAAACTCGCCAACCCCGCCTGTGTGACCACCACGCCCTTCGGCTTGCCGGTGGAGCCGGAGGTGTAGATGACGTAGGCGGGATGCTCCCCGCGCAGCGGGCGAACCCGTTCCGTGTAGGTCACCGGGTCGGCGGGGAACTCCTCGAGTCGCCGCGCGCACTCGACGGTATCTATGGACAGCCATTCGACCCGGTCCGGCAGGTCGCCACGGACCTCGTCGACGGTCAGCCCGAAGACCGCGCCCGAGTCGGCGATCATGTGCTCGACGCGATCGGCCGGATAGTTCGGGTCGACCGGAACGAACCCCGCACCGGTCTTGGCCACCGCCCACACCGCCACCACCGACTCGATCGACCGCGGCACACCCACCGCGACCAAATCCTCCGGACCCACCCCACGATCGATCAGCAGACGCGCCAACCGCGTGGACCGTTCATCCAGCTCCGCATAGCTCAGCTGCGCCAGCGTGCTGGTCGCGTCGGCGAACACCAAGGCGGCGCCGCTCGGGTTGGCCTCGACGGCCGTGGCCATCAACTGCGGCAGGGTGGTGACTCGGGGGCGGCGGGTACGGGTCGGGCGCACACGGGCTGGGCGGGTCATGCGCGCACCGCTTCCGCAGTCTCGTCACACCGCTGCCCGACCGCCCGAACCATCGTGCTGCCTCACCCTGTCTGTCGTCGCCACACGCACGTCACCATGCCCCCCCGCATCATGATCATCGAACGCGCGCATGCCGATCGTTACCTAACCGCCGGCGCACGCCGAGCGCCGTCGGCCACGACCGGTGGACTACCGGGCCGCGGAACGGACGCGCGTGACGAGTGCCGGAGATGATTATTCCCTGCCGACGCGCGATTCGGGCCACGGCGTCGGCCGGAACGATCAACGGCGGACGTCGAGCAGGGCGGCCAGCTGCGGGCCGATCACCGCCAACGCTTCCGGTGCGGCCATTCGAGCATGCGTGACCTCGACCGGCCGGTCGACGACCATGCCGTGGACGTATGGCCACCAGTCCGCCGCGGCGGCGCGCAACTTGTCGGCGGGGTCGGCGACGGCCGCGCTGAAGTACTGCACGGTGCCGCGGAATACTCCCGGCCGGTGCGCCGCGATCAGCTCCGCCGACCGGACCGCGCTGCGATAGATCCGGCGCAGTCGCTGTGGCGTCACGGCCACCAGATCCGCCGGGATCGTGGCGTGCAGTGTGGCCAACGCCTCGTCGTCGAGTTCGTAGACATCATCGGCGTCGGCAGCCGCCGTACCGAGGCCGAGTTCGGCCAAGGCGCCGCGCACCGCGGCGCGGAACCCGACGATGTCCGGGTTCGGATGGCTGTCCATCATGGCCAGCAACCCCACCTGCTCGCCCGCGTCCTGCAACTTGGTGGCGATGGTGTGGGCGAGCACACCGCCGAGCGACCACCCGAGCAACCGGTACGGGCCGTGCGGTTGCACCGCCCTGATCTCCGACAGGTAGCGCTCGGCCAGCTCGTCCAGCGATCCGGGCAGCTCGCCGTCCTCCGACAGCGCGGGCGATTGCAGACCGAAGATCGGCTGCTCCGCGGGCAGGAACTGGGCCAGGCCCGCATACGACCAGGCCAAGCCGTACATCGGATGCAGGCAGAACAGCGGGGCCGCCGAACCGCTCGCACGGATCGGCAGCAGCACCTCCAACGCCGCGTTGGCATCGGCGTCGCCCGCATCCATGCGCGCGGCCAGACCCGAGACGGTGGCGTCGGTGAAGAACCATTGCACGCGCACCGTCGCTCCGGTGGCGTCCCGGAGCCGTCCGACGACCTGTGCCGCGAGCAGCGAGTTGCCGCCCAACGCGAAGAAGTCGTCGTCGAGCCCGACCCGGTCGGCGCCGAGCAGGTCGGCGAACGCCTCGGCGATGGCGTGTTCGGTGGCGGTGCGCGGCGCACGGTAGGCGACCCCGCTGACGAACTCCGGGGCAGGCAGCGCTTTACGGTCCAGCTTGCCGTTGGGGGTCAGCGGCAGCGCGTCCAGCACCACCACAGCGTCGGGCACCATGTAGCCGGTCAAGAACCCAGCCACTTCCGCGCGGACCCGCACCGGGTCGACCTGCGCGCCGGTGTCGGCCACCACGTATCCGATCAGCCGCTGTCCGGACTGGTCGTCGGAGCGGACCGACGCGACCGCCTGCCCGATGCCCTCGCACCGCAGCAGCGCCGCCTCGATCTCGCCCAACTCGATGCGGAACCCCCGCAACTGCACCTGCTGATCACCACGCCCGGCGTACTCGAGAGCCGCGGTGTCGGCGTCCACGCGCCATCGGCCGATATCGCCGCTGCGATACATCCGCGAACCCGGCGCACCGAACGGATCGGCCACGAACCGTGTCGCGGTCAACCCCGGCCTGCCCAGATAGCCACGCGAGAGCTGAGCGCCGACGACGTGGATCTCCCCGGGCACACCGACCGGTGCCGGACGCAGCCGCGAATCCAGCACGAACGCATCCAGACCCGCAATCGCGCGTCCGATCACACTGGCCGCGCTGCCGGTCATCCGCTGATCCAACGCCAGGAACGACACATGC
>NZ_JAMFLC010000016.1:0-233677 GCF_023501985.1 Nocardia sputi | reverse complement strand
AAGCCCTCGAACAAGGCACGCAGCTCCACGACCGAGTCCAGCGCCCACGAACCGTCCACCGCCACCGCCTACTTCTGCCGCGACGTCGCGTCGACCAGCACCGCGTGCAGTGCCCGCGCCTGCACGCTCGCCTCCTCGCCGCGCACCACGACATCGGCGAACGCGGCGCCGAGGGCCCGGCAAACGTCGAACCCGCCCGCGTCCGCGACGTCCCCGGCCAACTCGGCACGCCAGCGCCGGTAACCGCTTACCACCTCGGCGAACGTGCTGTTCGGTTCCGCCTCCAGACGCAGGTACTCCGCGATCAGGACACGCTGTGCCCGCTTGCGTGCGAGACCGCCGCCGGCGGAGTCGAGCGCCCGGCCGAATTCGCAGAGCGTCGCCAGGTAGATCTCCCGCTCCAGCGACTCGGCGTCGGACTGCGCCGTTCCGGTCGCTCCCCCCGACTCCTGCGCGGTCCGCTGGTCGAGGGTTATCGACCGACCGGCGCCCATGCCCCGCGTATGGCGTGGTTCGAGACTCCACCATACCGGCCCCGATTCGGCGTCGACCTCCGCCACAGCGACGAAATCGACAGCGACGACCGGGTAGTCGGTGAGCACTCGGTCCACAGCGGCCACGAATCCTCGTATGGCCGGCACCTGCAATCCGGGGGCATCGAATCCGTCCACCCGCACGTCGTGGTGTTCGGCGAGCGTCCGCGCCAGCCAGCCGATCACGGGATGGGTACCCGGGCGCGCGCCGGAGCGACCCCGATCACGCCCGTGCGGCGATTCGTCGGCGGGCTTCCGCGTGCGCGGCGGAGCAGCGAACCGAGGACCAGAGGGCCTCGGATCCGCACCGGAGGGTGGTCCGGCCGTTCTAGGCGGCTGCCCGGACCACGGGGTGTCCGGCCGTCCCACACCGCCCGGCGGGCCGACCCGTGCCTGCTGCCCGGCTGGGGCACGGGGTGAATCCCGGGTGGCGGCCGGGGGGAACACCGCGGAGGCCGGCGGACGGCGCGGGGAGTCTTCGGCAGGCTTTCCGGGGTTGACGCTGACCGGTCCGCCTACTCTCGGGGCCGCCTCTCGGCGCGCTGCCCGATCCGAGGGATCTCGTTGCGGACCGCCCTCCGGTTTGGAGCGCCCCCCGGACGGGTCCGGTGTCCGTGTTCCGCTGGAGGCGGGTTGTTCGGTGGGCTCGGCCCGGTGCGTGGGAGACGCCGGGTTCGTAGGTGACGACAGGTTCGTGGGATAAGCCGGGTTCGTGGGATAGGCCGGGTCTGCCCCTGCCGGAGAGGTCGCCGCGGGACCGGACGTCACGGGTGGCTGTGCGCCCGCGGGCGAGGTCGTGCCCACGCTGCCAACGGACAGTGGAGGCGCCGGTTCGCCGATCGGGTCCGGGTTGGCGGCAGTAGCGCCGACCCGGCCGGCGCCGTACCTGTCCTGTGCTTCGAACTGGCCTGCGACGTCCACTATTCCGGCGGCCGTGCTGTGCAGGCTCTCCCGCATTGCCCGAAGGTTTGCCAGCAACTGGTCGGCATGCGGCTTGAACTCCTTGGCGAACGCGACACCCAGATCATCGTCGCCCCAACTGCCTTCGGCGTGCGCGAGGGAATCGCGCAGGCCCGCGTAAGTTTGTCCCACGCGGTCCCCGAGATCGGCCAGCCGCGCTCCTCGATTCCGCAGACGATCCGGATCCAGCCGAACTTCACCGTTCACGTCGTGATCCCCTCCGGTCAGGCGCGGCCGTTGCCACGCAGCCGGAACCGGCGCTCGAAACCGGCGACGAACACCGACAACGGCACTGACGTGGTCGAGCGCTCCACCACGCCGTCGTCGGCGACATAGAAGACCGCGCGGTCCAAAGCGATCTTGCCGTCCGGAACCGGCGAACGGACTACCCAGCCCACGCTGATGCGATCGGCCCGCAACGACGACAGCGGGTATCCCGCAGTGTCATAGCCCTCTCGTCGAATGTGCTCCCGCACGACGTCGAGCGCATCCGCTGCGCCGATCCCCTCGGCGTGGTCGGCGTCCAGATCCGCGAGAACGAATTGGAACATCGCACCATCGATGTCGGTGCCGTCACCGTCACCGAAGACCTGCACGATCGCCTCACGAGTCACCGCACCGGCCTGCGCGGCCGACACCAGCATCTCGGCCGCATCCGGTGTACCACCCGACCGGTCCTCCAGCAGGTCGCCGACAACGCCCGCCACGGTGCCGACCGTCCACACCGCGGGCAGCGCCGGCGCGCACTCCGATATCGGCGCGGACCCACCCCGATACCATCGGCCGGCCTCCCACCAGTAACAGAATGACAGCAAACCGGTTGCCACCCGCGGATTCAGCACCGGGTCGGCGACCCAACCCGGGGCTCCTGCGAATAATTCCGGCATCGCCGCACCCGAGTTGTACGCGGCGTCCAGGGCCGGCGCATCCCACACGCCACCCGACAGCACGGCCCGGTCACCAGGCAGTAGCGTCAACGTCGAACCGCTGCGTCCCGCACCTTCGAAAATGCCCACCGACGGACCGATCCGCGGCCCCTGCCCCGCCCCGACCGCTACGAAGGCTGCTGCCAGCACCGCCCACCGGGCCCACAACACGGCCAACTCCGGCAGTTCGTTGTCCACGGCGACCGCGCGCAAACCCGCACGCTGGTCCGCACGCATCGCGTCGGCGGCGGCGCGCGGCGACCGCGTCCGACGTTCGCCGCGACCGAGATAGGCCGCCAGCCACACCGGCAGCCGATCCCGCGGATAGCGTTCCAAGTCGGCGAGATAGGCATCCGGTGCGAACAATTGCTCGCCGGGGAACGGCGCCGCGCCGTGATCGGCAGCGGCCTCGACACCGTCCCCGTCGATGCGCACCAGCAACCGCCACCACGGCCCGGCATGCCCCCCTGCCGACACCTGCCGATGTCGGCGTACCGTATCCCACACGGCGTCCGGCACCGGGCACCGGAACGACCGGATACCGTCATCGGCCACCAGCGACGCCGATTCGGCGACCACGGTCATCGCGAACCATGCCTCCAGCCGCCGCCACCCGGGCGGGGCCGCCGCACGCAGCCCATCCGCGATCCGATCGGTCAACCCGGCAAGATCCTCATCCCCGACCTGTGGCACGGCACTCTCCGTGGTCCGGGGACGACAGACACGCCGAAGCCACACAGGCGCCAACGCGCGACCTCGACCGCGAGCAGTTCACGAGCAGTCCCTACAAATCGCCTGAATCGGTTCGGCCTCAGGATCTGAAATCTCCCGGGAATAGAAACTTGCACACTTTACGCCCCAGCGCTATAACGAAATGCACCAATACGGCGACCTGCCTGCCCTGCGACCTATCGCGACGACAATTTGAGACCTCCTCGCACTTAATGCATCACACTTGCCGGCGTATCAAGCCGATCCAGCGTCGGCCACTCCGGTGAGCCAGCCACCACAGACGGTGACCGTGCCACCCGTGGCGGCGGTCTCGGGCAGCCGCTACCGTCGATGCAGCGCAATCGTTACGCAGATGTGTCGGCAGACGGCACGGCAGTTCACTTTGCGGTGGTCCAGTCACGGCAGTATGTTGCGACCGACACTGACAACAGGATGCGCAGGCAACCCGTGGTAATCGAAAGTTCTACCGGCCGGGTGGCGCCGACATCCGCTGCCACAGCGAGCGCGGTCGTCGCGTTGGACCGCACTACTCCAAGGGTGCAGCCATTCTCTTCGTCGACCGCACAGCCCCGGGGACACCGACCGGCCCGGGGCAGCGACTACGCGGTCTTGTTGCGCCGTGCACGGCAGGCGGGGCTGCTGGATCGGCGGTTGGGGTACTACGCCTGGAGGAGCGCGGTCACCGCGCTGGCGTTCGCTGCCGGGTGGGCGGCGTTCTTCTTCATCGGGAACTCGTGGTGGCAGCTTGGGGTTGCCGCGTTCTTGGCGGTGGTGTTCGCCCAGATCGCCTTCCTCGGTCATGATGCCGGGCACCGACAGATCTTCGGCGGCAGGCGGGCCAACTACCTGTTCGGTGCGATCGCGGGCAATCTCGGTATCGGGCTGAGCATCGGCTGGTGGACCAGTAACCACAACCGGCATCACGCTCACCCCAACACCGAGGGCTCGGATCCCGATGTGATGGGAGTACTGGCCTTTTCCGGCGATCGAGCACGGACCGGAAAAGGCATCCGTGGATTCGTCTTCCGATACCAAGCCTGGCTGTTCTTTCCGTTGCTGTTCCTCGAGGCGGGCAGTCTGCACTACGCGAGTGTCCGGGCGGTGCTGCGCTGGGCGATACCGAACCGCGCCTTGGAGGCCGTGCTGCTGGCCGCGCACACCGCCGGGTACCTCGCCGCGGTGTTCCTGGTCCTGTCGCCGGGCAAAGCGGTGGCCTTCATCGCTGTGCAGCAAGGCCTGTTCGGGTTCTACATGGGATGCACCTTCGCGCCCAACCAC
This sequence comes from Nocardia sputi, assembly GCF_023501985.1. Classification (NCBI taxonomy): domain Bacteria; kingdom Bacillati; phylum Actinomycetota; class Actinomycetes; order Mycobacteriales; family Nocardiaceae; genus Nocardia; species Nocardia sputi. Next base: position 229,248 of record NZ_JAMFLC010000016.1, on the reverse strand, counting down.
AAGGGAATGGAAGTACTGGCCGAAGGTGACTCGACCGACTTCCTGCGCCGGCAAGTGCTCACGTCCCGCAATGTAGGCGGTGGCCGCCTCATCGACGTAGCCATGGGCGGTCTGAATTACCAGATCGAGCACCATCTGTTCCCCTCCATGCCGCGAGCCAACCTGCACCGAGCCCAGCCGCTTGTCGAAGATTTCTGCCGCGAGCTTGAGTTGCCCTACTGCCAGACCAGCCTGCTCGACTCCTACCGCCGAGCGCTGAGCCACCTGCACACCGTCGGTCGGCACGCCCGCCCACTCCCGCCCGCTGTCGAGCAGGGAAAAGAGCTCGGTTCCACCAGATCCGGGTGAAGCGCGACTAGAGAGGGGCGGCGCGCCACCAGCCCCGCGTAGGCCGGTAGGCGCAGCGTCTGTGATTCGATGCGGGCATCGTGAGGGGCCGCACGTGATGCGTCCGATCGGTACTATCGCAGCTTCGGCCAACTCGAGGGTAGGGGGTGCTCATGGTCACGACGGTGCGTCAAATCGTATGGGATGTCGTAAGAAGCAAGGTTCCGGAAGAGCGGTGGCTACTGGAGAACCTGGATTCCTTGGACGGTGAGCAGGTGAGCCGTTCGCTGCGCCGCGCCGGTGCGCGACGGCGGGGACCGCTACGCTTCGGGCTTCCCGATGTCGCGCCGTTCGTACTTCCGCTGGTCTGGATGGTGGTCGAACAACTTTCCGACCATGCGACCGGAAGGGCGGTCGATGCTGCCACGGCCAAGGTCGGTACTCGTCTGCGGGCCATGATCGGCAGGCGGCGAGCAGCGGAACCTACTGTGCCTCCCGTGGATTCGGAGACGTTGCGGCGCGTGCGCAGCCAGGTCGTCGACGGCGCGCTCGCGCGCGGGTTCGACCGCGTCCGGGCCGACGAGCTGGCTGAGGAGGTGGTCGCCCGGCTCCGGGCGATCGAGCCGGATACCGGACAGTGACCACGGACGCCGACGGTGCGCGCGGGCACCGCGGCTTTCTCTCCTGGGGTACTCGGCGCCGTTGTGTGCTGCTGCTGGCAGTGGTCCCTGCGTGGTCGCTCATGCTGGTCACCCGGATGCTGCTGGCAGTACGGGGTGAAGCCGCCTACCGCCGCTGTTTGGATGCCGCCGGATTCGATCCTGCCAACCCATGGCACCTCGCGATGCTGCGACTTCCCGCCGGATTCGGCCGGTATTCCCACTGTTTTCCGGCAACCGTGTCCCAGGCGGTGCGGCCTGCGCTCTGGTGGACCGCCGCAGTGCTGATCGTGGCATTGGTCATCTACCGGATCGGGCCGCTGTGGGCCCGACGTACGGCGCTGGGGACGATCCCCACGCAGTTGCGGGCCACGGTCGACGACCTCGTCGAGATCGCCGGACTCACCTCGCGTCCACCGAGGTTCGTTGTCGCGATCTTCGATTCCAGCCGGGATGCGGTCACCTTGCGCCGTGCGGGCCGTCCGACGATCTGCCTCGGCGCGGGTCTGGTCAAGGAGGGGTTGCGCAGGACCGGACAGCGTAGGCAAGAGCGGCAGCCCGACATTTTCCGGGCGGTGGTGCTGCATGAACTGGCGCACGTCCACAACCGGGACGTCTTGATCGGATACGGTGCGCGTGCCCTGTGGTTGGCGTTTGTGATCGGTGTCGCCGTACCGTCCGCGGCAGTGCATCTGTGGTTGTCGACCGGCTTGGTCGCGGCGGGTACATACTCCCGGCATTGGCCGACCGGTGCTGTGAACCCGCTGCGCGAGTTGGCCCTTCTCGGATCACTGATCGTAACGGGCCATCTGATCTACGCGGGACTGCAACGCACTCGGGAGCAGGTAGCCGACCACGATGCCCGCGTATGGGGAGCCGACCCCGCGGTGTGGGCGGTGCTCCAGCGCGGCACCGACGAACTGGCGCAGATCCGTCGCGCCGGCCGACTGTATCCCCTGCGCCGGACCGATGGAGGGATTCGCCGCCCGATCGCACTCATCGCTGGGGTCATGGCCGGGCTCGTCACCCGCCTCGCCGAGAGCTGGCAGACTCATCCGATGAGCGCCCGGAGATGCCGGTGGTTGGCGGAATCCGGGTTCATCGATGACAACCACGGCAAGATCCTGCCCAGCTTCCTCGCAGTAGGAGCGTGCACGCTGACCGCGACCGGGATGAATCGCGTCTGGCCCGGCATCGAAGGCGTCCTACGCATCGTATTGATTACCTTGGTCGCGCTGACGCTCGCGGTATTGTTCTCGCTGAGCGACGGGATCTCCAAGGGAAAGTTCCATCAGTGGAGACACTCCTCCCCTCGTGGCCGTCACGATCTCGCCGACTTCGCGGACCCTGACCCGTTCGAATTCCCATGGCGGCAACCGGATGAGGACAACAGATGATTCTCCTGGGTTCGACCGCTGCAATGCCGATCGACTACTGCCGAATCCGACCGACGCGCGTGCTGCGATTGCCGTCTGTGCTGTCTACTTCACGGTGATCGTGACTGTCTGCGTCCGTGTCTCGGCGGGCAGCTCGGTGGTGTCGATCATCAGCACCTCACCCGAGGCCTGCACGCCGTTGGCCAGGAGCTTCGGCTTCAGCCCGAACGGCGGTCGGTCACCGGTGCGGGCCTCGATGCCGAAATCGCTGTCAGCGGCAATGTAAAGGGTTTTGCCGCCGTCACGGGTGGCGACACCTTCGATCTTGTCGTGGCCGAAGAATAGGCCGTCCGCGTTCAGACCGTCCAGCAGACCGCCGAGATCCAGAGCGGACTTCTTGACGACCGGAGAAATGCCCGCCTTCCGCAGCGTGGCGACGCCGTCGGCGGTGGGCACGGCACCGACGAGGAGTTCCAACGGCTTTCCGCCGACCAGCAGGCCCAGCTCCGTATCGTATTGCGCGCCTTGAATCTCCGACTGCGGGCCGACATCGGTGGCGCCGGTGATGTCTATCGTCCAGAGCTTTTTGTTCGCTTTGGGTGTTTTGTTGCCATCGCGCTCGTCGACCACAAAAGTGGTGTTGCTCAGCGCCGTGATCTCGGAGACCACGAGTTTCTGCTTCGGCTCCTCGAGCGGATACACGAATTCTTTGACGTCCCGGGTCTTCAGATCCACGGTGACGATCCGGGTCATGGGCACCTCACGCGCCGACGCGACACCCGGCTCGCTGAGTGCGCTCTGCACGATGCCGACCAGCGTGCTGCCATCCGGGGTGACGGTGAGCCCCTCCATCCCCTGGTTGGGAGTGCGCAGCGAAAGTTCCGCGGGCAGGCCGCGTCCCGGCGCCAGCCGTTCGAGCTCGGTGCCGTTGGCGTCGAAGTGCACGATGAACGGCCCGTACTCGTCGGACACCCAGAAGCTGCCGTCGGGCATAGCGACCAAGCCCTCGCTGTCGATGCCGTGATCGGTGGGCGGCAGGATGGCGCCGTTGAGGTCGCGGATGGTCTCGCCGGTGCCGGCGGAGATATCGACCAAGCCGTTGAACGGTTGACCCGCCGAGTTCTTCAAAGCGATGGCGCTTACCAGCACCGCCTTGGTGCCGACCATCTTGAACTTCGCGATGGTGGGCGTGAAAGTGGGTACGGGCGTGAGCTTCTCGCTCTTGCCCTGGCCGTCGACGTTCGGACCGCGGTCGGTGAGACCGTAGAATTCGTCGGTCGATCCGGGTACCGGGGCGAACGCCGACCCGTACCCGCTGCCCTGCAAGCTCACCCCGCCGAAGTCGCCGAGCGGCGGGATATCGGTGGTGAACAGCTTCACGGCGTCGGTGGTGGTCACGGTGATGCTGTCGGGCCCGGTGTACCCGGCAGCCGGCGTGTACACCACCGCCCCATCGGTGCGATGGGTGATCGTGCCGTGCCGCGGATCGGCGATCTCGACCGCGGCGCTGCCGCCGGTCTCGGCCAGCAGATCGTCCAGTGAGATCACCAGGGGCTCATCCCTGGTGGCGGTGAAGTCCGCCTCCGAACTCGACGACGAGCAAGCGGACAGAACGGCGGTCGCGCACACGGCCACCATGACGAGTGCGCTTCGGGTTCTGCGGTGCGTTCGCACCGGTGATGCGTACCGTCCGCGCCTGGCCACCAGTTGGCATCGAGCCGAACGTGCGCCGTCGATCCTCACAACCATTCGATCATTCTGCCGTGGCACCAGCCTCGACGCGCATGCCACCGGCAACGACTTCCCGATCGCGCCGCCCCTGCCGGCGGAGCAGGGGCGTGTGCCGACCGGGATCCCGGGCTACCGCGCGTCGGTCGCAGTCAGCACATGCGCGTTCGTTGCTCGGACCTGCGGGTAGGTCGGGTACTCGATGCCGGAAATGTACTGCACCGTCCGCACCACCTGGCACGAGTAGCCGAATTCGTTGTCGTACCAGACATACAGGATCGCGGTGTCATCCTCGACGATCGTGGCATTGGCATCGATGATCGACGCTGCGCGCGATCCGATGAAATCGCTGGAAACGACGTCCGTGGCGGCGGTGTAGTCGAGGTTGCGGCTCAGCGGCCCGGCGAGCGAAACCTGACGCAGGTAGGTGAGCACATCGCTTTTCGTCGTCGGCCGCGCGAGTTGCAGGTTCAGAATCGCGACCGAGACGTCGGGGGTGGGAACACGAATCGAATTGCCAGTGATCTTGGCCTTGAAATCCGGCATGGCCTTCGCGACCGCGGACGCCGCACCGGTTTCGGTGAGCACCAGATTGAACGGCGCGGACCGGCCCCGACGGTCCGCCTTGTGATAATTGTCCAGCAGGTTCTGGTCGTTGGTGAACGAGTGCACCGTCTCGACGTGCCCTCGGATGATGCCGTACTCGTCATCCATGGCCTTGAGCGGCGGGACGATCGCGTTGGTCGTGCACGAGGCGCACGAGAAGATCCGCTGCGACAGATCCAGGCTGCGGTGATTGACGCCGTGCACGATATTCGGAACGTCACCCTTGCCTGGCGCGGTGAGAACGACCTTCGCGATGCCGGGGCGCAGGTGCTGCGACAGCCCGTCACGATCGCGCCACCTACCGGTGTTGTCGATCAGGATCGCGTCCTTGATCCCGTACGCGGTGTAGTCGATCGTCGTCGGATCATCGCTGTAGATGAACTTGATGACGTTCCCGTTCGCGGTGATCGTGTCGTTGCCGGTATCGACCTTGATCGTGCCGTTGAAGTGGCCGTGAACCGAGTCCCTGCGAAGCAGCGACGCACGCTTGGCCAGATCGTCCTCGCCTCCTTTGCGCACCACCACCGCACGCAGGTTCAGCCCGTTGCCGGATCCGGCCTTCTCGATGAGCAGACGAGTGACCAGACGACCGATGCGGCCGAAGCCATAGAGGACGACGTCCCTCGGGCCCGGTGACCGAGCCTTGTTGCCGTTGGTCACCTCGGCCAGCACCGACTCGGTGAACTCGCGGATCGAGAGTCCGCGATCATCAGCGCGATAGGTCGTGACCAACTGACCGAGGTCGATCTTGCACGGCCCCAGATCCAGCTCGCTGAGCACTTGCAAGAAAGGAAGGGTCTGGTCCACCGACAGCTCTTCGCCCTCGATCTGCCTCGCGAAGCGGTGCGTCCGCAGGATGCTGATCACCGATTTGTTCACCAGCGACCGGCTGTGCAGCAGGATCGTCACGCCTTTCCCCCGGTACAACGTGCCGATGATGGGAATCATCGCCTCCGCGGCGGCTTCCTGGGCATTCCAGCGGTCAAGTTGTTCGGTCGTCAACGCAGGCCCTCGGATTTCCCTCGATTGTTCGCGGTTTCGATGCTAATGAGGGCGGCGATATCACCGAGGCCGGATACCCACTCGTGAGATCACCAGGTCGGCGACACCGTCGCTCCGGCGGGTGTAGGAATGACTATCTCGAACAGCCACGACAAAGCCTTGCTCGTGCGGCGCGACGAAGCCGAGACGCTCGAAACCATGGGTGTGCGGCTCTATGCCGATCACGATATGACCGGCGGCAAGCTGAGCGCGAAAACTGAGCGGTCCGCGGTGATCACAGTAGCGGCCGGGAACCCCTACCGGCTGAACCCCGCATTGGCCGCACCGGCAGTGAGCGCATCCAAGCCGAACGCGTCGACCGGACCGAGCGCACCGGTGCCGAGCAGGCCGCCGTCGAGGGCGGTCTGCGCACCCCAGCCGAGGATCGCGGCAGTGAAGTCGTAGGGGTCGACACCGCCCAGTGTGACCGACGTCAGCACGCGGCCGGTGTCGTCGAATGTCTCGGCAACCGCCCAGGAGCGAGTGCGGGCCCGTGCGTCCTGCCCCGGGCCGCCGGTCGATCCCTTCACGACACGTTCCAGCACACCCTCGGCCAGTTGTTTCACCGGCTCCACTCGTGCGACGGCGCCGGTGAGTAACGAGCCGGCCTGCAGGCCGCGAGCGACCGCAGTCGGCAGTCCGAGATATACGTCGACCTCCCCCAGCCGCGGGTAGGCGCGGCTCAGTGCGAGGTGTTCGGATCCGGGAATCGACACCCCCGTGCGCGAGCGACCGGCGACGTCGAAGGTGCGAATCCGTGAGCCGGTCCGCTCGGGCACGACCAGGCCGCCGCGGAGGGCGAAGCCGCGCTCGAACAGCATCCCTGCCATGGACGCGCGGGTGCCGCCGCTGGTGCCGGGGCCGGCGATGAAGTAGCCGATGTCCACGCGGACCGCCTCCGGCGCTTCGCGCAAGGCGAGACCGGCAGCCAGGTTGCCGGGCACGAAATCGAAACCGAACGCGGTCAGCAGGGCCACTCCTGCCTTGCGCGCCTCGTTGTCGCGGTCGAACACTTCGCGGATGAACGGGCCTTCCCCGGTGGAGTCGAAGTAGTGTGCGCCCGCCGCCACTGCCGCCGCCAGCGCGGGTCCGCCGTATCGCAGGAACGGCCCTACCGTCGTCACCAGCACGTCGCCTCGGCCCAGAAGCAACCGTACCGAGGCGGGGTCGGTCACGTCGGAGACCGCGGTCTCCGCGCCGCCGAGGTCGGCGGCCAGTTTCCCGAGGACAGTGGCATTGCGGGCAGCCAGCACGGGGGCGGCGCCACGGGCGATCAAGGCTTCGGCGGTCAGGCGACCGGTGTACCCGGTGGCGCCGAACAACACGATCTTCGGCATTGGCAGTCACCTACCGTTCTGTTCATCGATACGCGAATAAGCTCACCCCGCCTGCCATGGGCATACCAGCACTGTAGCGGTGCAGGATAAACGTTTTCACACTGTCGCCGCTCGCCCCTGCTGTGCCTGATCGAGCATGGTGATGTAGGTATCGAGCTGCGCCGCGCCGGTGAGAAGGTCGCGGCTGCGCGTGGTCAGCCGGTCCTGCCAGGAGTCGAGGAATGCGCTCAACGCGTTCGCCCCGCCCGCCTCGCGCAGCGAATCGATGAATTGCGCGACCTGGGACAGCAGGTAACCGCCTCGGCGCAGCTGTCGTGCGATCTCGGCGTCGCGCACACAGTCGGGTCCGTATTCTCGGTAACCCGTTGCCCGGTCGCGTTCGGGGCGCAGGATGCCGTGGGTCTCCCAGGCGCGCAGCGTCGCAGGGTGCACGCCGAGGCGCCGGGCGAGTTCCCCCACGCTCAGCGGCCGACCCTGGACAGGGGTCGGCATCGCGGTGGACAGGCTGCCCAGTGCCGTTGCGACCTCGGTGCGGGTGTCACGTTCGGTGAGCAGCGCGACGTGGGCGGTGTCGATGAGCCGGTAGGCGGACTCGGTGTCGCCGCGGTTGGTGGCGCGCATGATCTCCATTGCCTGCTGGTGCCCGTGGCCACGGCGTAACGCGAGGAAGGCGCGTAGGGACTGCGCGTGCAAGGGCGTATAGCGCCGGTAGCCGGTCTGGCTGCGCTCGGTCGGCGGGAGTATGCCCGCATCGTCGTAGTTGCGGATCGCCTGTGCGGACAACCCGTGTTCCCGGGCGAGGTCGATGGGTCTCAGCTTGCATCTCCGATTGAGGCTTTGATCTCTAGATGGCAGGTAAACGTGTCAGAAGTTTCACTTGCATCTTCAACGGTACTGTCAAAGGCAGTGCCTAGTCGAAAGAAGTGCTCATGTCCACTGCCGCATTACCGTGCACCCTCGGCCGCCAACTCGACGACCCGGCCGACCTGGGCCGTGCCATCGATGAATTTCTCGCCGCGCGAACCGAGCCGCCGATTCTGCTCGCCCTCGGGGAACCGACGCACGGGATCGAGGCGTTCCCGTTGTTGCGCAACGAAATCCTCGGCCATCTCGTCGCACGGGGGTACCGGTCGATCGCGCTGGAGACCGACGTCTTCGCCGCGTCGGTTGTCGATGACTACGTGGCCGGGGGTCCGGCGGAGATCGACACGGTGCTCGCGACCGGGTTCAGCCACGGCTTCGGCGCCGTGCCGGGCAACCGCGAACTCGTCGAATGGCTCCGCGCGCACAACGCCGGTCGCGCGCCGCAGGATCGAGTTCGCTTCTATGGCTTCGACGCGCCGGTGGAGTACTCCGGTGCGCCGAGCCCGCGACGCACACTGACCTCGGCCGTCGACTACCTTCCCGTGCCGCTGCGGCCAGATTCAGTCCACGACCTCGACGCACTGCTCGGCGAGGATGCCGACTGGTCGAACCGGGCGGCCATGTTCGACCCGGCGGCGTCCATCGGCGGATCCGATCGCGCTCGCGCCCTGCGTATCGTCGCCGACGATGTCGCCTGCGCGCTGCGTCGCGCGGCACCCGGCCTTCGTCCCGCCGACCCGACCGGCTACGACCACGCCGTCGCGCACGCGCGCACCGCCCAAGGCCTGCTGCGCTATCACGCGGCCATGGCCGGCCCCGCCCCCGATCGCATCGCGACCATGCTCAGCCTGCGCGCGGAGATGATGGCCGATAACCTGCTCGCGATCGCGGCCCGAGAGCAGTGCCGCGGCCCGAGCCTGGTCTTCGCGCACAACGCGCACCTGCGGCGCGCGCACTCCCACACGCTGATCAGCGAAGACGAGGCGAACTGGTGCGGCGCCGGCGCGCTCGTCGGGCTCGCCCTCGGCGAGCGCTACATGTTCCTGGCAACCGACGCCGGCCTCCACAGCGCTCCGGGCACCCTCCAGGGTGTGTTGGCCGAGGCGACCACCCGCCGCGCACTGTTCCCGGCACCGGCCCTGCGCGCCGCGCTTGCCCCGTCGATCGGCACAAGCGAACCGATCGTGCCCGGCCATATCCCACTCGACCCCGAAGACTTGGACGGCGCCGACGCGGTCATCTTCGTCACCGATACCGACGGAAAGCGGCATCAGTACTGGTAGCAGCACTCGATGCGGCAGAGCGGCCGGTTGGCGGGGACCACCGCATGGGCGTCTGCGCCCCACGGAGATACGGTGCTCACGTCAGACCACGGCCTCCCAGGCGAACCCGTCCGGGTCGGCGAAGGCACCGATGTCGCTGCCGATGACGATCCGATGCGACCCGGTGCCCTCTGGGGAGACGCCGGCGTCCTTGGCGGCGGCGCGACGCCCGTAGAGCGCCAGCTTGACCGACGACGAGGCGGCGAACTCGACGTATTTACTCCCGAAGCTCTTCGCCACGGTCAGGCCGCGATCGATGTAGAACTGTTTGGTCGTTTTGACGTTGTCGACCCCGAGCAGAATCACGAAATCATCGATTTCCCTGGTCGCCGGGCCGGTGTCCTTCTTCGACGACGTCGCGACCTTCCAGATCGCCCCGTCCGGCGCCTGGACGACGCCGCCGTAGCCCCAGAAACTCTTCTTGGCCTGCTTCAGCGTCGTCGCTCCGGCGTCCACAGCGGTGCCGATGAGGCCGTCGACGGTGCTCGGCTGAGACACCACGAGCGAGAGGATGAAGCCACGGAACCCGTTCGTCGGCGTCTCCGAGGCGCGCACCCGCACCTTGTCGCCGAGACCGAACGCGGCGGCGTAGAAGTCCGCGGCGGCGGCGGGATCGGGCATCTCGAGGATGACGGACTCGATGGTGGGCTGCTTGACGGTGGTATCCATGGCGATGACGCTAATTGCTGCTCGGTGACCCGCGCTTCTCGATTCCTGACCGGTCTGGCCTGCCGCCGACCGCACGCGGTACCGAACCGCCGCAGGCCGCTGACGATATGGCGTCGCGAGGTTGCCGGAGTCGGAGTCGTGCGTCAGAGCCTGGCCGGGCGGGCACCGCGGCGCTGTGGACGCAGCTGGTACAGGCGATACCAAGCCAGCGCGAGGAAGAGGACCCCTAAACCGGCCACCACTCCCATGTCGACCAGCCACGTGCCGAGGGTGTGTTTCCACAGCGGGTCGGGCGCTCCCGAGTGCGGTGAGAGAGTGTCGAGGTCGAGAGTGGCGGCTCCCGCGCCGTAGCCCCAACGAGACGGCGATAGATAGGACAGTTGCCCTAGGACGGGTGTGCCGGGAAGCCGCACCATCCCGCCCGTGAGCACCAGCTGCGCCATCGAGAGCACGATCAGCAGCGGCAGTGTCTTCTCCGAGGTGTTCACCGACACCGACACCAGCAAGCCCAGTGCCAGTGACGCGATGCCGAGTAACGCCATCACCAAGATCAGCTCCAGCTCCACCGACGTGAACACCCCTTTGGGCGGCATGCTCACACCAATAGTGCCGATCATGACCAACACCGCCGCTTGGAGGGTGGTGATCACGCTCAGGACCAGGAGTTTCGACATCAGATAGACCCCAGCCGACAGTCCGGCCGCACGTTCTCTGCGGTAGATCGTCTGCTCTTTGACGATTTCGCGAATCGAGTTGCCGGTGCCGACGAAGCATGCGGCGAATGCCAGGATCATAAGCTTCGTCGGGGCATCGACGTTGGATCCCGGCGCCCCGATGAACCCTTCCCCGGACGGCACCAGGGCGATCAAGCCGCCCAAGAGCAGTGGCATCGCGCCGAGAAGCGCCAGATAGCTTCGGTCCGAGGCGATCACAGCCAGATATCGCCGGCACAACGTACTGAGCTGGCTGAGCTTCGACTGCGGCGCGGGCGGCGGGGCTGGCGGACGCACTTCCACCGGCCCGACCTCGTCGGTCAGCCCGACCGCCACGTAGTTCTCGAAGCGTGGCGAAGCCCGGAATTCAGCGGCCCAGTCGCGGTCGTCCTCGCGGTCGAACGCCTGGAACACCTCAGCCCAGGTGCGCTTTCCGAACTGCTGCAACCCCTCCGCCGGAGGCCCGTAATAGGCCAGCCGACCGCCGGGCACAAGGACCAGCAGGCGGTCGCAGAAATCGAGATTCGCAACGCTGTGCGTGACGACGATGACGGTCCGCCCGTCGTGGGCCAGCTCGGACAGCATTTCCATGACCGTCTTGTCCAGGCCCGGGTCGAGCCCGGAGGTCGGTTCATCGAGGAACAGCAGGGACGGTTTGGTCAGCAGTTCCAGTGCGACGCTCACACGTTTGCGCTGCCCGCCCGAGAGCTTGTCGATACGGGTATCGGCATGCTTCGACAAACCCAATTCGTCCAGCACCTCGTCGACCCGCTGCTCGCGCTCCTCGCTGCGTGTATCACCCGGGAAGCGCAATTCAGCCGCGTAGAGCAGCGCCCGCCGCGTCGGAAGCTGATTATGCAGGATGTCTTCCTGCGGGACCAACCCGATCCGGTGCCGCAGCTCGTCGTAATCGGTGTACAGGTCGCGTCCGTCGTAGCGGACCGTCCCCTCCGTCGCGGGCCGCAACCCGGTGACCGCGCCGAGCAGTGTCGACTTGCCCGCCCCACTGGGCCCGATGACGCCCACGAGCGAGCGCTCCGGGATCGGGAAGCTCACGTCGTCGAGGAGCACCTTGCCTTCCGGTGTCCGCACGATGAGGTTCTGCACCGAGACCGACACGTCGCCGGTATCGACAAACTTGCGCAGTTCGTCGCCGACCAGACGGAAAGCGGTGTGGCCCATGCCGATCAAGTCGGATTCGGACAAGTCTGCGGCGTCGACCCTGGAGCCGTTGACATAGGTGCCGTTGTGGCTGTCGAGATCGACGATCCGGTATCTGCCCGGGCCGACCGTGCGCAGCTCGGCATGATGACGGGAAACCATGAGGTCGTGCACGGCGATGTCGTTGTCGGCCGCGCGTCCGATCCGGAGGGTGGGCGAAGTGATACGGACTACCGCGTCCGCAGGGGCCACCGGTGGCGCCGATCGCGAAACTCGCCGCGGCAGGCCCGGCTGGAACTTCGTGACCGTCGCATCCTCATCGAGGTTGTATCCGGGATCGGGGACGACCATCGTGTCGCCCTCACCATCGCCACCCGAGTCGTGGGTGGGTAGCCCCTCCACGGAACAGGCCAACTGCTCACCGTCCACGGCGTGACCGAGCTGGAACGTCTCGTCGTGGTCGATCACCATCCGGTCGACCCGGTGACCGTCGAAGAATGTTCCGTTGAGGCTACCCGCGTCCTCGATTTTCCAACCCTCCACACCCCGCTCCAGAACGGCGTGCAAGGAAGATACACGCGGATCGCTCACCACGATATCGGCTTCTGGATCGCGGCCGATATTATATGCGCCCCCGGCGCGGAGCCGATAGACGCGTTCTCTCGTCTGCACCACAAGAACCGGTGCCTCGGGTAATTCCGTGGAGGACGGTTCATACGCCATAACGGGAGTATACGACCGTTCGGCGGTGCCGCCGCAATAGTCCGTAACCCGACATCCCGTCGGCGGTGCCCGACCGTCTCCGGCACGGCTCACCGTAGCACCCTGCTGACCAGCGGAATCCCGTCAGTCCAGTGAATAGTAAATTACATCGTTCCGAGAAATGCGACAGCGAATCCAACTGCATTCAGCAGCTCGACCAAGGGAACCGCAGTGAAATCGACAATCCCCGCGGATCGGGCCGATGCGGTTGTCCGATGCGGTATCGAGGCCGAATGCTGCCTTGTTGTTTTTCATGGGGACTGAACTGTTACATTTCAGGTCGGTGATGGCGGTAGCCACGCGACGACGATGTGGATCCTGCCGGCACCCATAACAATTCCGTAGAAATTCTGCGGTATTCCGTACACCGCGCCCCCGTCGGCACCGGCGCTTTCGCGGCCCGACGCGCCCATGACGCGCCTTCTACGCGGACGATGCCGGGCGACCAGCGCATCCGGCCCGACGGGCGCCGAGCCGCCGATCAAGACAAGTAACGGATCGTTAGCGGAAAGCCTCGATAGGTCCTCGGTAGAGCGCCGCGCGGCCCGTCCCCCGCCTGTGCACCGGAGTAATCTACCGGAGTGTCGTCCTCACAGGTCGCCATTGTCTTCGCCCTCTGCGCGGCCCTGTGTATAGCGCTCGGGGCGGTGATCCGCCAGCGTGCCGCCGCGCGAACGGCCGGTGCGCCCGACTCGGTCGCGGCCATGGGCGATCTGCTCCGCACCTCCGAATGGTGGCTGGGGACCCTGGTCGGCGCCGGTGGATTCGCCTTCCAGGCCGCCGCTCTGGGTAGGGGTGCGCTGATGCTGGTGCAACCGCTGTTGGTGCTGTCGCTGCTGTTCGCTCTGCCGATGGGTGCGTGGCTCAACGGGCGCACGGTGTCGGCCCGCGAGTGGGCATGGGCGCTGGCGCTGACCGCCGCGGTCGCGATTCTGGTGGTGGTCGGCGACCCCAAGCCCGGCCAGTCGCACGCGGAGGCGTGGCACTGGGTGCTCGTGGGGCTCATCGGCGTTCCGTTGTTCACCGCCGCGTTGCTCGGTGCCCGCGCTTGGCCGGGGCCGCGTCGGGCGGTACTGCTCGGCCTGTGCTCCGGTGCACTCTTCGGGCTCGCCGCCGTGCTCATCAAGGGCGTGACCGCAACCGCAGGCCGCGGCACGAACGCGGTGCTCCTCTCGGCCGAGACATACGCATTGATCGTCGTCGGCCTCACCGCCACGGTGATGCAGCAATACTCGTATCGGGCCGGAAGCCTGCACGCATCGTTTCCGGCGGCGACGGTCGTCGAACCGATAGTGGTCGGCGCCCTCGGATTCCTGGCGCTCGGCGAGTACCTGGATGTGAATGTCGAACTGGTCGCGGTGCTGGTAGCCGCGTTCGTGACCGTGGTCGTCGCGACGGTGGCGCTCGCGCGCCACAAAGGCGTCGACCCCGTTCCAGACCATCACGACACCGCGCCACAGTGGGACGTACCGGCTGAGTTCCGCAGCGACAGCTCATAACCGCCGGAAGGGCGACCGCCACGGCTCTGCCGATGACCGAGCACGCCACCGACCCCCACAGGGTCACCCTGGTCGACTTCGGCTGTTCGATCTAAGACTGCGGATCGCTGGGTTCGGAATGGAGGTCGTTCGCTGAGCGAGGGTCGGAGGTGACCCACGTCACCGGTCGATGCTGTCAGGAATTCGGGGGCTGTCTCGTTCAGGGAGCACGCGAACCAGACAGGAGCGAACCATGAAGCACCGCATCGTCGTCCTCGGGGCGGGATACGCCGGAACCTTCTCCGCGGGATATCTGGCCCGCCAACTCCACCCCGACGACTTCGAGATCACCGTCCTCAACGCCGAACCCGATTTCGTCGAGCGGCTGCGCCTGCATCAGCTCGCCGCCGGGCAGGAACTTCGCCACCGGCCGCTGACGGAGGTGTTCGCGGGCACCGACATCCGGCTACGAGTGGCGCGGGTAACCGACCTCGACGTCGAGCACCGGACAGTCACTGTCGCCGACGACCAAGGCGTCGACCGGCTCGGATACGACACTCTCCTCTACACGCTGGGCAGCACCGCCGCCGACCACGACATTCCGGGCGTCCACGAGCACGCCTTCCACGTGGCCGCGCGGCCGGCCGCTCTACGCCTGCGCGCACGCTTGGACGAGCTGGGCGGGGACGGGAAGGTGCTGGTGGTCGGCGGCAACCTGACCGCGATCGAGGCCGCCACCGAGTTCGCCGAATCCCGTCCAGGACTTCGGATCGACCTCGTCACCAGCGGTGAACTGGGCGGCTGGCTGAGCGCGAAGGCCCGTGGTCACCTGCTGCGTGCCTTCGACCGGTTCGGCATCACAGTTCACGAGCACAGCACGATCGTGCGCGTCGAGCAGGGGGCGGCGGTCGCCGCGGACGGCACCACTTTCGCCTCCGACGCGATCGTGTGGGCCGCCGGGTTCGCAGTCCACCCGATCGCCGCCGCAAGCGGTCTCGCGGTGGAACCCAACGGTCAGATCACGGTCGACCGTCAGATGCGGTCGGTCTCGCACCCGAATGTCTACGCTGCCGGTGACAGCGTCTGCGCCATCGCAGAGAACGGTCGGCCGTTGCCGATGTCCTGCGCTTCCGCGGGGCCCACCAGCAAGGGGGCGATCTCCGGGATCATCGAAGACCTGACCGGGCGCAAGATCAAGCCGGCCTCGCTGACTTACGTCGGCAACCACATCAGTCTCGGCCGCAAGGACGCGATCTTCCAGCTCGTCGACGGGGATGCGCAATCCAAGCCGGGTGCCCTGCTCGGCAGGAAGGCCGCGCGTGTCAAGTCGGCGATTCTCGGGACCGCCGCCTGGAGCCTGAGCCACCCGACCGTCGGAAAGCTGAGTCACAAGTACCGCTCGGCCACCACTGGAGAGCATTCGCCCGACGTGGTCGCCGCATAGAGTCGTGCTCATGGACACTGCCACCGTGGCGCGTTTCGAGGCCAGCCGGAACCGGCTGGCCTCGCTCGCCTACCGCCTGCTCGGCTCGGCCGCCGACGCCGAGGACACGGTGCAGGACGCGTTCCTGCGGTGGCAGGCCGTCGACCGCGAGTGCGTCGAGGTGCCGGAGGCATGGCTGACCAAGATCGTCACCAACCTGGCGCTCGACCGGCTCCGTTCGGCGAAGGTGCGGCGCGAACGCGCGGTCGGCGCCTGGCTGCCCGAACCGCTGCTCGACGGCGACCCGATGCTGGGCCCGGCCGATACCGTCGAGCAGCGCGAATCGGTGACCTTGGCCGTGCTGACGCTCATGGAGCGCCTCTCGCCGGTAGAGCGGGCCGTGTACGTTCTGCGTGAGGCGTTCTCCTACAGCCATGCCGAGATAGCCGAGATCCTCGACATCACCGAATCGGCGAGCCAACAGCACGCCCACCGGGCCCGGCGCCGCATCACCGCCGAGCGCAACTCCCGCGAGATCGACCGTGCCTCCGCGCGTCGAATCGCCGAGGCTTTCGTCGCTGCCGCCTCCTCGGGCCGGACCGAACGGCTGGTCGCGCTGCTGACCGACGACGCGACCGGCATCTCCGACGGCGCCGCGGGACTGGCCGAAACGCTGATCCGGTACTCGACTCCGCAGCGGCTCGCCGACGCGGTGCGGGCCGGCTTCAGACCGTCCGCGGCCAAGCGTAGACTCGCCGGTGGCTCCCCGTCGATCCATGCCGCTATGGTCAACGGCTGCCCGGCCATGTTGTTCGCGCTGGACGACCGGGTCCTCGGTGTCGCGATCCTGGAGATCCGTGACGACAAGATCGCAGGCGTGTGCGGCATCGCCGCCCCGCGCCGACTCGGCCGCCTCACCGAGGAATGGCAGCGGCAGGAGCATGACGTCCCGCTGATCGAATCGTGGTAACCGGCTGTCCGACAACCGATCTCACGTTAGTCCGTCGGTTCCCGTCGAGCCATTCGACGAGCACCGCGGCCTGCCCGTGCTCGGCGTTCCCGATGCCGCTGCGCACGCCAAGGGCCTCCTCCAAACGGACGCACGGAGTTCGACATCGCTCGGCCGGTGGGCGGTAGGTGTCGGTGGGCGGCGCTACGGTGACGGCGTGAACCGGACGGATCGGCTGTACGCGATAGTCGAAGAGCTGCGGGCGATCTCGCCGCGACTGCGCAGCGCGCGCGAGTTGGCCGCGCGGTACGAGGTGAGCATCCGGACGATCGAGCGGGATATCTGCGCGCTACAGCAGGCCGGTATCCCGATCTATGCCGATGTCGGCAGGCGCGGCGGGTACGCGCTGGACAAAAGCATGTCCTTGCCGCCGCTGAATCTCACGCCCGCGGAGACCGTCGCGCTGGCGGTCGCGCTGGCCCGCCATCGCGGGGGCCCGTTCGAGCGGGCGGGCCGCAGTGCGCTGCGCAAGATCGTGGCGGTGCTGCCGGAACGCGACGCGGTGGCAGCCCGAGATCTCGCCGCGCGGATCCGATTGCTGTCGGTCGACGCACAGCAGGATCGCGAGATCCCGGCGGTGATCGAACGGGCCATCGAGGTCGGCAGGGTGCTGCGGATCGGCTATCTCGACCGGTTCGGCGCACGCACCGAACGCGAGGTCGAGCCGTTCGCGCTGGTGAACGGGACCAACGGCTGGTACCTGGCGGCTTGGTGCCGGCTACGCGGCAGTGCGCGCTGTTTCCGGTTGGACCGGATCGGTTCGGCGGTGACGACCGAACTGCCCGCGCCGCACCGCCCGTTCGACGGTTCGGCCTGGGACATTCCGGATTCCGGACTCCGGGTCGTCGCCTGGTAGAACCGATTCGAAAACACCGACAGGGGGATGTCGCCTCGGCGGGAGATCGTGTTCCGGCAAGACCACACGACCCCGAGAATCCGGAGACGATCGATGAGCACTCCCCCGTACAACACGGTGACCTGGTTCCAGGTAGGCAGCGACGAGCCCGAGCAGATCAAGGAGTTCTACGGCAAGCTGTTCGGCTGGTCCTACAGCCCGTACCCGAACAGCGACGACGGCTATGAACTGATTCACTACCCTGGCAGCGAGGCACCGAGCGGCGGTATCGCGCACACCCCGGACAGCGCGGCCAATCACGCCACCTTCCTGGTGGTCGTCGAGGATGTCGCGGCCACCGTGGCGGCGGCCGAGGCCCTGGGCGCCAAGGTGCTGACTGCGCCCGTCATGAGCGCGGACGGTCTGGTATCGGCCGATCTGCTGGACACCTCCGGCAATCATTTCGGCGTGTTCAGCCCCGCCCCCGCGGCGTGAGCGAACGGTGAACTCGTCTCCCGGCGCATCGCCGACGATGCGCCGGGAGGCCGACCGACGATTGGGCCGACGGCCGGATGCGAGCCCCGAATCCGCATGGCCGCGACGAAGGCGGAGGGAGGCCTAGCCCAGCTCGGACAGCTGCGGGACGACAGGCGCGAAGCCATCGATCCACGCGGCCGGGGATCCGGTGGTCGGAGTGACCATGACCGCGTGCACGCCGAGCTTCGCGTATTCGGCCATCCCACGGACGAATTCGTCGCGGGTCTCCGGAGTCGGCCGCGGGTTGTTGGCCATGATCGTCTTGCGGATCTCGTCGTAGTCGCGACCGACGTCGTCGCAGTGCCTGCGCAGGACGTCGAGCTTGTGCTCGACTTCCCGGGGCGAGCCGAACAGGTTGCACGCGTCGGCGTACTGCGCGACCAACCGCAGCGTCTTACGTTCCCCGCTGCCACCGATCAGCACCTTGGGGCGGCTGATCGGCTGCGGCGAACACAGTGTCTCGGCCAGCTGGTAATGCCTGCCTTCGAACGGCCCGTTGTTCGCCGGATCCCACATCTGCCCGCAGATGAGCAAGGTCTCCTCGAGTCGCTCGAACCGTTCGGCGACCGAGGGGAACGCCACGCCGAGCCCGCGGTGCTCGCGCTCGAACCACGCGGCGCCGATGCCGAGCACGGCCCGCCCACCGGACAGGACGTCGAGTGTGGTGACGATCTTGGCGAGCAGACCCGGATGCCGGTACGTCACGCCCGTGACGAGCAAGCCGAGCTCGACAGTCGAGGTGTGCGCGGCCAGGAAGCCGAGCGTGGTGTACCCCTCCAGCATGTTCGATTCTGCGGGGAGGCCGATCGGCTCGATCTGGAAATAGTGATCCATGAACGACAGCCAGGTCGCGCCCGACGCTTCGGCCGCCGCACCCACCCTGGCCAATTCACCGGCGATGGCGGTGGTTCCTCCGTCGATGTCGAAGATCGGTAGGTGAAAGCCGAGTTCCATGGCGTGATCTCCTCGTGTGTCGGCGAGCTTGCGCCCTCACGCTACGACCTGGAGTGCACTCCAAGGCAAGTCGAGCGCAACGCCGGTTCTACGAGGTTTCAGATGGCTTGCGAACAATGCGGGGTGAGGCGACACGGAACCTGTCAGGGGGGCGGAGTGTCACTCGTTTTCGGTGACGGTGGTGTCGGGGTGGCGGCGGCTGGTATCGGGTTTGACGAAGTGTCCGGTGATCGCGGAACGGTCGCGCCGGTTGTCACCGTGGTGCGGCTCATCCTCGCCGAGGGTGGTTTTCGGGTTCTCCGCCGCGGTCTCCTCGCTCACATATTCGCCGGTCTCAGCGGAACGAAAGCTCTTCTCGGCCACAGTGATCTCCTATGCGCTGTCTGGTCGTAACCCGTTGCGGGCGCTATGTCTAGTCAGTCACCGAATAGCACGCATACGCCGCGAGAAACGTCACCGGCAGCTCTTTTTCGCCATGCGATCCGCGAGAACCGTTCTTACGCTTGCATGGCAATCAACGACGAAGGAACGCTGGAGCGCGTAGTCGTGTCCTGACCCCCATGGCAGGAGTCGACCGTGACATCCCCGAGCGCGAGCCGGACCTTCCTACTTGTCGTGCTTTCGGCGCACCATCTCGGTGATCCAGATGGGCGCGAACGGAGACGTGCAGTTCGCTGGAGTCGGGTAGTCCTCGAGTACCCGCAAGCGCTCACCGATTCCGATCGCACGGGCGCGGTGCTCGGCGTGCTCGATCCCGATCTGCGCCAGGCAGTGGTTCATCGCCCACTGCAGGCGGTCCGGGGCGTGTTTCATCTCGGCCTCGATGACGTCGAGCAGTCCGGCGAGGTCGAGGCCTTTGGGCTTCTTCGCCACCCGTTCGGTGGTCAGCGCCCAGCCGGCACTGGCGACCACTCGATCCGGATCGGCGGTCCAGGCCAGGCGCAGTTCCTCGGAGTGCGGGTTCTTCTTCACCACGTAGTTGACGAGCCAGTCGTGCACCTTGGGTGTGCGCGCCTCGCGCACCATGGCGTCCAACTCGGCACGCTCGAACGTCTTCGGGCTGCAGATCAGAATGGCCAGCAGTCTCGCCGCGGTGTCACCGGTCTCCCACAGCGTGCGCGCTAGTTCCTGCTGAGTTTTCAGCCGCTTCGCGAGCGCGCGCAGCTTGCTGAGGTTCACACCGTGATCGTCACCGTGTCTCTCGTTCACCTCGCGTGCCTTCGGGTCTTCGAGCGCGGCCAACTCGGCCATCACCTCGGCCAGCGTCGTCTCGGCCACCTCGGGCTCCTTCCATAACAGAGGAGATCCACCCTATGAGAACGCTGCCGTTGCGCTCGACGTCGACGCACCCTCGCCGAACAGCTCGGGGTTTCGCGGATCACCGGGATCACGGAGGTGACGTCGGCTTTCCCGCCGCCGGAACCAGCCGCTGCGCATCCGTCGTCCGGTCCTGATCGGCCACCTCCGAGCGAACGTCGCACCCGGTGGTCCGCCCGCCGAGACGAATCCTCGTGGTCGGGCCGAACGTGAAGGCGTCGGCACCGGCGAGTTGCCAGCACCACGCGCGCAGACGGTCGGACCTGGAGTTTCCCAGCAGTGACGGCCACGACCCCAGGGGCCGGTAGCGGCGCGACGTAGGATGATTTCCCGGTCTCGGGCGCGGCTGCAGTACGCGCGAGTGGAGCAACTTGCTCTCAGCGGCGACGGATTCGAATTTCTCGGTCATCGAACAGTAAGTCGGCAGGAGGTATGCGGGTGGGAGCGGCGCGATCTGGACACCAGCGAGTTGTTCGTGGTCGATTGCGGAAGACCGGCGTTGCCGTGGCAACAGCTGTGCTCATGTCGTCGATCGGCCCGGCCGTGGCTACCGCCGTGCCACTCCACGCGCCCGTATTGCGCGCCCCGGCAGGCGGTTTCACGGAGCTTTCCGTGCCGTCCAGCATGGGGCCGATCAAAGTCCAGGTGCAGTGGGCGGCCCGCGGCGGGAGCGCTGCCCTGTATGTGCTCGACGGCCTGCGAGCGCCGGGCGACCACAACCAGTGGACGACCGATACCGACGCTCTGCGCCAATTCGAGAACGACAATGTCACGTTGGTGTTCCCCGTCGGTGGCCATTCGAGCTTCTACACCGACTGGTACCGGCCGAGCAGCACGAACGGTCAAACGACGACGTACAAATGGGAGACCTTCCTCACTCGGGAACTGCCCGCCTACCTCCAGCGATACGGTGTCTCGCGCACCAACAACGCCATCGTCGGCGCCTCCATGGGAGGAAACGCCGCCCTCACACTGGCCGCGCATCACCGCGACCAATACAAATTCGCCGGATCGTTCTCGGGATTCCTGCACCCCACCTTTCCGCTCTGGAACGAAGCGATGCGCGCTGCGATGTGGGACGAGGGCCACTTCAACGTCGATGACATGTGGGGTCCGGCCGGAGACCCTGCCTGGAGCCGCAACGACGCCACCGTTCAGGCGGAGTTGCTGCGCGGACTGCCGATCTACATCTCGACCGGCAACGGCGTGCCCGGTCCGCAAGACCTGCCGTACGGGGTCGGCAACACCGTCAACGCGATGAGCCTCGAGTCGATGACCACCACTGCCACACAAATCTTCCGTGACCGGATCGCCGCGCTCGGAATCACCGCCCGCGTCGACATCGTCAACGGAACGCACACCTGGCCCTACTGGCAGCAAGCACTCGCGACCGCGCGTCCGATGATTCTCGACGCGCTGCGCGCGCACTGAACTCGGTTCTCCGAGTGCCGACCTGCACTCGTCCGGCGATCGGGCGGGGTGGAAAGTCGCGGAAAGACCGCGTCATCAGATCAGCAGGTCACGTCCACTACGGCAGTCTTGTGGAACGACACATGCACATGGTCGTAGTGATTGGCGGTCGGGCTCCCTCGGTCTTCCAGGTACGACCAACCGCTGCCGTCGTTGTACCGTTGCCGCCAGATCACGTAGGTCACGCCGAAACGCTGTTGGTTGGCCAGCACGAAATCGGCGATGGCGTCGCCGCGTGCCGAATCGGATGTCATCAGATCGAGCGCCAGCCCGGCGCCGTGGTCGCCGTCGCCCCGGCCGACGGCGCCGCCGATGTCGGTGACGCCGAACGTCTTCTTGAGCAGGTGGCCCACCTGTGCCACGTGCGGGCGTGTGCCGACCAGGTCCGTTGAACACGGGACGGAGGGAGGCGGCGGGGGCGGGTGCTGTATCGCCTGCTTGGCCGACGGTGGTGGTTGCTCGGCCGCCGCCGCGGCCTGCGCCGGTACCGGCGGCGCCGTCGACGGCACGGTCGTCATGGCCGGGTCGCTTGCCACGGCGGACGACGGCGCGGATCCGACCGCCGCGACATGCTGAGCAGCCGGGTTCGGTCGAATCGCCGCCCACAGCCCGACGGCGATGATTGCCGCTATGCCGCACACAACCAGGGGCGTGAGCTTCCGGGTTGCCGTCCGCTTGCGATGTTGACCAGGCATGATGTCGATTACCGATTACGTCGAGGATAGGTCACCGATACATTACGAAATGGTCGCGGAAATGTCACGCCGAACGGGTCGGCGGTACGAGCAGCCCGTCACGCCCACAGTGGTCTCGGCACGGGCGTCCCGCGCAGGGCATCGGCACCGGCACAACGGGGGGTCGACTGCTCCAGCGGGCTCGACCGACCATCGTCTCGGCGGACCAAGATGAGCGGCTACGGCTGGAAGAACGCCAAAGCAATCTCGATCAGGTTGTAGGAAATTGTCGCGGCGACTAACCGGCGGATCCGCGGCACCAGCAACGCCCGCCGCCGACGCGCTTGCGCCGAGAGATCATCGACTTCGCCGATCGTGCTCGTGCTGGGCGGCCACGACCTCGGCCGTGTGCCGACGGATCCACTCGAGGAACTGCTGCAACGACACCGAGAGACTCCGGCCCAGTGCGGTGAGTTCGTAGTTGACCCGCGGCGGCGTGGTGGGCTCCACGGAACGCGCGACAAGCCCGTCCCGCACGAGCGTGCGTAGCGTCTGCGACAGCATCTTCTCGCTGATCCCGCCGATCATCCCGCGCAGCTCGGAAAACCGCAGTGGCCCGCCGCCCAGCGCGGTCAGGATCAGCACGCCCCAGCGGCTCGTGATGTGGTCGAGCACCTCACGCGCAGGGCAATCACTGTTGAATGCGTCACTCCGCACCGGCCAGGCAGCGCCCCCGACTTGCGAACGTACCGCCATGACCGGAGCTTACCTTAAGGTATGTCCTTACCGAGAGTAATCCCGCAGCCTACGCTGCTGCCATGGTCACAGTCGTTTTCGGAGCCAGAGGCAATGTCGGCCGCCACGTCGCGGCAGGTCTGATCGCGAAGGGCAGCCAGGTCCGTCTGACAAGCAGGGAACCCGACACGGCGGGCTTCCTATGGGGCACAGAGGTCATCGCGGCTGATCTGGAGCGCCCCGAAACGCTGCCCGCCGCACTCGCAGGCGCGGAAGGCGTGTTCCTCTATGCCAAGCCCGAAGGGATCGACGGTTTCGTGGCGGCGGCCGAGGCCGCCGGGGTACGGCACGTGACACTCCTGTCGTCCGGGGCTGTCTTGGGCGGCGATGCCGACAACCCGATCGCCCGCATGCACACCGTCGTCGAGTCCGCCATCGAAAAGTCCGGTCTGGAATGGACATTCATCCGGCCCGGCATGTTCGCCACGAACGCACTGTGGTGGTGGCAGCAGTCCATCCGCGACGCCGGCGTCGCCCGTGTGCCGTATGCCGACGCGCGAACTGCGCCTATCCACGAGAAGGATCTGGCAGCGCTCGCGGTGACCGCTCTGACCGAGCCGGGTCACCACGGCCACGCCTACACCGTGTTCGGTCCCGAGTCACTGACCCTGCGGCAGCAGGTGCGGCACATCGGTGCGGCCATCGGCCGTGAGATCGCCCTCGAGGTGATCTCGGTCGAACAGGCGCGCGCAGAACTGAGCAAGACCATGCCGTCGATCGGCGTCGAGGCCGTCCTGGCCGGATGGAAGGCCGGAACAGTGGCGCCACCGCAGGTGTCGTCGATCATCGAGGAGGTCACCGGACGCCCCGCGCGAACGTTCGCGCAGTGGGCAGAAGATCACGCGGCCGATTTCCGCTGACCCATCGTGAGCGTCGCTGAGGTCCCATCTCACGCCATGCCGGAGTCGGGGGCGATCCGATCAGCCCCCGCCCCGCCGACCCTTCCGGTCTGCTCGACATAGCCGCAGTGCTACATGGCGTGCGAGGACCGATCGAGTGCGCCGCTGGAACACGATCGCGAACGGCGATCATGCCCGAAGGCTGTCGGACCTCCGCTCACCGCGTGCATCATCGGGGCACGATGCTCTTGGCACCCACCATGCGCACCAGGCTGAGGATCGGAAGCCCGATCACGAGATGTTCGATCCCGGTGGAGATTCCCACCCAGAGGTGGCTGGACAGTGCCAGTGGAATGATCACCGCCGCCGCGGTGAGGATTCCCACGATCCAGCTGAAGAACAATTCCGGTGACGGAGTGCCCAGGCGAAGCAGGTACCAGAGCAGTCCGGCGAGCAGTGTGCAGATGAATGCCACCACCGCGAACCAGTACGCGTCCTGGGCCATCGGGTTCCACACCCCGAGCGCGCCGCTCTCGGTGACCCGGGTCGCGATGATCTCGATGATCAAGGCGCACAGCCAGGCCGCAAGAGCGGTCACCACGGCCGCCGCGATCACACCACCGACGAACATGCCGATGTTGACCTCCGGGCCCTGTTGTTGCCGAGGCTGCCGGTCCGGAAGATCGGATTGCTGGTATTCGCTGTATCCGTGACCTCGGTGGCCGTATCCGGAGCCGTGGTCCTGGCTGTATCCGGAGCCGGGGCTGTATCCGTGATCTTGGCCGTACCCAGGATCACGGTAATTCCCCGGCTGATAACCGGGTTCATAGCGTGCGGTGTGCTGGTCGCGCGGATCCATGGGATTCAACCGCCGATCACCTCCGTCTTCAGCATGCGTGTGCGTCGAGTGTAGGGCCGCACCGAGCGTGCCGCTGACCGCCTACCCAACTCCGCTCGGCCGTGGCAGCGCCTTGGATTGCCACCTTGGCAGAACTTGCTGCCACGCAACGCTCTCGCTCCCAGCCCGTTCACGGGTTCGGCATCCACGCACGGTCTCGGGTCGTCGACGTATGCGATGCTGGAACCCTGAAACCATTGCTACCGCGCCCGGCATGGTGGGCATGGCGACGACAACCGATGCGCGTGAAACCGACGTCGGTGGGTAGGCCACGGACGTGACCGAACCCGGAAACCAGAACGCACCCGAACTGGGCGACCAGACCGACACCTCCCACCCTGACGACTTGGACCTCGATACCCGCGAAACCCCGGAGAACGAGGACGTGAACGAGGAGGCGGGCGCCGTCGAACCGCCCGACTGAGCACCGTTTCACCCACGGCGGGCGGGGAATCCCGCCCGCATGGGTATCACCGTCGCCGTCACCGGGCCGACCGGCGAGATCGGCATCTCCGCCGTCACCGCACTCGAACGCGACCCGGCGGTCGACCGGATCGTCGGAATGGCCCGCCGACCGTTCGACCCCGCCGCACACAGCTGGAGCAAAACCGAGTACCGGCGCGGCGACATCCTCGACCGAACCGCCGTGGACGCCCTGGTCACCGAGGCCGACGTGGTGATCCACCTGGCGTTCGTGATCATGGGCTCCCGGGAGGAGAGCGCTCGGGTGAACCTGGCGGGCACCCGCAACGTCTTCGAGGCGACGGTCGCCGCCGAGCAGGCCCGCCGCCTCGTCTACACGTCCTCGGTCGCCGCGTACGGCTACCACCCGGAGAATCCCACCCCCATCACCGAGGACGTGCCGCCCGAGGGCTCGCCCGAGCACTACTACTCCGAGCAGAAGGCAGCGTGCGAGGCGGCGCTCGCCGAGATCACCGCCGACTCCGACCTGGAGGTATTCGTGCTTCGGCCGTGCATCGTGGCCGGCCCGAAAGCGCCGGCCCTGCACGACCTGCCGTGGCAGAGACTCCCCCGCCCGTTGCGGGCACTGGCCAGGGCCAATCCGCTTTTCAAACCGGTGATTCCCGACCCAGGCCACCCGCTGCAACTCGTCCACCACGACGACGTGGCCGCCGCCATCGCGCTGGCCGCCACCGCGGATGCGCCGCCCGGCGCCTACAACATCGCAGGCGACGGCACCCTCACCCTCTCCGACGTGGCAGCCGCACTGGGCGGCAGGCCGGTGCGCGTCCCCGCGGTCGCCGCCACCGCAGCATCCGCGGCCCTCGCCCGCCTCCCCTTCGTGCCCGCCACCCTGGAGTGGCTGCACATCGTCCGCACGCCCGTCGTCATGGACACCAACCGCGCGAAGCGGCAGCTCGGCTGGAAACCGACGCATACCTCCGCCGAAACCCTCGCAGCGCTCGCCGCCGCCCGCTGAGCCTCGGAATCCCACCCGGCCGCCGCAGACCAGAGCTGCTCGGAATACGACGAACTCGCAGCTGCGGCCGACCACCGCCTGCGTGGTCACCCGTTTCGATCTCGATGACTGTAATGCTGGCCGCGCCGTACCAGGGCTGGTTACCTCTGAGCCGGATCATCAGGTTCGAGCGAAAGGCCCCCGGTATGTCCGCCGACCATACAGCCGAGACCGAGACCGACCTGGCAGTGGTCAAACTCGGCGCCCACGTCGGCGCACAGATCGACGGGGTCCGGCTCGGTGGTGACCTGGACGCGCGGACCGTCGCCGCCATCCGCGCCGCACTGAGCGAGCACAAGGTGATCTTCTTCCGTGGCCAGCATCACCTGACGGAATACGGCCAGTACGAGTTCGCGCAACTGCTGGGACAACCGACCACCCCGCACCCGACCATCACCTCGGCGGGTGTGAAGAGCCTGGCCATCGATTCCCGCCACGGGCGCTCCAACACCTGGCATACCGATGTCACGTTCGTCGACCGCGTCCCGAAGGCATCGATCCTGCGTGCGGTGTCGCTGCCCAGCTACGGCGGTTCGACCACCTGGGCCTCGACCGTCGCCGCGTACAACGCGCTTCCGGAACCTTTGAAGCGGCTGGCGGAGAGTCTGCGCGCGCGGCACAGCAATCAGTACGACTACGCCGCCGCCGTCGAGGACGATCCGGACGAGAACACCAGGGCCTACCGCCGGGAGTTCGAGTCCACCTATTTCGAGACCGAGCACCCCGTGGTGGAGGTGCACCCGGAGACGGGTGAACGCGCCCTGTTGCTGGGCTGCTTCGTGAAGCAGATCGTCGGCCTGTCCAGCCAGGAGTCGCACGCGCTGTTCCGATTGTTCCAGGACCGGGTGACCCGCCTGGAGCACACCACCCGCTGGGACTGGTCCCTCGGAGACGTCGCCATGTGGGACAACCGCGCCACACAGCACTACGCGGTCGACGACTACGACAGCAATGAGCACCGCAGGCTGACTCGTATCACGCTCGCCGGACCGGTTCCTGTCGGTGTCGACGGCACGCCGAGCACCGTGATCGCGGGCATCGCCGAAAACTACTCGGCCGTCGGCGCCCTCACGCGGGCGGCATAGCCCGTCACCAGGGTGGATGCCGTCACGAACATGACTCGCACACAGATGGTTCGGCGAATCCGCCACTCGCTCTTCGCAGCTTCTCGCCACGGACGTGGTCGCTGAGCCGTCCGAATTACGCCGACCGCCCATGGTCGGCTCGGAACGTCGAAACAGGGCGTAATCGAAGTCGTCTGTGGGCACGAATGCGTCCTTGCCGGTATCGATCGAAATACCGCGAATGCGGCAAGCTCGCGAATCGCCCGGCACGCGGCGTCCGGATTCGAACACGCGGAATCGTCTAGTCTTTGACGGCTCGAGTATCCGGTGACTACACGTAGACAGGTACCAACTGGTCTTCGGCTGACGAGGGGAATCCCGTGAATTTATGGAGCTACATCCGAGGACGGGGAGAAGTTCTGGCGTTTCTCACCTATCAGCATTCCTCCCTGGCGTTTCAAACCGTCTTGGTCGGAACGATCGTCGCCGTCCTCATCGCGGTGGCGGTTTATCGGTTGCCGCTGCTGTCGGCGCTGTCGCTGACCTCGAGCCGGGTCGCGTTGACGATTCCTTCGCTGGCGCTGCTGGCGATCCTCTTGGTCCCTTTCGGGCTGGGCGTGGTCCCTTCGTTCGTCATGCTGACGTTCTTCGCCGCGCTGCCGGTAATCGGTAACGCGATCGTAGGTTTGCGGTCGGTGCCCCCCTCGGTGGTCGAATCCGCGCGTGGCATCGGCTTTTCGCGATGGCGCATTCTGCTGACGGTCGAATTGCCGATCGCCTGGCCGGTCATCCTCACCGGCATCAGGGTATCCACCCAGATGATCGTGGGCGTGGCCGCCATCGTCGCCTATGTGCTCGGGCCGGGCCTGGGATCGCTGATCTTCAACGGCCTCTCCCGTCTCGGCGGCGCCAACGCCCTCGAGATGGCTCTCACGGGCACCATCCTCATCGTCGTCATCGCGCTGGTGTTCGACGCGCTGCTCGTCCTGCTCGGACGGCTCACCATCGCAAAGGGACTGTCATGACCGACGACGTGACCAGCGGGCCCGGCCCGGCGACGCCGGAGCGCAACGTGACCGGCGCTTCCATCAGGCTGGACTCGGTCGTCAAGCGCTACAAGGGTCAGCACAAGCCTGCGGTCGAGCGCCTGGACCTCGAGATCGAAGCAGGCGATATCGTCGCGTTCGTCGGTCCCTCCGGCTGCGGCAAGACGACCACGCTCAAGATGATCAACCGGCTGATCGAGCCGACCGAAGGCCGGATCTTCATCGGCGATCGCGACGTCACCGGGGAGGACCCGGACAAGCTGCGGCAGTCGATCGGGTATGTCATCCAGTCCGGCGGCCTGTTCCCGCACTGGACGGTCGCCAAGAACATCGGCGCCGTCCCGCGGGTGCTCGGATGGGACAAGAAGCGGATCGCCGAACGCACCGAGTACCTGCTCGATCTGGTCGGTCTCGACCCCGGCACCTTCGCCGGACGGCTGCCGAAGGACATGTCCGGCGGCCAACAGCAGCGGGTCGGGGTCGCCCGAGCGCTCGCGGCGGACCCGCCGGTTCTGCTCATGGACGAGCCCTTCGGCGCCGTCGACCCGATCACCCGGGTCCGCCTGCAGGACAGCCTGATCGCGATCCAGCAGGAGCTCGGCAAGACAATCGTGATCGTCACGCACGATTTCGAGGAGGCCACCAAGCTCGGCGACAAGGTGCTCATCCTGTCCGAAGGAGGTCATGTCGAACAGTACGCGCGCCCGGAGGAGATCCTGACCGAACCGGCAACGCCGTTCGTGGAGGAGTTCGTCGGGTCCGGCGCGAAACTGGCGTACCTGACCGTGACGCGGGTGCGTGACGTCGCCTACGACGAGGTGATCACCGCTCGGGTCGGCGAGTCGGCGCAAGGGGTGATCGAACGCGCGAAAGCCGCGGGACACACCTGGGTCGTCGTCGTCGACCAGGCCGGCCGGCCGCGGTCGTGGCCCTCGCTCGCGGAGGTGGCGACCAAACCGGAGGTCTCCGACTACCTCGACCGGCGGTTGCCCGTGGTCGCGCGATCCTCGACCCTCAACGACGCGCTCGACGCCATGCTCGCCACCAGCCAAGGCGCCGCCCTCGTCACCGATGGGCGCGGCGCGGTCATCGGTTCGCTCGGCATCGGCTCGGTGACGGAGGTGATCAGGAGCAAGCTCGCCGAAGGACGTGCCGACGAGGAGGTGTCGTACGAAACCTATGTCGAGGGAACAGATCCGGCGCCCACTCCGGTGGTCGCCGCCGACGACGAAAACGGATCGGCCGGGCAGTCATGAGTCGTCTGCGCCGCGTTCCGATCGACGTATGGTTCGAACCGATCATCATCCTGGTCATCGGTATCGGATACGTCCTCTGGTACCGATCGACGACGTTCACCCCGACCGAGAAGGCGTCCCTCGACTGGGCCAACCTCCAGACCACGATCCTCGCGCACATCGAGTTGACGGTGGTCGCCACGGTGATCGTGATCGTCGTCGCAATCCCGCTGGGCATCGCGCTGACCCGTCCCGGGGTGCGGCGGCTCGAGCCGATCGCCGTCAACATCGCCAACATCGGCCAGGCCGCGCCCGCGGTCGGCCTGCTCGTGTTGTTCACCTTCTGGTTGGGCACCGGATTCCGCACGGCGATCGTCGGTCTCGTCGTGTACGCCGTCCTGCCGATCCTGCAGAACACGATCGTCGGTCTCCGGCAGGTGGATCAGCGCACGATCGAGGCGTCACGCGGTATCGGCTATTCGAGCGCGCGGACGCTGTTGCAGGTCGAGTTACCGCTCGCGGTGCCGGTGATCCTCAATGGTGTGCGCACCGCGCTGGTCATCCTGGTCGGCACCGCGACGCTGAGCACGTTCATCGGCGCGACCAGCCTCGGCACGCTGATCACGACGGGTGTCACCCTCTTCCTGCCCAAGCTGCTCCTGTCCGGCGCGGTCCTGGTCGGGCTCCTGGCGTTGATCATCGACTGGCTCGGCAGACTCGTCGAACTGGCCGCGACTCCCCGAGGTGTCTCATGAGATCGCCACGAGACCGCATGGTCACCCTGCTGGCGGCGCTGGTCGCGACGACCTCGATGCTCGCAGGGTGCGGTTTGGTGAGTTCGTCCGGAACGTTCCACGACGCGCGCCTGCCGGACGGCGCGCGCCCGCTGGACGGCGCGAAACTGGTCGTCACCTCGAAGAGCTTCACCGAGGGCGTGCTGCTGGGCAAGATCACCGCGACTTATCTGGCCGCGGCGGGCGCGGAGGTCACGGACCTGACCGGCGCGCCGGGTTCGGCCTCGTCGCGGCAAGCCCAGCTCAACGATGACGCCGACGTGCTCTGGGAGTACACCGGCACCGGGTGGGTGAACTACCACAACCAGACCGAGACGATCTCGGATCCGAAAGAACTGTGGCAGCGTGTCCACGATATCGAGAAGCGCGAGCACGACCTGGAGTGGCTCCCACCGGCCAACTTCAACGACACGTACGCGTTCGGCACCTCGACGCCGAACGCCGAACGTCTGAAGGTTCGGTCCCTGTCCGACGTTGCCGCGCTCCCGGTCCCCGATCGGACTTTCTGCGTCGATGACGAATTCTTCAGCCGCTCCGACGGTTTCATTCCGATGCTGCAGAAGTACGGGATCCCCTACAACGACCCGAACGGTGTTCCATCGGGCAACGTCACGCGGATGGACGCGGGTGTGGTCTACACGGCGACGGCCAGAGGCGTCCCGTGCAATTTCGGCATGATCTACACCACCGACGGCCGGGTCAAGAACCTGAACCTCGTCGTCCTCGACGACGACAAGAAGTTCTTCCTGCCCTACAGCGGCGCGGCGGTCGTGCGCGGGGTGATCATCGACCGCTACCCGCAGTTGCGGCCCCTGCTCGGGACCATCTCCGAGCGCCTCACCGACGAACTGATGCAGGACCTCAACGGTCGCGTCGACATCGATGGAGAAGATCCCGCCGACGTCGCCTACGACTGGCTGAAGAGCGAGGAGCTCATCGAGTAGGCCTTGCGGGGCCGAGCCGAGTCGTCTCCCATCTACGCTCGGCTCGGCTCGCATCGAGGAATTCGGCATCAGAGCGCGAAACACCCACGCGTGGAATCACCGATCATGCGCAGCCGCAGTCCTTCGAGCCGGCACGCGGCGGCCGTTGGTCGTTCGGGTTGTCCGGGTCGGGGTCACCGAACCACCGAGAGGGCTTGTGCTCGCCATAGGTGTCATGCCAGTCCCACCACTCGTAGGGTGGAGTCTGTGGGTAGCCCTCCGGCGAGTCCTCCCATTGCTCCTGGCGCCCCAGCGCGGTCATGTCGAGGAAGCTCCACGTGGTCCCCAGCGCCTCGTCGCCGCGGTTGTTGATGAAGTAGGTGCGGAACACGCTGTCACCGTCGTGAATGAACGCGTTCGTGCCGTGCCATTCGTCCACGCCGAAGTCGGCGTCGAAATCGTCGGTGATGGTGTACCACGGCATCTTCCAGCCCATCCGCGCCTTCACGCGCTCGATGTCCGGCTGCGGCGCACGGGAGGCGAACACCAGCGTGGTGTCGCGGGCGTTCAGGTGGGCGAGGTCGGCGACATGATCGGCCATCATGGAGCAGCCGCGGCAGGCGTGGTGGGGCCAGCCGCCCACGCCGGGCTCGAAGAAGGCGCGGTAGACGATCAGCTGACGTCGACCGTGGAACAAGTCGAGCAGAGTCGCACTGCCCTCAGGTCCTTCGAACGCGTACTTCTTGTCCACGGCCTGCCATGGCATCCGTCGTCGCAAGGCGGCGAGCGCGTCACGAGCGCGGCTCACCTCCTTTTCCTTCACGAGCAGTTGCTGCCACGCTGCCTCCCACTCCTGCGGCGCGACGATAGGCGGTTTGTTCATTGCGGATGTCCTTCCTTCCTACGGTTCCGGCGAGTCAGGCCAGCGGTGACATGCCCGCGGCGGTGAGCGTGTTCGCGGGGTGGATCGGGTGCTCGGCAGTCGCGATCTCGAGAACCGACTTGCCCACCTGTTCCGGGGTGAGGGAAGGTCCCAAGGCCCGCACGAAGGTGTCGACATCGACCCCTTGCCGCTCGGCGTAGCCGGCCACTGCCGCTGCCCCGAGATCGGTGGCGGGCGTCAACTGTGGAAGAACGGATACGAACCTGATCCCCAGCTCGGCCCGTTCGGACTCCACGGCGGCATAGCTCGTGATGAACTTGACGGTGGCCTTCGCCCCCGCGTAACCACCGCTGAGCGGCGACCCGTGGATCGCCGCGCCGCTGGAGATCGCGATCACCGAGCTACCCGGCGCGAGCGGGCGGCGCAGCGCTTCGCGGATCCAATAGAACGCCTGCGCGACGTCGACACTCCAATTCTG
The DNA here is from genome assembly GCF_023501985.1 of Nocardia sputi. Lineage (NCBI taxonomy): Bacteria > Bacillati > Actinomycetota > Actinomycetes > Mycobacteriales > Nocardiaceae > Nocardia > Nocardia sputi. Next base: position 196,551 of record NZ_JAMFLC010000016.1, on the reverse strand, counting down.
GCTGAAGGTTTCCCACGTCTGATCCTGTAAGGGGCTCATCCGGGGAGTGGCTCCCGCGCACAAAACCACGGTGCGCGGTCGATGCTCGTCGAGGAGACGGGCGGCCGTCGCGGGATCGGCGGCGTCGGCGCTGACCGCGGTGAAGGTAGCGCCGAGTTCGTCGCGCACCGCGTCGAGATGCGGGCCGCCCCGGGCGACGCCGACGACGTGGGCGCCTGCCGCCGACAGCGCCCGGGCGATGCCGAGGCCGAATCCACGGCTGGCTCCGGTCACGATCGACGTCGTGCCGTCGAGGGCGCCGGGCTTGTTTGTCACATTCACGGTCGTATTCGCTTTCGTTGGGGAGGTGCTTCGAGTCCGTACTGATTGAGATACGTCTCGCCGCCACGATTCATCGGTTGCGGCTCCGCTGGTCTTTCGTGGCGGGCCGACCGATGAATTCCGGTCGCCGGACGTATCTGTACCGGTATGGGGCTCGCGTCCCCACCACCTCGAGAATGGGAGTACGACTGTGCCGGTCCAGGAGGATTTCATCGAGCAGGCGGCGCCGTTCCGCGCCGAATTGATCGCCCACTGCTACCGCATGCTCGGTTCGGTGCACGACGCCGAGGATCTCGTCCAGGAGACCTACCTGCGCGGTTGGCGCGGCTATCCGGCGTTCGAGGAGCGCGCGGCGCTGCGGACCTGGCTGTACCGCATCGCGACCACCGCGTGCCTGCGCGCACTGGAGAACCGCGCCCGCCGGGTGTTGCCGGCCGGCCTGGGCGCCGGCTCGGTCGATCCGGATGTGGGTCTCGACGGCGACGCCGGTACTCACCAATGGTTGGAGCCGCTGCCAGACGCTTTCACCCCGGAGAGCGCCCTCGTCGCCAGGGAAAGCGTCCGGCTGGCGGTGATGACGGCCATGCAAGAGTTACCTGCACGCCAGCGAGCCGTGTTGATCCTGCGCGACGTCGTCCAGTTCAGCGCCGCCGAAGTCGCCGAACTGCTCGAAACGTCGCCATCCGCGGTCAACAGCGCACTTCAACGGGCACGCGCCCGGCTCGCCGAGGTCGCCCCCACCGACGAAAGCGTGACCGAACCGGAGGACGCCCGAGGCCGTGCGCTACTCGACCGCTACTGCGCGGCGTTCGAGAACGCCGACCTCGCCGCCCTCACCGAACTGCTGGCCGCCGACGTCAGGCTGGAAATGCCGCCGGTGCCGGTATGGTTCACCGGCCGCGACGCCGTGACCCGGTTCCTTGCCAAGCGGGCTTTCGCCAAGCCCGGCGATCTCCTGCTGATCCCGACGGCCGCGAACGGACAACCCGCTGTAGCCGAATACCGTCGTGGCGCCGACGGCATCCTCGAAGCCCACTCGATACACGTCATCACCACAGACCACGGCGGGGTTGCCGCCATCACCGTCTTTCTTCAACCAACCCTGTTCGCCGCGTTCGGCATGCCACTGACCCGGTAAGCATCGAAGGGCGCCCAGGCGCTCGCCTACCGCCACACGTGATCGACCTCGGCAGCGGACGGCTCGCCGAACGTATACGCGCGAGTAGGGCCCATATGCCGTGCATAATTCCAGGCTCGAGGTGCACACTACGCACAGCCGCGATCGGCTCGCCCGTCGACGGGGCCGGAGCATGGGATAGAAAGGAGCCAGGCGAGTGTTCAATCGCATCGCCATCGTCAACCGGGGAGAGGCGGCGATGCGCCTTATCCACGCTGTCCGGGATCTGGCGGCCGAGACCGCGAGACCGATCGAAACCGTCGCTCTCTATACCGATGTGGACCGGAACGCGACGTTCGTGCGAGAGGCCGACATCGCCTACGATCTCGGTCCCGCATCCGCACGCCCCTACCTCGACCTGAAGGCGCTCGAGCGTGCGCTGGTGGCGACTGGATCCGATGCCGCCTGGGTCGGCTGGGGTTTCGTCGCGGAGGACCCGGCGTTCGCGGAGTTGTGCGAGCAGATCGGCATCACCTTCATCGGCCCGAGCCCGGACGCGATGCGCAAGCTCGGCGACAAGATCGGCGCCAAGCTGATCGCCGAGGAGGTCGGCGTGCCGGTCGCGCCGTGGAGCCGGGGTGCGGTCGAGTCCGTGGACGCCGCCCTGGCCGCCGCGGCCGAGATCGGCTACCCGCTGATGCTCAAGGCCACCGCCGGTGGCGGTGGTCGCGGTATCCGGGTGATCACCAACGAGGCCGAACTCGTCGACGCCTACGAACGCACCCGCCAGGAAGCCGCGCGGGCCTTCGGCAGCGGCGTCGTCTTCCTGGAGCGGCTCGTCACCGGGGCCCGCCACGTCGAGGTGCAGGTCATCGCGGACGGTCAGGGCACCGCCTGGGCACTCGGTGTGCGCGACTGCTCGGTGCAGCGACGCAACCAGAAGATCATCGAGGAGTCCGCGTCGCCGGTGCTGAGCCCCGAGCAGACCGCCGAACTCAAGGCGTCGGCCGAGCGGCTGGCGATCGCGGTCGGATACCGCGGCGCGGCGACCGTCGAGTTCCTGTACCACCCCGGTGACCAGCTGTTCGCCTTCCTCGAGGTCAACACCCGGCTGCAAGTCGAACACCCGATCACCGAATCGACCACCGGTTTCGACCTGGTCCGGGCGCAGCTGCACGTGGCCTCCGGCGGCAAGCTCGAGGGCGAGCCCCCGGCTGAGCGCGGCCACGCCATCGAAGCGCGGCTCAACGCCGAGGATCCGGATCGCGACTTCGCGCCTGCCCCGGGCCGTATCGCTCGCCTGGACCTGCCCGCCGGCCCCGGCATCCGCGTGGACACCGGTGTCAGCGAGGGCGACACCATCCCGGCCGACTTCGACTCCATGATCGCCAAGATCATCGCTTACGGCCGCAACCGCGACGAGGCGCTGGGCAGGCTGCGCCGGGCGGTCTCGCAGACCCGAGTGGTCATCGAGGGCGGCGCCACCAACAAGAGTTTCGTACTCGACCTGCTCGCCCAGCCCGAGGTGATCGACGCGGTCGCCGACACCGGCTGGATCGACCGCGTGCGCGGCGAGGGCCGTCTCGTGTCGCACCGCCACTCCACCGTCGCGGTGGCCGCGGCCGCCATCGACGCCTACGAGGAGGAAGAGCGGGTCGAGCGGGACCGGCTGCTGTCCACCGCCGCAGGCGGACGCCCGCAGGTGCAGCACCAGAGCGGGCGGCCGCACGACCTGAAGCTGCGCGGCGTCGGCTACCGGGTGCGCGTCGCGCGCGTCGGTGCTCATCGGTTCCGGGTCGGTGTCGAAGCGGGCGGGGATCTCCGCATCGCCGACGTCGATCTGGAACGCTTCGACCACCACACCGGGCAGATCGTGGTCAACGGCACCCGGTACCGCCTCACCACGGGCACGCACGGACCGATCCACCTGGTCGATGTCGACGGCGTGACCCACCGGATCAGCCGGGATGAGGGCGGTGTCGTCCGCTCCCCCGCGCCCGCGCTGGTCGTCGCCACTCCGCTGGAGGTCGGCGCCGAGGTCGAGGCGGGCGCGCCCGTTCTGGTGCTGGAGAGCATGAAGATGGAGACGGTGCTGCGCGCGCCGTTCCGGGCCCGGTTGAAGGAGTGCGCGGTTTCCGTCGGCACCCAGGTGGAGACGGGCGCGCCGCTGCTGCGGCTGGAGCCCATCGCCGAGGACGGCGAGGAGGCCGACGGCGCGGCCGTCGCGACGGTCGAACTGGATCTGCCGGTCGCGCCCGCGCCCGCCCAGCCGCACGAGCGGGTGGCCCGCACGCTGCAGGACCTGCGCAGCCTGCTGCTCGGCTTCGACGTCGACCCGCACGACGACCGCCGTGTCCTCGGCGACTATCTCACTGCGCGCCGAGCGGCCGTGGCGGACAACCGCAGGCCGCTGGCCGAGGAGGTCGAACTCGTACAGGTCTTCGCCGACCTCGCCGAGCTGAGCCTCAACCGCTCGTGGGACGAGGACGGCGGCGGTCAGAGCCACGTGCACAGCGCGCGGGAATACTTCCACACCTACATGCGAAGCCTCGACGTGGAGCGGGCCGGTCTGCCGGAGTCGTACCGGGCCAAGCTGGCCAAGGCGTTGGGGCACTACGGCGTCACCGACCTGGAACGCACCCCCGAACTCGAGTCCGCGGTGTTCCGGATCTTCCTCGCCCAGCAACGGCCGTCCGACACCGTCGAGGTCATCACCGCGCTGCTGCGCGAGTGGCTGCGGGAGCCGGTGCCGGAGCGGGCTTTGAGCGAGCCCGTGAGCGCGGCGCTGGAGCGGCTGGTCGGCGCGACACAGGTGCGCTTCCCGGTGATCGCCGACCTCGCCCGCGGCCTGGTGTACGCCTGGTTCGGCCAGCCGCTGCTGCGGCGCAACCGGGCCGAGGTGTACGCCACGGTCCGCAGGCACCTGAGTCATCTGGACGCGCACCCGGACACCCCCGATCGAGCCGACCGCATCGCCGAGATGGTGCGCAGCACCGAGCCGCTGGTGCGGTTGCTCGGCCAGCGCCTGGTGCGCGGCGGGGCGGACAACACCGTCATGCTCGAGGTGCTCACCCGCCGCTACTACGGCAACAAGGGCCTCACCAGCGTCCGTACCGAGCAGGCGGGCGGATGCACCTTCGTGATCGCCGAACGCAAAGGCACGAGTCTGGTCTCGGCCGCGGTGCGGTTCGACGCTCTCGACACCGTGCTGCGTGGTCTCGCCGAGCTGGCCGATGGCACCGCGTCCATCGAGGCCGACATCTACCTGAGCTGGGAGAAGCAGCCCGAGGGCTTCGACGCGATGGCCGCCGCACTGCATGAGGTGCTCGCCGCGCGGTCCCTGCCGGAGCGGGTGCACCGGATCACCGCCACCGTGGCCGGGAGCAACGGCGCGATCATGCACCATCACTTCACGTTCCGCCCGTCGGACACCGGCATGGCCGAGGAGCGGCTGATCCGAGGCCTGCACCCCTACATCGCGCAGCGGATGCAGATGACACGGCTGCGCAATTTCGATCTCACCAGGCAGCCGTCCTCGGACGAGGAGGTCTACCTCTTCCGCTGCGTGGCGAAGGAGAACCCGGCCGACGAGCGTCTCGTCGCGTTCACGCAGGTGCGTGACCTGACCGCGCTGCGCGACCACGACGGCCGGTTGCTCGCGCTGCCGACGGCGGAGAACACCGTCGCCGCCTGCCTGGACTCGATCCGCCGGGCTCGGTCGCTGCGAGCGTCGTCCGCCCGCTCCCACACCAACCGCATCGTCATGTACATCTGGCCGCCGCTCGACATCACCCGTGCCGAGCTGGACACCGTCGTCGAGCGCATCCAGCCGACCACCGTGGGCGCCGGACTGGAAGAGATCCTGCTCATCGCCCGGCACCGCACCCCGGAGACCGGCGAGCTGGTCAAGGTCGCTGTGCATATCTCCTTCGACGCCACCGGCACGAAGGTCACGATCGGTGAGCGCACCGACGACCCGGTCGAGCCTCTCGACGAGTACCGGCAGAAAGTGCTGCGGGCGGCGAGCCGCAACACCGTCTACCCCTACGAACTGACCGGCCTGCTCGGCGAGTTCACCGAATACGACCTCGACGCCGACCACACTCTGGTGCCGGTCGACCGGCCCAAGGGTCGCAACACGGCGGCGATCGTCGCCGGTGTGGTTACCACGCCGACCGCGCAGCACCCGGAGGGCGTCACTCGGGTGGTGCTGCTCGGCGATCCGACCAAATCGCTGGGCGCGCTGTCGGAACCGGAATGCCGCCGCGTCATCGCCGCACTGGACCTGGCGGAGAAGATGCGGATCCCGCTGGAGTGGTACGCGCTGTCCTCCGGCGCCCGCATCTCGATGCGATCGGGCACCGAGAACATGGACTGGGTGGCCGCCGCGCTCAAGCGGATCGTCGAGTTCACCCAGGACGGGGGCGAGATCAACATCGTCGTCGCGGGCATCAACGTCGGCGCGCAGCCGTACTGGAATGCCGAAGCGACAATGCTCATGCATACCAAGGGCATCCTGGTGATGACTCCGGACTCGGCGATGGTGCTCACCGGCAAGCAGTCGCTGGACTTCTCCGGCGGCGTCTCCGCCGAGGACAACTTCGGTATCGGCGGCTACGACCGGGTGATGGGCCCGAACGGGCAGGCGCAGTACTGGGCGCCGAACCTGACCGCCGCGCGGAACGTGCTGATGTCGCACTACGAGCACACCTACGTCGCGCCCGGTGAGCAGGCGCCGCGACGGTCGCAGACCAGTGACCCGGTCGATCGCGATGTCTCCGATTTCCCGCATGTGTCGGCGGACAGCGACTTCACCACCGTCGGAGAGATCTTCTCCGCCACCGCCAACCCGGATCGGAAGAAGCCTTTCGACATCCGGGCCGTGATGCGGGCACTCTCCGATCAGGACCATCCGGTTCTGGAGCGGTGGGCGGGCATGGCCGACGCCGATACCGCCGTGGTGCAGGACGCACGGCTCGGCGGCATCCCGGTGTGCCTGCTGGGCATCGAATCACGGAACGTGCCGCGGCGCGGCTTCCCGTCCACCGACGGCCCCGACACCTACACCGCGGGCACGCTGTTCCCATTGTCGTCGAAGAAGGCCGCTCGGGCGATCAACGCGGCCAGCGGCAACCGGCCGCTGGTAGTGCTGGCGAACCTGTCCGGATTCGACGGCTCGCCGGAGTCGATGCGGAAGCTGCAGTTGGAGTACGGTGCCGAGATCGGCCGCGCCATCGTGAACTTCCGCGGTCCCATCGTGTTCTGCGTGATCTCCCGATACCACGGCGGTGCGTTCGTGGTGTTCTCGAAGGCGCTGAACCCGAACATGACCGTGCTCGCGTTGGAAGGCTCGTTCGCCTCGGTGCTCGGTGGCGCCCCGGCCGCCGCGGTGGTGTTCTCCAGCGAGGTCAACGCGCGGACCGCTGCCGACGCGCGAGTGCGGGAACTGGAGGAACGCGTCGCGAGCGCGACCGGCACCGAGCGCGCGGCCCTGACCGCGGAGCTCGATGAGATCCGGTCGTCGGTCCGCGCGGAAAAGCTCGGCGAGGTAGCCGCGGAATTCGACCGCGTGCACAATATTCAGCGCGCTGTCGAGGTCGGTTCGGTCGACGCCATCATCAACCCCTCCGAACTCCGCCCCCGCATCATCGAGGCCATCGAAGCACATCTGGCCGACCAACCCGCCCGGACGTAAAGGAGAAGCCGGGCGGACTTTCAAGGCCAGGAGAACAGGTCCCGACGCCGCGGGTGCGAAGGTGGGTGAGCACACTCATCCAGAACTTCGCACCCGCACCGCCTGTGCCTTCCCGCATCCGGGGTGGGCCACCGCCACCCCGTCGGCCACCGTCAACTCCGCTCGTACCGGGCGTCGGTGGTCAACGTCCACGCAGCTCGGCGAGGAAATCTGTTGCGCGGTTCCAGATCTCCTCGTGCGGTGCACTGTTTTCGGTCAATCACCCAGGTCATTGAGCTTGTCGATGATGATCCGAATGCGAGTGACCGCGACAGGATCCTGTGTCCAATGCTCGTGGCCGACTCGGAGGGTTGCGACCAGCAGGTCGCCAGGAAAAAGGTCGCCCTCGGCAAGTGGATTCCATTGCAGCTGGATCAACGCGCGCGGCAACAAGACATAGACACCTTCGTTCTGCTGCAGCAGGCAACGAACATCCTCGATAGTCAGTCAGCCGATCGGCTTGCGCCACAGCGCATGCACAGTGCACATCAGACGGGTCGCCTCCGGCGGCATCGCAGGCCACACGTTGTCATCGAGCTGTTCCAACGACAGCTCCTCGTCAGCGTCCGCGCACAACGTCCACCTTCCGGCTTCGTGCCGGAAGAACAGAGTGGCGACGTCGCCGGTTGCGTGCATGATGCGCGCGAAGGCGACATCCCCGAAAAAGCGGATATCCAGCTGATCCGGCAGCAAGGCGGTGGTGAACAAACTCCGCGAGTTCGGTGATCGAGCGCGGGATCGCTCAGCGCTGGCGCCAGCTGAGCGGTCCCGGCAGGTCGACATTGTTCTTCTTGCTGCGGGAGTTCCACGACCACGGGCCGATCTTGATACTCCACGAGGACAGACCCGACTGGGTGAAATTGAGTTTCAGCGGCCCGAAGGATTTGCGCTGACGGTATCTGATGGGCATGAGCAGCCTCCTTCACTCGTTCCCCCCGGCAATAGCCGATCATGTTGTCCCTCAAACCTTTCCTGGTCAGGAGTGATGCCGCTCGGGTTTCGGTGCCGATGTCATCGCGAACGCCGACAACACCACTATTTCGGGTCACCTCGGAGCAGTTGGAAGGTCGATATCGGTACACCCGCTCGCTCGCTTGCAGCCAGTGCCCGAATCCAGTAGGTCCGCACTGCGTGCGCCAACTCCTTGTCTACTCCGGCGGCCGTGGCGGTTCGGACGACATGCTGCGCGCCGGCCGCCATCATGCGCAGATAGGCCATATCGCGCCGCCCGCCGGTGGTTGTCATGGCCGCCACCGCGGCATACAGATCCGCCATGTCGCCCATCGACCGTTGTGCGTACGGCAGGAAGCGTTCGATCGATTCGCCTGATCGATCGATCATGGCCAGTGCCTGCTCGAAGGCGAGCAGCCCGGGTAGGAACATTGCCAGGATCGCCTGGTAGTACAGCTGTGCGATCCCCTCGTCCGCACCGAGGTACTCCGGCCTGCCCAGCGGCCGGAGCACGTCGGCACATGCAGCGAAGACATCGCGGGGGCCGCTGTAGAAGATATAGGCGGCGGAACTCCCTACGCCATCGCTGTCGGCCATCACTCCACCAGCGAGGAATCGACCTCCACGCGCACGGATCCATTCCCCCGCTGTCCGTGTACTTTCCGGCGCGTCCGACGAGAGGTTGACGATTATCTTGCCCGACAGATGCTCTGCCACAGGCTCGAGCACGTCGTACATTGCGGGATAGTCGGTCAAGCTGAGGACGATCACCTCGCCGGCGCTCAAAGCTTGTCCCACAGTTTCGGCTCGCACGGCGCCGAATTCGACTACCTCGTCGGCCTTCTCGGGGCTGCGGTTCCACACGGTCACTTTCGTGCCGGAGGCACACAACGACCGAACCATCGCCTGCCCCATCGGCCCCAGACCGATAACCGTCACCGAACCAGCTGACTTGGACATCATTTGTTTCCTTCGAATACGGTTTCGCAGATCTTGTCGGCACCGGACTCGATAGTGACTGCCGCCGGCCACGTCGGGAAGACCGCACTTCGGGTCCCGGTAACCTACCTCCAGGTTCGGGACAAGGTCAGAACACCGCGGCTCCTACGGCGGTGGTGTGGATCACCCATCGACGCAAATGATCGAATCGGTTCGCGGCGATCGGGCGCGGCCGGGGTACTTTCGGCCAGGGTTGATGTCGGAAGGAGGCCTCTTGATCTCGGCACTCAACCGGCTTGTCGACCTCGTCGAGGAGCACCTCACCGAGGAGTTCGACGTCCACGAGCTGGCCAGAACGCTCGGCACGACCGAGTACCACCTGCGCCGGATGTTCTCGTCCCTGGCCGCGATGCCGCTGTCGGAGTACGTGCGCCGTCGCCGCATGACCATTGCCGCAGGCGATGTCGTCCGGGGCGAGGACGATTTGCTGAGCATCGCCGTCCGACACGGTTACGGCTCGACCGAAGCATTCGGCCGAGCGTTCCGGGCTGTCCACGGCGCCGGCCCCGGTGACGTTCGCCGCGATGGAGGCCCCCTTCGCACACAACCGCAGCTCAGGTTCCGCCTGACCGTTGAAGGGAGCACCCCCATGGACACCCGCATCATCGACCGACCCGCGTTCCGGCTCGTCGGACACGCAGCCAGGGTTCCGCTCATTCACCAGGGCATCAACCCCCACATCCAGCAGCACATCACCACACTGCCGCAGGAGGAGCATCTGCGGCTGAAGGCTTTTGGCGACACCGAACCCCGGGGCCTGCTGCAAGTCTGCGACGACCTGGATCCCGACGGCACCGAGGGCAGCGAACTGACCTATCTGCACGGCATTGCTGTCTCCTGGGACACCCCAGCCCCCGAAGACCTCGATGTCATCGAGGTGCCGAACGGCAAATGGGCGGTCTTCCACACTGCCGGACCCCATCCGCAGGCCTTGCAGGAGACCTGGGCCGCGACCGCCACACAGTGGTTCCCCTCCAACCCGTGGCGTCTGCGGCCAGGTCCCTCGATGGTCGCGGTCCTGAAGCGCGCGGACGACTTAAGCACCGCGACCTGCGAACTGTGGCTACCTGTCGAACCGGTGTGACACCCCTGCGGAGAATCCGGACAGCGAGGATCCGGTCCGGCTGCCTGCCCGATGCCGGGCTGGACGATGCCGGTCCACTGGTCCGAGCCCGTTGTCGGGCAACCGAATGCTCGGAGACACCCGAACATCAGGACGCAGGAGCGGTTCCGAGATCGAAGCTGATACCGGAACGCAGCACCCTGGTGGCGGAAAGCCCGATCATGTCGCGGAAGGTCTCACTGAAGTGGGACGGGGTGGCAAAGCCGGCGTCGAGGGCGGATCGGGTGAGATCGTGGCCTGCCACAGCGCCGCGGACAGTGTGGATCATGCGGTTCCATCGCTGATAGCCGCGGAATGTGGTACCGCACTGCTGGGTGAACAGCCGGAGGAAGTGGGTGGTGGACAGGCCCAGGTTCGCGGCGATGTGGTCGGCACGGAAGGCGTGGGCCGGGTCGCTGCGGATGGTGGCGGCGACCCGCTCGATGCGTGGATCGGTGACGGGTGCGGGGCCGGCGACAGCTCGGGCGTAGATGCGGTCCGGGTCCACGATGCGACCACGGCACAGCTCGACGAGTTCCCGCTGTCGCCGGTGTGACAGGCCGAAAGGACCTGCGGCAGAGGTCATCTCGTCGGCGATGGCAGTGGCGGGCGCACCCGTGGGGTCGACGAACAGCGCCAGAATCCATCCGCGAGTTGCGACGATGCGCTGCATCGTACGAGCGGGAGCGAATGAACTACCGGTGCGAATCGGCCCGTTCGCGGTATGCAGGACGAGCGGCGCGTCCAGGCCGACACTGAGCATCGCGACCGAGGGGGAATGCGGGTCGACGCCGAGATCCGGCCCGATATAGCCCACGTGACCCTGCCGTACCCACGCCACCGGCGTCCCCGCCGAACCGCAGATTTCCGAAAGCGCGTCGATGGTCACGCTTGCCAGGGTATCGGTACGCCGCCGGACCACGGCGGTCGACAAGGAGTCTGGAGAGCAGTCATGCGAGGCAAAGTTCCCCTTGGTGTGCGGATTCTAGCCGCACTCTCGACCGAACCGGACTGGGATTCCATCACCCCGGCCCAGGTCATCAATTTGCGCGAAGCGCAGAACCGCAGGCGCAGGTCCGCCCTCGGCAGCTTCGCCACCGGCAAGCCCGACCGTCGCGCGCTGATCACCACACATACACTTCATCTGCCGGGGCGTCGGCTGAGTGCCCGCGTGTACCGGCCCGTGCGGGAAGACTCGGCGCTGCCGCTGATCGCCGCGTTCCACGGCGGCGGATTCATTCTCGGCGCACCGGACCAGGACGACTGGCTCCTCAGCCATCTGGCGGTCGGCTGTCCGGCCGTTGTCGTCTCGGTCGACTATCGGCTGGCACCCGAGCAGCCCGTTCCCGCTCCCATCGAGGACGCCTACGACGCCGTCCCCCGCATCGTCGAAGAGGCCGCCGTATGGGGGGCAGACCCCACGCGGCTCGCCGTGCTGGGCGCCAGCGCGGGAGCTACTCTCGCGGCTCTCACCGCGATCAAAGCCGATGACCTCGGGCTGCCGGTGCGTGCCCAGGTACTGATCAACCCGCAACTGGATTGGACCGAGCAAGTCTTCGAGTACCCGTCGTTCACCGAGAACGCGGACAGCCCAACCGCGACACCGGCCAATTGCCGCGCGGTGCAACGCCTCGCTCTGCCCGAATCCCTCGACCCGCGCACCATTTCGCCATTGCACACCGACAACCTCGCTGGCCTCGCCCCGGCACTCATCCAAGCCGTGGGTACGGATCCGCTGGAAGATCAGGCACCGGCCTATGCCGATCGGCTGCGGCGAGCGGGAGTCGAGGTGACGCTGACCCGTTATCCGGAAGCGGTGCACGCCTTCATGAGTATGCCCGGACTGGTCCCCGCGGCCCGGCCCGCACGCGCTGAGATCCTCGCTCATCTACGCTGCCACCTGCTCGAGCAGGCGGGCAGTGCCGCGACGGGAGCAACGGAGACGGGACGGCGATGACAAGCGTCGTTGCCGATTCCGCTGCGAAAAAAGTGCTGGCGGGGTTGCTGCGCCCGTTCCTGCGCGGTTTCGCCGCCGTTGTCGTCCTGCAGGTCTTCGGCGCCGTCGCGGGGTTGGCGCCGTTGCTCGCGGTCGTCGAACCGGGTCGAACACTGGACTCAGCGACTCCGACGAACGGCAACACCTGATCGAGGATGACTCTCGCTACCCACGACCCCTGCCGTGGATGACATGGAAGCTGCTGCCCATGCAACTCGCCGCTGAACTGACGGAAAGCGAACCGTCAGGCTGGTTCTGCCGTCAGCTTTTCATCGGATCGTGACCCCAGTTCATCAGCGAGTATCGCCAGTTACTGTGCGCGATTTCTCCGGACGGTCGTTGTTCGAGATGGCGGTGCGCATAGCCGACGACTTTGCGCATGTGCGCGTAGTCGTCGTCGGTCGGGTCGGATTTCTCGAGAATTTCCACGATGCGGCGTCCGCTGACGTGCCCGGTGGACTCGCCGCCGCCCTTCGGTTTCTGCCCCACCGAATTGGACTCGCCGGTATCGAGCCACCGACGTAGTTCTTTCGCCGTCATGTTGACGACCTTGTCGAATTGTTTGCGTGTCTCTTCGTCGCCTGTCGCCATAGCGGCTCCGGTTCGATGTCATTCACCGTGCCGACGTAGAGCGTCGGGTTTGTGCACCGCATCACGGCCGCTTTTCGCACTGCGCACGCGATACTGCGGGTCCTCCTCGGATGCCCGGACGGTACGTCCGGCCGCCTCGGTGTCGGAGGTGATCACTTCTTCCACTTCGCCCGCGGTGGTACTGCCGTGACTATTCCATTCGACTTTGTCACCTTTGCTGAACGATTTCTTGCTCATGGTCGATTCCTTGCTCGTTCCCGTTTCAGACGTCGACGTGGTACCCGCGCGACGGCGGAGGAAACTGAGCGCTGATGCGCTACCGCATCGGTTCGGTGTCGGTTCGGGTGGCCGGAGGCGTCCGGTCGAAGGCGCTGCCGCAGCGTGGCGAGTTGTTGTCTGTCACCACTGACAACAGACCTCACACCAGCGGTTTCCCCAGCGAGCGCCGCCTGCGCATGTCGTAGAGATAGGTTTCGAACGGATACAACCGCCAGCGCTCGGGAACCAGCCGTAGCACCAGTCCGATCGAACGCATCGTGAGTTCGAAGACGCGCTGTCGGCGAGGGCTCCAGTCCAGTCCCAGTTCCTCGCGGAATCGCTGGGGAAGAAACCCCGTGGTGAAAAACCGGTTGATCCGCCGGAAAGCCATCCGCTCGATTCGCCGATAAGGCCCCAGATCGACAACTTGGTCGAGCAGATAGGCTCGCACCTCGTCGTCCATCGCGATGCCGGCCAGCTTCGATTCCCAATACTCGGCGAACGCCGCGCGATCGCGCGGCCACAATTCCGGTCGCATCTGTAATGTCGTCCCGAATCGGCTGGCCTCGCAGTACAACTCGTCGGCCAGGTCGTCGTCCACGCGGCCGTAGAGGTAGGTCAAGGAATCGATGGTGCCCCGGTAGAGGCACGCGGCGACCCACAGTTGCAGTTCCGGATCGAAGGCGTTGTACTTCACCGGACTGCCGGGAGCGGAGCGCACATGACGATGCGACGTGTCGACCGCCGCCCGATACGCGGCGCGGTCGTCCTCGGTACCCAGCATCGCCACCGCCAGATAGGTCAGGGTCGTGCGGCCGCGTTTGCGCGGATGCAGAGTGTAGCGCCCGCTGTCGACCGTGCTCTCCACCACGCCGCGGCCGACCGGGGGCGAACTCAGCTGCATGATGACGTTGGCAGGGCCGCCCAGCAGCGCGGCCGGGCCTGCCATATAGCGGCGTCGGCGCCCGAGATCCGGAGCGGAAGGGGTCGGCGAGGGTGCCGACGGTTCAGGACGGGGCATGCCGATCTCCAACGAGGGGCTGATATAAATTACACGTTATTCTCTCATTCTCCCGGGCGGTGGGCAACCCTGAATCACCAGATCAAGTAACCTATCTGTCGTGAATATGTGAATGACTATTCTTGTGGTGCGGTAGGCTCTATCGAGCTGCTGACCCGCCGCGCGGCAGCCGGGACTGGGCCGCGATCATCGAGCGGCGCAACTGGAGGTGTCCGATGACAATGACGTTGCGATCGCCGGTCAGGGCGATCCGGTCGGTGGCCGACTCGGTATCGGCGGCCGTCGTGCTCGCCAAGCGCGGGATGTTCGATCCGGCGCGCCCCGGCGAGACGATTCGTGTGATGCGCGAGGCCTCGGTATACGGCCCGTTCGTCACCGTGCTGGCACATGCCGCACGTCGCAACGGGGCCGCGCCCGCGATCGTCGACGAACGTGGAGCGCTCACCTTCGATCAACTGGACAAGCAGTCGAACGCACTCTCCCGCGGACTGTCCGCCGCCGGCATCGGCCCCGACACCGTGCTCGCCGCATTGTGCCGCGACCACCGTGGGATGGTGCTGACACTGCTGGCAGCCGGAAAGCTGGGCGCTCGTGTGGTGCTGCTGAACACCGGGTTCGCCGGACCGCAGCTCGCCGACGTCGCCGAGCGAGAGAACGTCGGCGCGATCCTGCTCGACAGTGAGTTCATGGACTTGCTCGATGCGATTCCTCCGCGGGTTCCGCGAGTGGCGACCTGGGTGGACGACGCCGACGCCATGGCGGCGGATACGCCGACGATCGACGCGCTCATCTCCGCGAATTCGACTGCCGCACTCCCGCCTCCCCCACGGCCGGGCGGCGTCGTACTCCTGACCAGCGGCACTACCGGTACGCCGAAAGGCGCACCGCGGGAGAAGGTCTCACCGCTGCAATCGGCGCAGTTCCTGCACAGGGTGCCGATGCCGCACGACAACACGATCGTGATGGCGGCGCCGATCTTCCACGGCACCGGCCTGTCGCAGCTCGGTCTCGGCTGGGCATTGGGCAACAAGGTGGTCTTCCAGCAGCGCAAGTTCGATCCCAGGCGAACACTCGCGAACGTCGCCGAGCACCGCGCGGCGACGCTGGTCGTCGTGCCCACGATGCTGCAGCGCATCCTCGATCTAGGATCCGGGGTGCTCGAGCAGTACGACACGCGCTCGCTGAAGGTGATCTTCGCCGCGGGATCGCCGGTCTCCCCGGACCTGAGCAGACGCACCGCCGAAGCCTTCGGTGACGTGCTGTACAACCTCTACGCCTCGACCGAGGTCGCCGTAGCCGCCGTAGCCACCCCGCAGGACATGCGAGTGGCGCCGGGGACCGTCGGCAAACCTCCCGTGGGATGCCGGGTGGCGATCTACGACGCGCAGCGAAAGAGGATCACCACGCCCGGCGAGGTCGGAACCATCTTCGTCTCCAGCGGGCTCAGCTTTTCCGGCTACACCGACGGCCGGCACAAGGAAATCGTCGACGGACTGCTCTCCAGCGGCGACGTCGGCCATTTCGACGCCGACGGCCGATTGTTCATCGACGGCCGCGACGACGACATGATCGTCTCCGGAGGCGAGAACGTCTTTCCGCTGGAGGTGGAGAATCTGCTCGTCGAGCGCGCCGACATCCTCGACGCCGCGGTGGTGGGCGTCGAGGATCGCGACTTCGGCAAACGACTGCGCGCTTTCGTCGTCCCGGCCGAGGGCGCCGAGCGCGACGAGCAAGAGATCAAGGACTACGTCAAGGCGAACCTGGCCCGCCATAAAGTGCCACGCGAGGTGGTGTTCGTCGACGAGCTGCCACGGAACGCCACCGGCAAACTGATGCGTCGCAAACTCGAGGAGACCGACGGATAGGGCTGCCTCGTCGATCTCGCCATCTCTTGCCGGGGCGTCATCCGGGCCACGCCGGGAGGGTGCAGCGAGCTATGGATTCATCTCGAAGACGCCGGCGTGGCTGGTCACCTCGTCGTAGAGGCGTGCTGTCCGCTGCTCATCGATGATCGGTTTGCGCAGCACACTCAGTGCCCAATCCTGCTGGGCAGGGGTCGACGATGCCTTCGAGAACACTCCCAGCGCGTACGCGGAGAAGTCGCGAACGAACACCTCGAAGATCGAATCGATGATGTCCTCCGACGTTCCGATGATGGCGGCTTGTTCGAGGATGAGCTGTCCGTAAGGCAGCAGCGTGAACAACTCCCCTACTGCCAGCTGATAGTCGAGATCCTCGAGCTGAGCCGAGGTGGGCGGCGCCTGCACCGGGAACTGGGTGAACTGCTCGGCCTGCTCGATGAACAGCGCCACATTCGGGAGATGACGGTAGCTCGCGTACGCCGCTCGCCAGTCGGCGAAGCGAACTTTGCTCAACCCGGCGGCGCCCGGTTGCCGGAACAGGGATTCGTCGTCGCCGGGATCACGTCGCACGGGCACAGCAGGCAGTTCCGCCGGATTGAAGAGAAAGTTCGGCATGAATTTCAGAGTGAGCGCCATATTGACATGGGCAGTGCCCTCCAGCCTCGGCATGGAGTCGATGGTGCCGCGCGCCGTCGCGAAGTAGCTGTCCTTCTCGAACCCCCTGGCCGAGATGACATCCGAGAGTTCCCGGAATACACGCTCCGCTTCGCGGGTGACTTTCATCTTGCCGATGGAATTGAACATCACGAAACGGCGATCTTCCGGGGTGGAGCATCGCATGTAGTCGATTGCTCGTTCATGGTAGAGCCGCATGGCATTCATTCGAACGTAGCTGTCGCAGAGGATCTGGCGCACCTGCCCGAAGTCGGTGACCGGGTGGCCGAACAGAATCTTGGCGCTGGCGTGGTTGATCGTCTCGTAGAAACAGTGCTGCACGATCCCGAGCGCGACCATGCCGATGTTGAACTTTCCGCAGTTGACAGCGGCGAGTGCGGAGTCGAATGCCGTGCGGCCCGTGTGCAATACGTCGTCGGCCGACAAGGGATAGTCCACCAGATCATAGGCACTGACGAAGTTCTGGCCGTGGATGACGTTCTTGACCAGCCGGTAGTTCGGGTGCTGACTGTCGACGATGAACCAGACGTACGCGTCGGGACCCGCCGAGTCGGTACGTCTGCCGATGGTCGGCACGATCCTGGCCACGTTCCCATTGCCGATGTAGTACTTGCTCCCGGTCGCCGTGAACCCGCCCGCGCCATCGGGAGTGAGCAGCATATCGGTGGCATAGATGTCGGCGCCGTGATCCTTCTCCGACAGCCCGAATCCGATGACCCCACCGCGGTCGAGCTCCTCGGCGGCACGAAGGTGCGCCTTGACGTTGGCGCTCTGCCAAATGGTGGCGAGACCAAGTGTGGAAACACCCCACGCGTACCAATACTGGGATCCGTAAAAGCCGGTGATCTCGTTGAACCGGGAAATGAACGCCGTGTCCCAGCGTTTGTCCGGATCCGCGCCGGCACTTGCCCGCGGTGTTGCCATGTAGGCGATGATCCGGCTCTCGGCCAGGAACTCCATCCAGTCCTCGTACCACTCCGCCCGGTGAGCGTCGCCGGTGAGCGCCCGCTTGCCCTTCGCTTCGAAGAACTCGACCACCGACCGTAACCGAGCCCTGGTGGCTGGATCGAACTCGTCGAACGTCTCGGTTCTGGGGTTGAACAGGGCCATGGCGACGCCGCCTTCCAAAGTGATGGCAATTGCCATCACATTAGAACTGACGGCAGGTGCCGTCAATCTCTGACCGGTGTCGCCGAGCTTCACAGGAAGAGCGACGCCGAGCGTCGGACCGCGTCAGCGTTGGCCCGAGTGGGCGGCAAAGCCGCCACCAAGGAAATCGCGAGTTACTGGCGAGGCGCCTACGGATTGCAGTTCGACCATGCCGAGAGCACGTTCGCGCCGACCTGGCGCCCCATGCCAGGGCCGAACATCCGCGCGTACCCCGCCTCCCGCCCCGGGCGTCCTCGTAGAGTCGCAAAGATCGCCTGGTCAGAAGCCGCGGAAGTTCATCGACGCCGCCCGGGCCCGCCGCATCGACACCGCCCAGAATTCACGGACGGCTTCGAACGGCCTTGTCACCGACGCGGAGGTTGCCCGCCGCTCGGTTCCGCCGTGGGCACGACGGACGAGCCGACGGCGGCACCATGCGAGCCGTCGACCTCATCGAGAACATGCTGGGCTGAGCCCTCCGCGGCGGACTCACCCCTCCTGGTCGTTCGCAGTCCCCATACTCCTAGGGTTACCGCTATGCCCATGTATTGCAGGTAGGCGGCGACGACCAGCCATCCGCCGTAGTCGTGCAGCCATGCCCGCAATGGCACCAGCGCCGCGACGCCGAGGCAGATCAGGAGTGTGCCCAGCACCAGCGCCGGGATCCGCAGCGGAGCGAGTTGCTCATCGAGGCCACGCACAGACCGCGTCGGGTCCGCGGCATATTTGGGCCGGGGCGTGGCGGCGACACCGCCGTCAACTGTGCCGAACAGGTTTGGTGCATACGCGGGTGTGGCCATAGCGGTCTCCAGGCCGACGTTTCGGTCGACCGAGGTAGCGATTCGGTATAGCAGCTGGCGCAAGGCTATCTATCAGCCATCAATATCGTGGCGGTTATGCAGGTTGGAGGAAAGAGTGACTGCATTACACGAACGCCAGAGCGCGAGCGAGACCAAACCGTTACCTTATGCGCACATTCGCCCGCTACCTCGGCAAACGCACTGAGTGCATAGCAGATGTCGTCCTCACCCCGAGAGGAAAGCTCTCCGTCGAGGTTATCGAACTGATACGTCGCGACCGTTCACCGAGCAGGTTCCGACAGCCCCTCATGGTGGCGGCAGGGCTGGCGCACGGTCAGCAATCAGGTCGTCCGCACCCACATACCGGGGGTCGACTCGATCCGGCCGGCGCGCCGGACGGGGGGCAGAAGCAGCACACCGACGCACCCAGCAGACCGACCCACGATCGCGATCTAAGTCCGGGCACGAGCAGGCGCAGCCGACGATATTTCGGTCAGCGCGCTGTTCGACCTCCCGGCCGCTCAGCCAATGCCCCCGCTGCGATCAGGTGAAGGGACGCGAATGCCGGTCAAGGTTTCCGTCGACCCGTATCACCACCAAACGTCGATCCTGCGGTTGCGCGCCCGCCGGGTGATGCAGCCGGAAACCGACAGACGTGAACAGCGGCAAGCTGGAACAAGATACCGGAGTTCACAATTCGCATGACCATCGCTATGCGTATACGTATACTGCGCGTATGTTTGATCCCCTCAGCCTCGTAGTCGGTGCCGGCCTTGTCGGTGTCGGCTGGGTTTGTGGTCGGTTCGGGCGTCGGCGAGTCCGGTCGGGGGAGAAACTTCCCGCGCGTTGCGGCTGCGGTCACGATCTGGCGCTGCACGACCGTGCCACAGGAACTTGTCACGCCGAGATCTCTCGAAAGGGCACGCACGGCTTGCGGGAGTGGGTCGGTTGCCACTGCCGCCGCTACACCGGCCCGACTCCGCTGGAGGAAGTGTTCTCCTCGCCGATCCTCCCGCCGGAGTCCTGAACGGGCAGGCCGGCGACACGTCGCGGACGAGGTCGGTCTCGGCCTCGACTTTCGTTCCGGTGGCCCCCCGGCATCGGACGCGCCGCTGGGCGATACGGCTACAGCTGACCGTGCTGGGAGTCGAAGGTCATGACCCGCCCGCCCAGCTGGACCTGGGTGCCCGGTGCGAGGGTGACCGGATGGCCGGGAACCGCACGGACCCAGTCCTGGCGGCCGGGGTGGCGGATGTGGGTGCCGTTGGTGGAACCGCCGTCGACGACCGTGACGTCCCAGTCGACGAGGCGGATCTCCGCGTGCGCTCGCGACATCCCGCCAGAGCTGTCCTCCAGCCGCACCGGGCGCGCACCGCGGGCGACCGCCTCGGAATGCTCCGGCTCGCGACCGAGTACGCAGTCGCTGTCCAGGACGAACGATGTGCCGTCGTCCAACAGCAGCACCCCCAGCGGCGGGCGCACCCCCGGGCTCAGCACGCAGGTGAGCTGATCCATTCGGATGCCGCAGACCGCGCAGAACGACACCCGCGGGTCGTTGTGATGGTGGCGGGCGCATTGGAAGCCCGGCACGATCACGCGGTGCCCCAGTGCGTTGGAACCGGTGGACCCGAGCGCGTCCGCGACGACATCGGCGTTCGGTACCACCGTCTCGGCGAGGTTCGCGTCGTTGGCGATCGCGTAATCCCGATCGATGCGGTGCGCCGGTCGCGCCGGACCCGGGTTCGGTCCCGGTGGCGCCACCGGTGTCCCGCCTTCGCGTGGCGTCACACGCCGCGCCGACGCCTGGAGATCGACTTCCGTTGCGGCGTCGCCGGATTCCTCGCCCTTGCGCAGGCTCGGCACCCGTGGCGGCTGCGGTACCGGCTCCTGCTCGGAACCCGGCCGCGCACCGGGACGCTGCGGATCCGGCGTTGCCTGCGGTCCGGGGACCCGATGCGGTGGCGGCGCCGGTTCCGAGAGCGGAGGTGGCTCCGCGCCGGGAGGGGGTTCGGACGCAGGCCGTGCCTCGACGTGCTGCGCCGGCCGTCGCGGTTCGGGTGCCCCCTCCCGTGCCGATCGCACCCGAGGCTCGGCTTGTGCGGATCCGGCATCAGGTTGTCGCACCGACTCGGTGACACTGTCGCTCACCGGTCGGCCACCGATTGCCTCCGCGATGGCTCCTGGCCACAGCACCGCGCCCGACCCCGGTGCGGTCCCCTCACCGAGCGCGCAGATTCCGCGGCCCGGCAGGGACTCCGCGGTCCACCCCGCCTCATCCACGAACAAACCCGCACCGCTGCCGGGCGCGGGCGTCACCATGCGGTCGACGGTGAATCCGGCGTCCCGGCCGCGCAGTACCTCGGTGCGGCCGGGACCTGCCAGGACGGCGGTGACCCCGCCGTGCAGGAACACCGCCAGGCCGTTGTCCAGGGGCGTGATCACCCCGAATTCGACCTCGTCCTCCTCGCCGTTGGACAGGCTCATAAGCCAGGTCGTGGCCAGCCGCGCCACCGCGCGCCCGCTGTGGCGCCGCTCGCGCGCGACGGCTTCTCGCACGATGTCCAGCAACGCCGACATCGTGCGGGCAGCCACCGTGTCCACGGTGACGGCGCCGTCGCCCCGATGCGCGACGACCATGACTACGCCACCCACACTCGCCACCAGATGGGCGCCCGGCAACACCTCGATCTGCGCGCTCACAGGAACCTGCCACCTTGGAAACGCCACCGGTGGAACACCACCCGCATCGGCCCGTTCACGATGAGCCAGAAGACGATCCACGTGAGGACGAACTGGATTCCGAACGCGGTGAGCGACGGACGCAGATGTTCGGGCAGCACCACGGTGGTGTAGCGCACGAGGACCCACATCAGCGCCCCCTCGTTGAGGATGGTGACGAAACCGAACAAGGTCGGCCAGTCCTTTTCCCAGCGGAACTGCTGCAAGAAATGGTAGAGCAATTCCCAGAGCACACCGACCAGAACGGTCGCCAGGAGCACCGACAACGTCACCCGGTAAGCCTGGCCGATGCTCAACGAGCCGGTCGGCAGCGCGGGTGTGATGATCAGCGCGACGAAGAAGCCGATCACGCTCAGCGCGAGAAGACGGGTCTGGATTCGCCCGTTCAGGGTAGGAAGCATCGCTCAGATCTTCTTGTTCGTAACCCACAGCCACCATTGCCGCGTCGAGCGCAGCGGCCCCATTCTCCGGCAGAGCCCGACCGCGGCGAGATCGTCGGCGATCTCCTGCGCCGCGATCTGCAAGCCGAGAAAGGTGTCCACCCCGACGAACGGCCCGCCGAGCGTCGCGCTGCCGGAGGCGTACATCCGTCCGGCGCCGCTGCGGGTGCCGATCAGCTCGAATGTCGTGTCCACGTCCAGCCTGCCGAGCGGATTGCGTCCTGCGCCGGTGTGGTCGAGCAGGTCGGCCAGCAGCCGGTGCTCACGGATGTCGGCTTCCAGCCCTGTGCAGTCGATGATGTAGTCGACGGTCGTGTCGAACGGTTGCGTCGGCGGCGGAAACGGCAGCGGCGCATTGGTGTCCGGAAGGATCGTCGCGACAACGCCTTGCCGCCCGCCGGCGGGACGCGGGGCTCGCATCGTTCCAGCCATCACCTGGTACCACCCCTCCCGGCGGCCACGGCGCAACTGTTCCTGCCAGTTGTCCCTGATCGGGGTGTTGGTGCCCGAGATCTCCTTGTACGCCCGCGCGCGATCTTCGCCTTGCAGGCGGCGCACTTTCTGCTTGAGCTGACCGCCCCACACCGACTTCGGATAGTTGAAACCCTGGTAGGCCCATCCGTCACCGCCCTTGCGCCTGCTGAAGATGTTCTTGCCGTGTGAGCCGGAGATATACGTGCGGAACAGGTGCAGGATCCGGGTGTCGAGGCGGTACTTGTCCCGGTCGTCGATCAGCCGTTGCAGGACGCGGCTGGCCACGATCCCGCTGCCGCGGATCAGCACGGTGCCCGGCCGCCGCTGCAGCGCCTGGTAGACGTGCTCGTGCGGCTCGTAGGCGTTGACCACGCGTGTCGGGTCACGATGGGTTTCCCGGTATTCCTGCAAGTCCGGCAACAGCTTCAGCCCCGGGTAACCCACGGCCACATGGACATACGTGCTGCGGAAGGCCACGCGCTTGGTCGGTGTCGAGCCCGTCGGCGGGGTGAGGATGGTGAAGTATCCGCCGCCGTGGCGTCTGCGCACCATGCGAACGTGACCGCGGTGCAGCGAGCGAGCGTAGTCGATGCGATGGAACTCCCGCTCCATGGCGGCGAACGCCTGACCCGCCCGCGGCGTGTAGTAATTGGCGAAGATCGGCTCGACGAAGACGTTCCACAGCGGCTTGATCGACTTGTCCGCGACGGCCTCCCGCACGGCGTAGGAGGGGAAGCCCCAGATGTTGTCCGGCGTCGAGGCCGAGTCGCTGCGCAGGCGCTCGCCGCGCGGAATCTGCGAGACCCTGGTCAGGTATTCGTAGGAGGCCCACGGGTGCTCCTGCGGACCGAGCACGGCCATCGCCTCCGCGGGCACGCCGAAGATCCGGAGCGTGTCGTAGGTGACGAACGACCCGATGCCGCTGCCGATGGTCACGAACGGTACGTCGATCACCGGAATCCCGGTGTTGCCAAGCATTTCATCGGTCCACACGTCGGTATCGACGAGGGCCTGCGTGATGTCTCCCCGCATTGGGCGGACTCTACCGGCAGATTCTTACCAACTGCTTGTCGTCGGCTTTGCCCGCACGGCCCGCGCCGGTGACACGCACCGCACGACGCGCGGGGACGATCTGCGCCGAACCTGCCACGCGGCCCACCTCCGTGGACGTACCATGCCGTTCGTGGCCGATTCCACTCGTTCCACCCCGCTGCGGGTTCTCGTGTACAGCAACGACGCCGACACCAGGCGCCAGGTGATCCAGGCCTTGGGCAAGCGTCCGCACCCGGAGCTACCGCCGTTCGAGTACCTCGAGGTGGCCACCGCCCCCGTGGTGATCGCGCAGATGGATGCCGGCGGTATAGACCTCGCCGTGCTCGACGGCGAGGCGACCCCGGCCGGTGGACTCGGCATCGCCAAGCAGTTGAAGGACGAAGTCGATCCGTGCCCGCCGCTTCTGGTGCTCACGGGCCGGCCGGACGACGCATGGTTGGCCAGCTGGTCCCGAGCGGAGGCCGCGGTAGCTCATCCCATCGATCCGCTTCGGCTCACCGAGGCCGTCGTCGCGCTGCTGCGCAGCCGCTCCGCGGCTTGATCACCGCCGACCACCATCGACCACGCTATTCATAGCGATCATGAATTAGTACGACCCGGCCTGCGACCGCGGTTCGACCGGCAAGGAACGAGCCCGGAGTTTCCGACCCATCGACTTGTCGATCCTCGCCCAGCTGTCGCCGATTCCGACTTTGAGCCCGCTCGGGACCACATGTGACGTCGCGATGCCCGACACTTCGGGCCATCCAACTGACCGTTCACCCAACTTCTTGCGCGGCCCGCACGGATTACCGCCGTTTCGGTCATAAATCCTTGTACTGAATTCGATCAAACACCGTCGCCAAACGCGCTGCGGGCCGCCCGTTCGGTTGTAGGCTGTGCCCTACCTCACATGGGAGCGGATCAAGTAATGACCGGTCCCGGTGAAGCCGAGGGGCGAGTCCGGCCGAGGCGGACAACGACGTCAGCCCGCCTCGGACGCTGTTGTCAGCCGCAGCTCGCAAGGAGGGGAAGTGCAGTCGTGAATATCGAGGTGCCGACGCTCGTACTCGGCGCGATCGCGGCGGCGTTCGCGCTGTTCTCCATCGTCCTATCGGCCCTGGTCGGCCCGAAGCGGCACAACCGGGCGAAGCTGGAACCCTACGAATGCGGTATCGAACCCACGCCGCATTCCGTGGCC
Organism: Nocardia sputi; assembly: GCF_023501985.1. NCBI lineage: Bacteria > Bacillati > Actinomycetota > Actinomycetes > Mycobacteriales > Nocardiaceae > Nocardia > Nocardia sputi. The sequence goes on along the minus strand of NZ_JAMFLC010000016.1, from coordinate 172,089 downwards.
GGCGGGCCGGGAAATGTTACGGGACAACGCTTCCCGGTGAAGTACTACCTCACCGCGATGCTGTTCATCATCTTCGACATCGAGATCGTGTTCCTCTACCCGTGGGCTGTCCACTTCGATGCGCTCGGTCTCTTCGGTCTCACCGCGATGGCGTTGTTCATCTTCAACGTCTCGGTGGCCTACGCCTACGAATGGCGGCGCGGCGGGCTCAGCTGGGACTGAGCGCCGCGCAGCCGAGGTCGTAGCCGACAAGTGGAAGCGAGTCAGTAGAACATGGGTCTCGAGGAAAAACTGCCCAGCGGCTTCTTGCTGAGCACGGTCGAGGATTTCGCCGGATTCCTGCGCAAAGGCTCTCTGTGGCCTGCCACCTTCGGGCTGGCGTGCTGCGCCATCGAGATGATGGCCACCGGCGGGGGGCGATTCGACATCGCCCGCTTCGGCATGGAGGCTTTCCGCGCCTCGCCGCGGCAGGCCGATCTGATGATCGTCGCGGGCCGGGTGAGCCAGAAGATGGCCCCCGTGCTCCGCCAGGTCTACGACCAGATGACCGAACCCAAATGGGTGCTGGCGATGGGCGTCTGCGCGTCCTCCGGCGGGATGTTCAACAACTACGCGATCGTGCAGGGCGTCGACCACGTGGTACCGGTCGACATCTACCTGCCCGGCTGCCCGCCCCGGCCGGAGATGCTGCTGAACGCGATTCTGGCACTGCACGCGAAGATTCAGGAGATGCCGCTCGGCGTCAACCGCGAGGAGGCCATCCGGGCCGCCGAACAAGCCGCGCTCGCCTCGACGCCGACCATCCGGATGGAGGGTCTGCTGCGATGACCTTCGACACCCCCGACAACACCGACATCCCGGCCGCGCACGATGCCATCGATGCCGCGGCCACCGCGGGCCCCGAAGGCACACTGCCCGAAGAGGATGCCGTCGAGACCGGCGCCGACGTGATCGGTGTGCGCCGCGGCATGTTCGGCGTCACCGGCACCGGCGACACCTCCGGCTACGGCGGCCTGGTCCGCTCGGTCACCCTGCCGGGCGGCACGCCCGCCCCGTACGGCGGATACTTCGACGAGGTCGTCACGGTGCTGCACGGCGCACTCACCGGCAGCGACGTACGCCTGGACGCGGCGCTGGAGAAAGTGATCGTCTTCCGCGGCGAGCTCACACTGCACGTGCGCCGGGAGCATCTGCTGTCGGTCGCCCGCGCCTTGCGTGACGATCCCGCACTGCGTTTCGAGCTCTGCCTCGGCGTCAACGGCGTGCACTACCCGGAGGACTCCGGCCGCGAACTACACGCCGTCTACCACCTCATGTCGATCACGCACAACCGGCGCCTGCGGGTGGAGGTCGCCGCGCCGGACGCGGACCCGCACATCCCTTCGCTCTACGAGGTGTACCCGACCACCGACTGGCACGAACGCGAGACCTACGACTTCTTCGGCATCCGGTTCGACGGGCACCCCTCACTGACCCGGATCACCATGCCGGACGACTGGCGCGGCCATCCCCAGCGCAAGGACTACCCGCTCGGCGGGATCCCGGTCGAATACAAGGGCGCGCGTATCCCGCCGCCCGACGAGCGGAGGGCATACAGCTGATGAACGACATCGACACCGAGCCCGGCGTCACCCACGACTCCGGGCCGGAGCCCACCACGGTCACCGTCGCGGGCCAGGACTGGGACCAGGTGGCCGAGACATTGGCCGGCGCGGGCGAGGAACGCATCGTCGTCAACATGGGTCCGCAGCACCCGTCCACCCACGGCGTGCTGCGGTTGATCCTGGAGATCGAGGGCGAAACGGTCACCGAGGCCCGCTGCGGAATCGGCTACCTGCACACCGGGATCGAGAAGAATCTCGAATTCCGCAACTGGACCCAGGGCGTCACCTTCGTCACCCGCATGGACTACCTGTCGCCGTTCTTCAACGAGACGGCGTACTGCCTGGGCGTGGAGAAACTGCTCGACATCACCGAGCAGATCCCTGAGCGCGCCACGGTCATCCGCGTGCTGCTGATGGAACTCAACCGCATCTCCTCGCACCTGGTCGCCCTGGCCACCGGCGGCATGGAACTCGGCGCGCTGACGCCGATGCTGTTCGGCTTCCGCGAACGCGAGCTGATCCTCGACGTGTTCGAGACGATCACCGGACTGCGCATGAACCACGCGTTCATCCGCCCTGGCGGCCTCGCCCAGGACCTGCCCGACGACGGCGTCACCAAGGTGCGCGAACTGCTCGCGCTGCTGCCCAAGCGACTGCGCGACATGGAACACCTGCTCACCGCCAACCCGATCTGGAAGGCCCGCACCCAGGACATCGGCTACCTCGACCTGCAGGGCTGCATGGCGCTCGGCATCACCGGCCCGGTCCTGCGCGCCACCGGGCTGCCGCACGACATGCGCAAAGCACAGCCCTACTGCGGCTACGAGAACTACGAATTCGACGTTCCCACCACCACCGGATGCGACTGCTACGGCCGCTACGTCATCCGCGTGGAGGAGATGAAGGAGTCGCTGAAGATCGTCGAGCAATGCCTGGACCGGCTGCGGCCCGGCCCGGTCATGGTCGACGACAAGAAGATCGCCTGGCCCGCCGACCTCCGGCTCGGCGAGGACGGACTCGGCAACTCCCCCGAGCACATCGGCAAGATCATGGGCAGGTCCATGGAGGGGCTCATCCACCACTTCAAGCTCGTCACCGAGGGCATCCGCGTCCCGGCGGGCCAGGTGTACGTGGCCGTGGAATCGCCGCGCGGCGAGCTGGGCGTCCATATGGTCAGCGACGGCGGCACCCGGCCCTACCGGGTGCACTACCGCGACCCCTCGTTCACCAATCTGCAAGCGGTCGCGGCGATGTGCGAGGGCGGCATGGTCGCCGACGTCATCGCCTCGGTCGCCAGTATCGACCCGGTCATGGGCGGAGTGGACCGATGAACACGACATCGCAGAACGATTCCACCGGCGGCGGTAGTCCCGTGACCGGCGGCACGGCAATCCTGCTGAAGCTCGGCACCCGGCCCGAGCCCTACCAGCCTTTCGTGCGCGAGCGGCTCGAAACCGACGCCAAGGAGATCATCGGGCGCTACCCGCATCCACGCTCGGCGCTGCTGCCCCTGCTGCACCTGGTGCAGTCCGAAGAGGGCTACGTCACCGGCACCGGCATCGAGTTCTGCGCCGAGCAACTCGGCCTGACCGGCGCCGAAGTCACCGCGGTGGCCACCTTCTACTCCATGTTCCGGCGCACCCCGACCGGCGACTACCACGTCGGTGTCTGCACGAACACACTGTGCGCGGTCATGGGCGGTGACGCCATCCTCGCCGCGCTCGAACGGCACCTCGGCATCGGGCACGGCGAGACCACCCCGGACGGATCGATCACGCTCGAACACATCGAGTGCAACGCGGCCTGCGACTTCGCCCCCGTGGTCATGGTCAACTGGGAGTTCTTCGACAACCAGACCCCGGAATCCGCGCGTGCCCTGGTCGACGCGCTTCGCGCCGGTCAGCAGGTCACCCCGACTCGCGGGGCACCGCTGTGCACGTTCAAGCAGACCGCGCGCATCCTGGCCGGATTCCCGGACGAACGGCCCGGCGTGCTCGACGGCGCCGCGGGTGCGGCGACGCTCGCCGGTCTGCGGGTCGCCCACGAACAGGGCATGCAAGCTCCTGCCGCGCAAGAGAATCCGGAGGGCCTGCGATGACCCTCACCCCGGTGCTGACCACCTACTGGGACGATCCGCAGTCCTGGACGATGGACACCTACCTGCGCCACGACGGCTACCAGGCGCTGCGCACCGCCCTGCGGATGGAACCGGACCAGATCATCCAGACCATCAAGGACGCGGGACTGCGCGGGCGCGGCGGCGCGGGATTCCCCACCGGCATGAAGTGGAGCTTCATCCCGCAAGGGCCCGGGCCCGACGGGATCACCAAACCGCACTACCTGGTGGTGAACGCCGACGAGTCCGAACCGGGTACCTGCAAAGACATTCCGCTCATGCTCGCCTCACCGCACGCTCTGATCGAAGGCGTCGTCATCGCCTCCTACGCCATCCGCGCGGCGCACGCGTTCATCTACGTGCGCGGCGAGGTGGTTCCGGTCCTGCGGCGGCTACAGGCCGCGGTGGCGCAGGCCTACGAAGCGGGCTTCCTCGGCCACGACATCCTCGGCTCCGGCTACGACCTCGAGCTGATCGTGCACGCGGGCGCGGGCGCCTACATCTGCGGCGAGGAGACCGCGCTGCTGGACTCGCTGGAAGGCCGTCGCGGCCAACCCCGCCTGCGCCCGCCGTTCCCCGCCGTCGCCGGCCTCTACGCCTGCCCGACCGTGGTGAACAACGTGGAGTCCATCGCCAGCGTGCCGCCGATCATCCGCAACGGCATCGCGTGGTTCCGCTCGATGGGCAGCGAGAGATCCCCAGGCTTCACCCTCTACTCGCTGTCGGGTCACGTGGCCCGACCCGGCCAGTACGAGGCGCCGCTGGGGGTCACGCTGCGCGAACTGCTCGGCTACGCCGGTGGCGTGCGTGCCGGACACCGGGTGAAGTTCTGGACCCCGGGCGGCTCGTCCACGCCGCTGTTCACCGAGGAGCACCTCGACGTGCCACTCGACTACGAGGGCGTCGCGGGTGCGGGATCCATGCTCGGCACCAAGGCGCTGCAGATCTTCGACGACACCACCTGCGTGGTGCGAGCCGTGCTGCGCTGGACGGAGTTCTACGCGCACGAGTCCTGCGGCAAGTGCACCCCGTGCCGGGAGGGCACCTACTGGCTGGTGCAACTGCTGCAACGGATCGAAGCGGGCACCGGCGCCGCATCCGACCTGGACAAGCTGCTCGACATCAGCGACACCATCAACGGCAAGTCGTTCTGCGCCCTCGGCGACGGCGCGGCCAGCCCGATCGTCTCCTCGCTGAAGTACTTCCGCGAGGAGTACACCGAACACCTGCGGCTCGGCGGATGCCCGTTCGACCCGGCGCGCTCTACCGCATGGGCGGAGTCAGGAGAAGAGGTCCGATGAAACCGGCATCGCGCAGCGATTCGATCTCCGGCGGCGCTCGGGCGACGGGTAGGTCGGCCACCGTGAGCGGTCGCACCGGCGCGCCCGCTCCCGCCGACCTGGTGACCGTGACGATCGACGACAACGCCGTCAGCGTGCCGGCAGGCACCCTGCTGATCCGGGCCGCCGAGCTGATCGGCATCCAGATCCCCCGCTTCTGCGACCATCCGCTGCTCGACCCGGTCGGCGCCTGCCGCCAATGCCTGGTCGAGGTCGAGGGGCAACGCAAACCCGTCGCGTCCTGCACCATGGCCGTCGCCGACGGCATGGTGGTCCGCACCCAGCTCACCTCCCCCGCCGCGGACAAGGCGCAGGAGGGCGTGATGGAACTGCTGCTGATCAATCATCCGCTCGACTGCCCGGTGTGCGACAAGGGCGGCGAGTGCCCGCTGCAGAACCAGGCGATGTCCACCGGCCGCGCCGAGTCCCGGTTCGACGGACACAAACGCACCTACCCGAAACCGATTCCGCTGTCGACGGCCGTCCTGCTGGACCGGGAACGCTGCGTGCTCTGCGCCCGCTGCACCCGCTTCTCCCAGCAGATCGCAGGCGATCCGTTCATCGAGCTGATGGACCGCGGCGCGCTGCAACAAGTCGGCACCGCGCAGGCCGAACCGCTGGACTCCTACTTCTCCGGCAACACCGTGCAGATCTGCCCGGTCGGCGCGCTCACCGGCACCGCCTATCGTTTCCGCGCGCGTCCGTTCGACCTGGTGTCCAGCCCGAACGTCTGCGAGCATTGCGCGTCCGGCTGCGCACAGCGCACCGACCACCGGCGCGGAAAAGTGCTGCGCAGGCTGGCCGGTGACGACCCACAGGTCAACGAGGAGTGGAACTGCGACAAGGGCCGGTGGGCCTTCACCTACGCCACCGAACCCGACCGGCTCACCACCCCGCTCGTGCGCGGCTGGGACGGCGAGCTCGCCCCGGCCTCCTGGTCGGAGGCGCTGGCCGCGGCCGCGGAGGGGCTGGCCGCGGCCTTCGGCAACGCGGGCGTGCTCGTCGGCGGCCGGGTCACCGAGGAGGATGCCTACGCCTACGCCAAGTTCGCGCGAGTCGCCCTCGGCACGAACGACATCGACTTCCGCACCCGCGCGCATTCGGCGGAGGAAGCCGACTTCCTCGCCGCCAGGGTCGCCGGCCAGGACAGCACGGTGACCTACGACAGCATGGAGGCCGCGCCGGTCGTCCTGCTCGTCGGATTCGAACCCGAGGAAGAGTCGCCGATCGTCTACCTGCGGCTGCGCAAGGCCGCCCGCAAACGCGGCCTGCCGGTCTACTCGCTCGCGCCGTACACCTCGCGCGGCCTCGAACGCATGTCCGGACGCCTGATGCGCGCCGTGCCGGGCGCCGAACCGCATCTGCTCGACGCCATCCGCACCGGCGAGATCACCACACCCGGCGCGGATCCCGCCCGCCTGGCCGATCTGGCCCGGCTGCTGCGGGAACCCGGTGCGGTGATCATGGTCGGCGAACGGATGGCGGGCATCGCGGGCGCCCTGTCGGCCGCAGTGCGGCTCGCCGATGAAACCGGAGCCGCCCTGGCCTGGGTTCCGCGCCGGGCGGGCGAACGCGGCGCGGTCGAAGCGGGCGCGCTGCCGTGCCTGCTTCCCGGCGGCCGCCCGGTCGCCGATCCTCGTGCCCGCCAACAGGTTCGGGCAGTATGGAACGTGCCCGAGCTGCCCGTCGGCGCCGGCCGTGACACGACGGCCATCCTGGAGGCCGCCTCCGGCCTCGCCGCGCTGGTCATCGGCGGCGTCGACGTCGCCGACCTGCCCGACCCGGCGGCCGCGCTGGCCGCCATCGACGCGGCCAGATTCGTGGTGAGCCTGGAACTGCGCCGCAGCCCGGTCACCGAGCGCGCCGACGTGGTCTTTCCGGTAGCCGCGGCCATGGAGAAAGCGGGCACCTTCCGCACCTGGGAGGGCAGGCCGCGTCCGTTTGCCGCCGCGCTCGGCGACGACATGGTGCGCCGCCAGACCGCGCCGCTGTCGGATCAGCGAGTGCTGCACGCCATCGCCGACGAGATGTCGGTGCGCTTGGGGCTGCCCGACGCCGAGTCCGCCCGCGCCGAACTCGCCGAACTCGGCGCATGGGACGGCGCGCCCGTCACCGCGCCCACCCACCCGCCGCATCCGCTGCCGCGGCCCGAACCCGGCACCGCGGTGCTGGCCGGCTGGCGCATGCTGCTGGACGCGGGACGTATGCAGGACGGCGAACCGAATCTGGCCGGCATCGCCCGCCCGCCGGTGGTGCGCCTGTCGGCCGCCACCGCCGCCGAACTCGGCGTCCAACCCGACGATCCCGTCACCGTCGCCAGCAGCCGCGGCGCCGTCACGCTCCCCCTGATGATCAGTGACCTGCCCGACCGCGTGGTGTGGCTGCCGCAGCACTCGCCCGGCTGCTCCATCACCGAGCAGCTCGCCATCCAGCCCGGCGCGATCGTGCACCTGCGGCACGCCGACGAGAGGATGAAGGAGCACCGTCATGAGTGATTCCGCCGCGCTCGTCATGGCGTCCGCGATCAACCACGCCGCCGAGCCCTACACCCTCACCGGCTTCGGACACGACCCGCTGTGGCTCGTGATCGCCAAGGCCGTCGCCGTGTTCGTCTACCTGATGCTCATACCACTGGTCGCGGTGCTCGCGGAGCGGAAGATCGTCGCCCGCATGCAGATGCGGATCGGCCCCAACCGCACCGGCCCGTTCGGCTCGCTGCAGAGCATCGCCGACGGCGTGAAGATGGCCCTCAAGGAGGACATCGTCCCGGCGATCGTGGACAAGCCGATCTATATTCTGGCGCCGGTCATCTCGGTGGTGCCCGCGTTCATGGCCTTCGCGGTGATCCCGTTCGGACCGGAGGTGTCCGTCTTCGGCGTGACCACCGCCCTGCAGCTCACCGATCTTCCGGTGGCGGTGCTGTACATCCTGGCGATCACCTCCATCGGCGTCTACGGCATCGTGCTGGCCGGATGGTCGTCGGGCTCCACCTATCCGCTGCTGGGCGGCTTGCGCTCGACCGCGCAGGTCATCTCCTACGAGATCGCGATGGCGCTGTGCTTCGCCACCGTGTTCCTGCTCGGCGGCACCATGGCCACTTCCGGCATCGTGTCCGCACAGGAAGGCACCTGGTATGTGTTCCTGCTGCTGCCGTCGTTCCTGATCTACTGCGTCTCGATGGTCGGCGAGACCAACCGGGCGCCGTTCGACCTGCCCGAAGCCGAAGGTGAATTGGTCGGCGGCTTCCACACCGAGTACTCCTCGCTCAAGTTCGCCATGTTCATGCTCGCCGAATACGTCAACATGGCAACGGTTTCCGCCCTGGCCACCACGCTGTTCCTGGGTGGCTGGCGGGCGCCGTGGCCGCTGAACATGTGGGACGGCGCGAATACCGGATGGTGGCCGGTGCTGTGGTTCACCGCCAAAGTCTGGACATTCCTGTTCGTGTTCATCTGGCTGCGCGGCACCCTGCCCCGGCTGCGCTACGACCAGTTCATGAATCTCGGCTGGAAACTGCTGATTCCGACCTCCCTGGCCTGGGTCATGGTCGTGGCCACAGCGCGGGTGTTGCAGGCCGAGGGCTACCCCGTGCAGACTCCCGTTCTGGTGATCGGCGGCTTGGCGGTCACCGGGCTGCTGGTGCTGCAGTTCCTGCGGGCGGGCCGTGCGCCGGGAACACCGCTACCGGCCGAGGAGCCTGTGACCGCGGATTCCGCCGATTCGACGGTCTTCCTCGGTTTCCCGGTGCCGCCGCTGCCCGCCGACGCGCACGCCCGCGACGCCACCCGCGCCAAGGCCGGTCTGTTCGAACCGCTGTCGGGGTTCGCGGTCACCGCCGCGACCATGTTCAAGAAGCCGAACACCGAGTTCTATCCCGAGCAGAAGACCCCCACCGCGCCCCGCTACCACGGCAGGCACCAGCTCAACCGTCATCCCGACGGCTTGGAGAAGTGCATCGGCTGCGAGCTGTGCGCGTGGGCATGCCCCGCCGACGCGATCTACGTCGAAGGCGCGGACAACACCGAGACCGAACGGTATTCGCCCGGTGAACGGTACGGGCAGGTCTACCAGATCAACTACCTGCGCTGCATCGGCTGCGGATTGTGCATCGAGGCCTGCCCCACCCGGGCGCTCACGATGACCAACGACTACGAGATGGCCGACGACAACCGGGCCGACCTGATCTACGAGAAGGACCGTCTGCTGGCCCCCCTGCAGCCCGGGATGACCGCGCCGCCGCACGCCATGCACCCCGGCGCCGACGAGGCGGACTACTACCTCGGCCGGGTGCCCGGCAACCTCACACCCACCAGTGGTGCCACGGCAACGATCCCGGCCGACGCGGCCCGGCAACCTGCCACCGCGGGCACGGAAGGAGCACCACGGTGACCGATCTGATCCTGGCCGCGGAGCCGTTGACCAACGCCTCCACCGGCGAGACCGTCCAGTTCTGGATCCTGGCCCCGCTGGCCGTGCTGGGCGCGCTCGGCATGGTGTTCGCCTCCAAGACGGTGCATTCCGCGCTGTGCCTGGCCGCCACGATGATCGCGCTGGCCGCGTTCTACATCGCCGAGGACGCGCTGTTCCTCGGTGTCGTGCAGATCGTGGTCTACACCGGCGCGGTGATGATGCTGTTCCTGTTCGTGCTGATGCTCGTCGGCGTCGACTCCGCCGAATCACTGAAGGAGACCATCCGCGGGCAGCGGCTCGCCGCCGCCGCGGTCGGCCTCGGCTTCGGGCTGCTGCTCAGCGGCGGCATCGCCCACGGCGTCCGCGAGTCCGGCATCGTCTTCCCCGCCTCCGGTTTCGCGGGCCGTGACGTGATCGGCGAGCTGGCCGAGCTGATCTTCCTGCGCTACGTCTGGGCCTTCGAACTCACCGGAGCCCTGCTGATCACCGCCACCATCGGAGCCATGGTGCTGGCCCATCGCGAGCAGTTCGGACCCCGCACCGGCCAGCGGGAACTGTCGCGCCGCCGGTTCCGAGAGAAGGGACACCGCGCGACACCGCTGCCCACCCCCGGCGTCTACGCCAGGCACAACGCGGTCGACGTCCCCGCGCGACTGCCCGACGGGTCGTTCGAGGAACTGTCGGTCAGCACCATCCTGCGCCACCGCCGCACCAGGGCGCTCACCGAAGCGGCCGTCATCTCGGTAGGCACCACGCCCACACCGGAGGAGACCGACAACCCCAGCGACGAGGAAGGCAACCGGTGAACCCCGAGAACTACCTGTTCCTGTCCGCCCTGCTGTTCACGATCGGCGCGGCAGGAGTGCTGCTGCGGCGCAACGCCATCGTCGTGTTCATGTGCATCGAGTTGATGCTCAACGCGGTGAACCTCGCGTTCGTCACCTTCGCCCGGATGCACGCCGACCTCGACGGACAGGTCTTCGCGTTCTTCACGATGGTGGTCGCCGCGGCCGAGGTGGTCGTCGGCCTGGCCATCATCATGACCATCTTCCGCGCCCGCCGCTCGACCTCGGTCGACGACGCCAACCTGCTGAAGTTCTGACGTGGACACCGCAACGTTGTGGCTGCTGCCCGCACTCCCCCTGGCGGGCGCGATCGTCCTGCTACTGACCGGACGTTATGCCGACAAGTGGGGTCATCTGCTCGGCGCCGCGATGGCGCTGGCTTCGTTCGCCGTCGCCGCCCTCGCCTTCGTCGCCATGCTCGGACGCGACACCGCCGAACGCGCGGTGCACCAGGATCTGTTCAGCTGGGTCGAGGTGGCCGGCCTGCAGGTCGACTTCTCGCTGCAACTGGACCAGCTCTCGGTGTGCTTCGCGCTGCTGATCACCGGCGTCGGCTCGCTGATCCACGTCTACTCGATCGGCTACATGAGCCACGACCCGGCGCGGCGGCGGTTCTTCGCCTACCTCAACCTGTTCCTCGCGGCCATGCTGCTGCTGGTGCTGGCGAACAACTATCTCGTGCTCTACCTCGGCTGGGAGGGGGTGGGCCTGGCCTCCTACCTGCTGATCGGTTTCTGGCACGAAAAACCCTCCGCCGCAACGGCGGCCAAGAAGGCGTTCGTGGTCAACCGAGTCGGCGACATGGGCCTGGCGATCGCGATGATGGTCATGTTCGCGACGTTCGGGTCGGTCGACTTCGATGTCGTGTTCGGCGCCGCGCCCGCCGCGAGCGAGGGCGCACTCACCGCGATCGGGCTGTTGCTGCTGCTGGCCGCCTGCGGCAAGTCCGCCCAGGTGCCGCTGCAATCCTGGCTCGGTGACGCCATGGAGGGCCCCACCCCCGTGTCGGCGCTCATCCACGCGGCCACCATGGTCACCGCAGGCGTGTACCTCATCGCGCGCTCCAACGCGATCTTCGACCTCGCGCCGAACGCACGGCTCGGGGTGGTGCTGGTCGGCGCGGTCACCCTGCTGTTCGGCGCGATCATCGGCTGCGCCAAGGACGACATCAAGAAGGCCCTCGCCGCCTCCACGATGAGTCAGATCGGTTACATGGTGCTCGCCGCGGGCCTCGGTCCCGCCGGATACGCCTTCGCCATCATGCATCTGCTCACCCACGGGTTCTTCAAAGCCGGGCTCTTCCTCGGCGCGGGCTCGGTGATGCACGCGATGAACGACGAAACCGACATGCGCCGCTACGGCGGACTGCGCACGCTGCTGCCGATCACCTACGTCACCTTCGGTCTCGGCTATCTCGCCATCATCGGTGTGCCGCCGTTCGCCGGGTTCTTCTCCAAGGACCGGATCATCGAGGCGGCGTTCAACCAAGGCGGCCTCGGCGGGATCGCACTGGGGCTGGTGGCGCTGTTCGGCGCGGGTCTGACCGCGTTCTACATGACGCGGGTCATGCTGATGACGTTCTTCGGCGAGCGCCGCTGGAAACCCGACACCCACCCGCACGAGGCTCCCGTGGTGATGACCGGCCCGATGATCCTGCTCGCGCTCGGCTCGGTCGGCGCAGGCGCGGTGTTCGCGTTCGGCTCATCCCTGCAGAACTGGCTCGAACCGGTCGTCGGCGCCCACCACGGCACCGAAACCGTACCCGCGGCGCTGGTCACGGTATTGGCGCTCGGGGTGGTCGCCATCGGTGTCGCGGTCGCCTACTCGCAGTACGCGCAGCGCGAGGTCCCCGAGACCGCACCCGGAGCGGTGTCCGCGTTGACGGTCGCCGCGCGGCGGGATCTGTACGGCGACACGGTCAACGAGGCCGCGTTCATGCGGCCGGGGCAGCACCTGACCCGGGCGCTGGTCTTCCTCGACAACCGCGGCATCGACGGCGTCGTCAACGGCACGGCGGCGCTGATCGGCGGGTTGTCGGCACGGGCACGGCGAGTGCAGTCCGGCTTCGTGCGCTCCTATGCCCTGTCCATGTTCACCGGCGCGGCCCTGGTGGCCGCCGCCCTGCTGGCGGTGAGGTTGTGGTGAACGAGTTCCCCTGGTTGACGACGCTGTGGCTGGCTCCGGTCGTCGGTGCGGCGATCGTGCTCGTGCTGCCCGCCGCGCGACGCACCCTCGCCCGCGCTGTGGCACTGAGCTTCTCGGTGCTTGTGCTGGTCATCGGCATCGGACTCGCGGTGCGCTTCGATCCCGGCGGCGCGCAGTACCAGTTCGTCGAATCCCGCCGGTGGATCCCGGCATTCGGCGCCGGCTACACCCTCGGGCTGGACGGGATCGCGCTGGTGCTGGTGCTGCTGACCACCGCACTGGTTCCCCTGCTGATCCTGGCGGGCTGGCACGACGAACGCGAAGTCGGCGGCGGCAAGCGGGTGGCGCACACCTACGTCGCGCTCATCCTGCTCGTCGAGGCGATGGTGCTGGTCTCCTTCCTCGCCCTGGACATCCTGCTGTTCTACGTGTTCTTCGAGGCGATGCTCATCCCGATGTACTTCCTCATCGGCGGATTCGGGCCGCGCACCGGGGACGCGCTACTGCGCAGGCAGCGCTCACGCGCGGCGGTGAAGTTCCTGCTGTACAACCTTTTCGGCGGGCTGATCATGCTGGCCGCGGTCATCGGGTTGTACGTGCTGACCGCCCGCGAAGGCCTCGGCGAGGGATCCTCGGGCACGTTCGATCTGCGCACCGTGGTCGCCGCCGCCAACGCCGGGCAACTCGGCGCCGGACCCGCGGTGCTCAATGCCCTGTTCCTCGGATTCATGTTTGCATTCGCGGTCAAAGCGCCGCTGTGGCCCCTGCACACCTGGCTGCCCGACGCCGCCGTCGCGGCCACACCGTCGAGCGCGGTGCTGATGATGGCGGTGGTCGACAAGGTGGGGACCTTCGGCATGCTGCGCTACTGCCTGCCGCTGTTTCCCGGCGCGTCGGACACGTATGCGCCGCTGGTGATCACGCTCGCGGTGATCGGCATCGTGTACGGTGCCCTGCTGGCCATCGGGCAGACCGACGTGATGCGCCTGATCGCCTACACCTCGATCTCCCACTTCGGCTTCATCGTCCTCGGTGTCTTCGCCATGACCAGCCAGGGCCAGACCGGCGCGACATTGTACATGGTCAACCACGGCATCTCGACCGCCGCACTGTTCCTGGTGGCCGGATTCCTGGTGTCGCGGCGGGGAACTCGGCTGATCGCCGAGTACGGCGGCGTGCAGAAGGTGGCCCCGGTGCTGGCGGGCACGTTCTTCATCGCCGGTCTGGCGACGTTGTCCCTGCCCGGGCTCGCCCCGTTCGTCAGCGAATTCCTTGTGCTGGTCGGGACCTTTGCCCGCTACCAGTTCGCCGCGGTGGTCGCCACCGGCGCACTCGTGCTCGCCGCCCTCTACGTGTTGTGGCTCTACCAGCGGATGATGACCGGGCCGGTGAAGCAAGGCAACGAGCGGATCTACGACCTCGTGCCCCGCGAACTCGCCGTCGTGATCCCGCTGATCGCCGCGCTGCTGTTCCTCGGCATCTACCCGAAGGTTCTCACCGACTTCATCAATCCCGCGGTGAACCAGACCCTCACCACCATCGGCCGCAGCGATCCCGCACCGTCGACGCCCCCACTGCCCGAAGCGGGCTCGGCCCACCATTCCGGAGGTGCCCACAAATGAACGACCTCGCCTCCGCCACGACACTCGCCGCGAGCGTCCCCGCGCCGAGCATCGAATACGGCGCCCTGTCCCCCATGCTCATCGTGTTCGGCGCCGCCGTGCTCGGCGTACTCGCCGAAGCGTTCGTCGCGCGGCGCTACCGCTACGCCACCCACCTGGTGCTGAGCGTGGTCGGGTTGGCCGCTGCGCTGGTCGCCGTGGTGGCGCTGGCAGGCACCGAATCCACCGCCATCGCCGGAGCCGTGGCAATCGACGGCGTCACGCTGTTCCTGCAAGGCACGATTCTGGTCGTATCGATTCTCGCCGTCGGCTTCCTCGCCGAGCGCGGCGCCGAGCCGCGTCGAGCGGGGCGGTCCGGGCCGGGCACCTGGAGCCGGGCCGCCGCCACCGTCGAACACGGTGTGGACGCGTTCACACCGCAGGCCTCGGCGGTGCCCGGCAGTGCGGCCGAGGCCGCGGCGCTGCGGGCGGGTATCGCGACCACCGAGGTGTTCCCCCTGACGCTACTCGCCGTCGGCGGACTGTTGCTGTTCCCGGCGTCCAACGACCTGCTGACCATGTTCGTCGCCCTCGAAGTGCTGTCGCTGCCGCTGTATCTGCTGTGCGGGCTGGCCCGGCGCAAGCGGCTGCTGTCTCAAGAGGCCGCGCTGAAGTACTTCTTGCTCGGCGCGTTCTCCTCGGCGTTCTTCCTCTACGGCGTCGCGCTGCTGTACGGCCAGGCGGGCACGGTGCGGCTCGGCGGCATCGCGGACGCGATCGCACAGCATCCGGACAACGCGACCCTGGCGGTGCTCGGGGTCGCGATGCTCGCGGTCGGGCTGCTGTTCAAGATCGGCGCGGTGCCGTTCCAGTCCTGGGTGCCCGACGTGTATCAAGGTGCTCCCACCGCGATCACCGGTTTCATGGCGGCGGCCACGAAGATCGCCGCCGTCGGGGCGCTGGTGCGGGTGCTGCAGGTCGCGGTGCCCGGCCTGCGCGACGACTGGCGGCCGATCCTGGCGGCCGTCGCGATCGCCACCATGGCCGTCGGCGCGGTCATGGCGATCACGCAGACCGACGTCAAACGGATGCTCGCGTATTCCTCGGTCGCTCATGCCGGTTTCCTGCTCACCGGCCCGGTCGCCGCGGACGATCGCGGCGTCGCGGCGGTGTTGTTCTACCTGGCGGCCTACGGCATCGGCACCCTCGGCGCCTTCGCCGTGGTCAGTCTGGTCCGGGAACCGGATGGCGAGGAAGCCACCGGTCTGCCGCGGTGGGCCGGTCTCGGCCGCCGATCCCCGGGATTGGCCGCGGTTTTCGCGCTGTTCCTGCTTTCCTTCGCGGGGTTGCCGCTCACCAGCGGCTTCGTCAGCAAGTTCGTCGTCTTCGAGGCCGCGGCCGCAGGCGGGGCGGCGCCGCTGGTCATCGTCGGCGTGATCTGCAGTGCCATCGCGGCGTTCTTCTACCTGCGGGTCATCGTGCTGATGTTCTTCACCGACCCGCCCGTTGACGCTCCGGTGGTGGTTACTCCGCCGTTGACGACGACGATCGTGGCGATCACCGCGGCGTTCACGTTCGCGCTCGGCGTCTTCCCGCAGCCGCTGCTCGACCTGGCCGGTAAAGCGGCGACGTTCGTCCGCTGAGGTCTCTCCCGGCCGCTGTGCTGCCGCCGCTGCGCGACAGCGGCGGCATCGCCGTTACCGCGATCGGCGCACCTAGCTTCCGCGGCGGCGTTCCAACGCCTTCGCAATCAGCGACCGGGCGCGATCACCGTACTCGGCTTGGTCGGCGAGGATCGCGAAAGTCTTCTCGTGCACGGCGATCTCCGACGGCCGGGTGATGGTCAGCTCGGCCGAGACCGTCTCGGTCAGCACCTGCGAACGGTCGTAGATGACGAAATTCGTTGCGGGAGCACGGTAGTCGGCGCAGATCGGGATGATGCCCAGCCGCACCCTCGGGTTGGCCATCACCGCGAGCAGGTGGGCCAGTTGCTCGGCCATGACCGCGGAGTCGCCGACCGTTCGCCACAGCGCGGCCTGGTTGACCACGAAGTGGAACCGGTGCTTCGCCCGGAACAGCACCGGCTTGCGGGCCATGCGCGCGGCCACCGCGTCCTCCAAGTCGTCGCGTCCGCCGGTTATGGCGATACAGGCGGTCAGGATCGCGCGCGCATAGGCTTCCGTTTGCAACAGTCCCGGCAACGTATCGGGCGCGTACCAGCGGATCTGCGTGGTCTGCGCCTCCAGGTCGATCGACTGCCGTTGCCTGCGGGCGTGCCCGGAGGCGACAGTGCGTTGCCACTCCAGGTACATCGACTGCAGATTGCGCGCGTTGGCGACCAGATCGTCCAGCACGGCGATATTGCCGCAGGCCTCGCACCACGCGGCGAGGTCCGCTTCCGAGGGCATCTGCTTGCCTCCCTCGATCCGGGAGACCTTGCTCGAATGCCAGCCGCACCTCGCGGCCAGTTCCAGGCCGGTGAGGTGGGCGGCGCGACGCAGTTCGCGCAGGCGCGCACCCAGCACCTCGCGCGCGTCCGACACACCGTTCACTCGTCCACGTGCTCACTCTCGCAGTATCGCTGATGGTCGATGCCTCTAGGCCACAGCCGCTCCCGCACCTGTAGACAGCGGGCGACAAGCGCCGGGTCCGTGGTGATCGACAGGCCCATGAACGCCCCGCTCTCAGCGAAGGTGTTGAAGGCGACCGTGTTCGTGTCGAACAGCCAGTAGTCGTCATGTGGCAGGTCGACGGGGTCGACCAGGTGCCGCGGCAGCCAGCGCACGGCCTCGCCGGTGGCGATGTTGTCGTCGGTCGCCGACAACAGCCAGCGGGTGTAGCCGGTGTGCGGGACCGTCACGACTCGTAGTCGCTCGAGGGTCACCCCGCGAGTGGCTGACTCGACCATCAGAGCATCCCAGGCTTTCCATGACTCGGGCTGTTCGTCTCGTTCGTACGCTACTCCGGCGGCGAAGCGCCGCAATGCTTCCTGTTCGTCCTCCATCACGTAGTCGTCTCGCACCTCCAGATGGAAGGCGCGGGATCGAGCCGCCCGGAAGAGCGGCTCGAAACATCGGGCCCCCACGACGTGCAACATCAGCGCACCACCACGGCGGTCTCGTGACAGTCGAGGGTGAGCTGGGCGAGCAGTTCGGGGTCGGTCACCGGTTCACCGGCCACCAGCACGGAACCACAGGTTCCACTCGCCTCCACCCGTAGCCACATGCCCGGCTCCAGCCAGTCCAACAACTCGTGCGGCACGAGGACCGTCCCCGTGCGGTCGGTGGCATCGCCCTGCACCACTAGCACGCCGGTGTCGGTCGCATACACGGCGGGACAAGCGCCATGGTCGGATCCGGAGCCGAGAAGCCGCAGGTTCATAGCCGATCCTTTGCGAGAGCTGACGGACGATGTCGTGCAATCGTCCCTACCGGAGACGGTGACGGTCAACGCACTTCGCAAAGTCGCGCAAACTCGTGGCGGTGGGAGGGGTGTGGCTTCTACCGTCGATTCGGCAACTCGGGACCCCGCGCGCTGTCGATTCCCCGATTGTCTTTTCCACTCGAGGAGAGGTTTCGACATGATGAGACGACCCAGGACTGCCGCCGATTTCGCGGTGCTGGGTGTGCTTGCGCCAGGCGGATTACTCACCGTCGAGCAACTGGCTCAGCAGGCGCGGCTGACCGCATGGTCGGTGCGCAGCGCTTTGTTACGCCTGCAGTCGCGTGGTCTGATCATGGATTGCCAGCACCGCGGCCGCTGGGCCATCACGCCACGGGGCCGCGGCGAGTGGGCCGCGAAGGGACGCCGATTCACTTTGTGAGCCGGATCGGGTTCGCGGTCAGGATCGTTCACGGTGGCGCAAGTTTTTGGAGGTCAGGACTCGCGTTTCCGCCTCCCGCGGTGTGCCGATGATTTGGTACCGACCCGCCTTCTGCATGGGATGATTCACACGGTTGGTACCCGTGGCGAATGAGCGCCCTCGACCGTTGGGTCTCGCGTCGCCGCGGTGACCGCACGCAGGTAGCGGTTGCCCAAGGTACGCAACAACTCCACCAACTCCGGCGGTCCGCCGACAGTGAAATCGATGCCGTGCATGCCCAACTGCCCGATGTTGAGCGCCAGCGCTTCCGGGGTGTCGGCACCAGTGTGGAGCAGACAGGTGGTGTCGTCGATCGGCTCGACCGTGCCTGCGGCTGGGGGAACGCGGGCGCTGAGGAATTCGGCGGCGGCGTGCACCGTCACCGATGCCTGGAATCGCCAAGCCGCCGCGGACACGCCCCGCGTCACCCGATCGGTGACATCGTGCGGCAGTTCACGGGGTGTGAACCGCGGGCCGGTCGGGGTTTTCGGCGTGATGCGATCCACCCGGAAGGTGCGCCAGTCGCCCCGATCGATGTCGAATGCGACCAGATACCAGCGTCGGCCCCAGTTGATCAGTCGATAGGGCTCGACCACCCGTCGGCTGGCGCCGCGATTGTGGTCGCGGTAGTCGAATCGGAGCCGTTCGTGATCGCGGCATGCGGCCGCGAGGGCGGTCAGAATCTCGGCGTCGACCGTCGGACCTGTGCCGTCTCCCGGTACGACGACGGCAAATGTCTGCAATGAAGAGACCCTGCGCCGCAACCGATTCGGCAGCACCTGCTCGAGCTTGGCGAGCGCCCGCAGTGCGGCCTCCTCGACTCCGGCGACGCCACCGGCCGCGGTGCGCAGGCCGATGGTGACCGCGACGGCCTCCTCGTCGTCGAGCAGCAGTGGTGGCAGGCTGGCGCCAGCGCCGAGCCGGTAGCCGCCCGCCGACCCCCTGGCCGCGTGCACCGGGTAGCCGAGGTGGCGCAGCCGTTCGATGTCGTTGCGCACCGTCCTGGTGCTGACCTCGAGCCGTTCGGCCAGATCCGCACCGTTCCAGTCGCGTGGGATCTGCAACAGCGACAGCAGCCGGAGCAGTCGCGCCGAGGTTTCCAACATTTTCTCAGTCTGCCATTTCTTTAGGAACGGAGTCTTCCTAAAGGCCGCATATCGTTCTGATCATGACATTCGAGAGCACCGCGATCACGCCCTTCCGTAACGATATCCCGCAGGCAGTCCTCGACGATCTGCAGGACCGGCTGGCGCGTGCTCGCTGGGCCGACGAACTGCCTCTGGAGACGGAGGGGAAGACCCAGACCGGGCCGGTCCCGCCTGGTTGGGAGTACGGAGTTCCGCTCGGCTATGTGCAGCGGCTGACCGGCTACTGGCGGGATGGATACGACTGGCGCACATGGGAAGCCGAGCTCAACCGCTATCCGCAGTTCACCACCGAAATCGACGGACAGCCCATCCATTTCCTGCACGTACGTTCGCCCGAAGCTGATGCCACCCCGCTCATCCTTACGCATGGGTGGCCGAATTCGGTGTTCGAGTTTCTCGACCTGATCGAGCCTCTCTCCGATCCCCGTGCGCACGGCGCAGACCCGGCCGAGGCGTTTCACCTGGTGATTCCCTCCCTGCCCGGTTTCGGCTTCTCCGGGCCCACCAGAGAGCAGGGTTGGAACCGCTACCGCACCGCCGCGGCTTGGGCGGAGCTGATGCGGCGACTGGGCTACGACCGCTACGGCGCACACGGCAACGACATCGGCTCGCACGTGTCACCCGAACTGGGCCGAATCGACCCGGACCACATGATCGGGGTGCACGTAACCCAACTGTTCTCATTCCCGTCCGGCGACCCGGCAGAGCTGGCCGACCTGACCGAGGAGGAGCAGGGCTACGTGCGGTATCTGAAGTACTTCGACGACAACATGTCCGGATACGCCCGGCTGCAGGAGAGCGCGCCACAGAGCCTCGCGCACGCGCTGGCCGACTCGCCCACCGGACAGCTCGCCTGGACAGCGCAGTTGCTCGCCTCGACCGACGACGACCATGTCTTGACCAACGCAACGCTGTACTGGCTGACCAACACGGCCGCTTCCGCCGCCCGCTTCTACTACGAGGACCACCATGTCCCGCGCCCGACTCAACCGACGAGCGTGCCCACCGGCCTGGCCAGTTTCGCCTACGACTTCACCGCCCTGCGCCGCTTCGCCGAACGCGACCACAGCAACATCGTGTCCTGGAACGAGTTCGACCGCGGCAGCCACTGGGCCACTCAGGACGCACCCGAGCTCCTGATCGCCGACATCAGACAGTTCTTCAGCGCACTGAAGTGATTCAGCTCGGAATGATCGTCCCCAGGTTGGTGGCGCGCCGTGGTGTGCCACCAACGCCCTGGTTGTGTCGAAAGGGTCTACAGATGACGCAGATACTCAGCCGTCGGGCGCTCAACCGCGCCACTCTCGAGCGGCAGTTGCTGTTGCGCCGCTCCGAGCTGCCGGTCGTCGATGCAGTGCGGCACCTCGTCGGGCTGCAAGCCCAGACCCCACACAGCTGGCACCACCGAGATTTCTCTACGACTTCGACAACCTCTTGCTGTCGCACGCGGACCGCACCCGAGTGATCACCGCCGGGCACGGTAGACAGGGCTACCGCACTCAACGTCCCGCCCCGCAGATCCTACTGGTCGACGGATTCACCGCAGCCGACTGGACGATCCACCGCGACAACGGATCCGCAATACTCACCGTCCGCCTCTACGACCGGCCGTTGTCCCCCGACGACGTGGCCGCCGTCACCATGGAGGCGCAGGCTCTGCTGAGGTTCCTCGACCCCGGCGCCGAGCACCGCGAGGTCCTCCTACTCGGACGACCGCCTCGGGCGACGTAGCAGCTGTCCCGGAACGTCCTGCAGCTCGACACCGTCGACCATTCATTGGCTGAGGTCGCGATGAGACCCTCCGTCGGCGCGGCCATCGCCGAACTGGCGTGATTGGAAACCTAAGGCGACTAGGCTAATGTCTAGGATTAGTAGGTTTTCGGAGGATGCGAATGATGGCACGAGCGGGACTGACTGCCGAGCGGATCACGCTGGCCGCAGCCGATCTCGCCGACGAAATCGGTCTGGACAACGTCACCATGTCGGCGCTGGCCAGGAAGTTCGGCGTCCAAGACGCGAGTTTGTACTCGCACGTCAAGAATCTGCGAGACCTTCGTGCGCGCGTGGCCGTCCTGGCGACGACAGAGAAGACCGACCTCATCGCCGCCGCGATCGCCGGTCGGGCCGGACGCGACGCGCTCACCGCCTACGCCCACGCCTGGCGTGACTACGCGCTTCGCTACCCCGGTCGCTACGCCGCGACCCAGCTTCCCTCCGATCCCGATGTGGCGCGCACCGCGACCGGCGTGCCGCGCGCCATCGAACTGACCTACGGCATGCTGCGCGCCTACGGTCTGGCCGAACCCGACCGGACCGACGCCGTCCGATTGCTGCGCAGCACCTTCCACGGATACAGCGTCCTGGAGGAAACCGGCGGTTTCGGGCACACCCGGTCCACCGCCGAATCGTGGGAACGCATCATCGAGGCCCTGCACGTCACCCTCGAGCAGTGGCCCACCGACAGCAAGGAGCAACAATGAGATCCGGCACGCTGGAAGTTCCCGGGGCCACGCTGTATTACGAGGTGAGCGGTGCCGGGCCGGTGCTGCTGTTGCTGCCCGGCAGCGGAGGCGACGCGGCGGTCTTCGATCCCATCCTCGATCCTCTCGCACGGCACTTCACCGTGGTCACCCTCGACCCACGCGGCTACTCCCGCAGCGTGCTCCATCCCGGCCCACCCGCCGACATCGCCGTAGAGGCGCAAAGCGAGGACGCCCGCCTGCTCCTGCGACATCTCGCGCCTGCCGGCGAAGACGCCTACGTGTTCGGCGGCAGCGGGGGTGCAGTGGTGGCGCTGGACCTGCTCGCCCGGCATCCGCAGCGGCTGCGGCTGGTGATCGCGCACGAACCGCCGTCCTTCGGCGTGCTGCCCGACGCCGCCGAGCACAAAGCGTTCGTCGACGAGGTATACGAACTGTTCGTCACCGACGGTCTCGCCGCCGCGGGAGCGCGTTTCCTCGAAGGGATCGGCGGAGGGGTTGAAATGCCCGATCCCAGCCGACTGTCGCCGCGTGCTGCCGCGATGGTCGAACGTCTGCACGCCAACGCGCCGCGCAACATGGCGCACGAACTACGCACGATCACCTCCTATCTCCCCGACGTGGCGGCCCTCGCGCCGGTGAGCGATCGCCTCGTGCTGGGCGCAGGCCGCGCGAGCAAGGGCAAACTCCCCTACCGCCCGGCCGAGACCCTCGCCGCGCAACTCGGCATCCCCCTGACCGAGTTCCCGGGTGGGCACAGCGGTTTCACCGACGCTCCCGCCGAGTTCGTCCAAGTGCTGCTCGAACGGCTGCTGGCGGCGCGGGTGAGCTGACTACGCCGTGATAGCGGCCCGGTGACCCGACGTCGCCACTTGTCGGCTCCCTGGCATGGCGTTTTCGTCTGGTGAAACTATGCCTCTAGACAATTCCACCCAGCGGAATCGGCGCAGCGCGATGTAGGTCAGCCCCTCGGCTGCGTGGTTCCTGCGCCTACCGCGGCAGGATCATCGACTTCAGATCCGGTAGGTTGCCGATGCGCTGTGTCGCGGGCCGTCCCGGCGCGTCCGTTTGCGGCGAACCGGTTTCGCGTAGCCTGGCACGCACCTCGGCGGGCGTTTTGCGCCCGGCCGCGGCCGCGCTCATCGCTTGGTAACTCGTGACCGCGCCGACGACGATCGGGGACGCGCTCGAGGTTCCGCTGAACACGTCGGTGTACCAGATGTCCTCGTCGGGGCCGCCCTGGAGATCGCCGTACCCGGTGGTGGCGACTTCCAGACCCCACCCCTGAACATCGACTCGCTCTCCGTAGTTGGAGAATTCCAATCGGGAGCGAGCCGGGCCGTGATCGCGGCCGTGGAATCCAGGTGGGGGTGCGCCCGCTCCGACGATGATCGCCCCGGAGTCGACCTCCCCGCCGCGCAACGGATTGCGCCACGTGCTCGGGAACTCCGTGGGAGGGGTGTCGTAGACGGCGTCGTCGAGGTCCTCGCCGCCGTTCCCGGCCGCCTCCACCACGATGATGCCTTTGCCGACGGCATACCGGATCGCCGCCAAGTCGTCGGGCCACCATTCGATCGCGATGTAACCGCGCTGATCCGGCCGGTTGGCGAAGGCGAAACGCGGTCCGGGACGGTGCAGTTCGAGCAGGATCACATCACCGGTATTCAGCGCGTCCGCGGCCGAGCGGATCGCGGACGCCGAGCCCGATCCGAAGATCGACACCGCGCGGATGTAGGCCTCGGGCACGATGCCGGTGATCCCATAGGCGTTCACGTCGGCGCTGATCACCCCGGCGACGGCGGTGCCGTGGTCGCGCCAGCCACGATCCGGTGAGGGACTGCCACCGATCACACCGCCTTGATTGACCTGCAGGTCCTCGTGGGTGAATCGCCACGCGCCCTCGATGTCCACCACCCGCACGTCGGTCCCGCGGCCACCCCGCACCGTCCAGGCCCACCGGGCGTCGATGCCTTGGGGGGCGGCGTCGAGATACCCCTGCCGCGTGGCGAAGTCGGGGGTCACCGGCGGCGCCTCGGCAGCCGAGCGGCCGGTTCTCACCACCGCACCTTCCGGTGCGATGGGCGGTTCGGCGGGTGGCTTCACGTATGCCGCCGCCACGTCGTCGACGGCCCGCAACCGCGCGGCCAGCTCGTCGAGGTCGTCGGTGACGCCGCGGACGAAGTAGTAATGGAGATATTCCGCGCCGGTCCCCAGGTGCGGGGTTCCGGTGAGCCTGCGCTCCAATCGATTCGCGGGCCCGAAGATCCGCACCAGTTCACCGTCGTCGGGGAGTAATTCGTTCAAGCGTGCTTGGACGCTGCGACTGTCGCTCAAGGCTGTCGGCGTGATCGCGGCGTCGGCGCCTCGGGTGACCACGATCAGCTCTGCGGGCGATCGTAGCTCGGAATGCTGGGATGCCATGTCGCCCAGTCAACCTGGAGAGCACGCGGCTCGCCACCGGATGCGCAGTCGCGGTCAGCCATCCAGGCGCACGGTCGGCGTCAGCCCCGGCACCGTCACCGCGCTGCGCCTGGGGGCCGGCGGCGAAGAGGGCCTCCATCGCCCCGATCGCGAGCAGGCACGCCCCGGTCGCCCAGCCGAGCGCGTCCAGCGAGTCGAACGGCAGAACCCCGACCAGCACGCCGAGTGCGAGCGTGAGCAGGCCGAACAGCTCTTGTCGCGCGCGGCCGGGCAGATCGTCGGCCCAAACCGCCACGGTGGCATGACAGATCCCGCGAATCGTCCACGCCAGCCCGATCCAGAACGACAGCAGCAACGTCGAACCACCCGCGAAGCACAGCATCGCCAGCAGGGCCGACAATCCGCCGCTGATCAGCACAAGCACCCGCAGTGGGGTGACCAGGCGCGCGCCGACCGCCACGACCAGCTGGACAACGCCGTTGAGCAACAGGTAGCCGCCGGACAGCAGTTCCGCTGTCGACAGCGACTTGTGCGGCCACACCGCTAGGACCACACCCATGATCATCGAGCAGGCACCGGCCACCAGTACCGTCTGCCGGGCTGCCCCGGCCAGTGGTTCCGTACGCCCTTCTACCTCGGTTTCGGGCATAGCTACATGATATGACCGCAGCTACGGTCATGGCTTGATCGCCTGGCCGAACTCTCCTCTCCATCGGATCATTTGCCGGGTGTCCGGTCCGGGCGCACCGTCGACAGGTCAAGCCTCGTCGCGCCGAGGGGCTTCGGTATCGGCTGATCTGCGCCGAGTTTCGGCGAGGAGTTCGTCCAGTTGCGCTTCGGCGCGTTCGGCGCGAGCGAGAGTTTGAGCGCGGGCCTCATCGAGCGCTTCGTGTCGCTGGGCGGCTTCGGCGCGCACCTTTTCGACGGCCGTGGCGGCTTCGGCGCGGGCGGAGGCGA
This sequence comes from Nocardia sputi, assembly GCF_023501985.1. NCBI lineage: Bacteria > Bacillati > Actinomycetota > Actinomycetes > Mycobacteriales > Nocardiaceae > Nocardia > Nocardia sputi. The sequence continues at coordinate 147,160 of NZ_JAMFLC010000016.1, read as the reverse complement.
GTTCGGCCGCCGCGGTGCGACGGGTCTCGGCGAGTTCGACGCGGACGGCATCGAGTTCGGCGCGGACTCTGCGCCATTCGGCGCGCGCTTCCTCGGCGGCCTCGGCTCGTTCGGTGGCGGCTTGTTCGGCGCGCTCGGTGGCGCGCTCGGCGTCGGCCGCGCGCTGCGCGGCGACGTCGCGCTCGGTGTGCGCGGCCGCGACACGCGCCGCCGCTTCCCGCTGAGCCTGGGCGATCTCGGTCTCGGCGCGGCGCTGCGCGCGCTGCACTTCGTCCGCCGCTTGCTGTTCGATGCGTTCGATCTGCTCGGCGGACTCGCGGCGCACGGCGCGAATCTCTGCTTCGGCGTCGCTGCGGGCGGCGAACACGTCGTCGGCGGCCTGCTTGGTGACGCGTTCGAGCTCGCGCAGCGCGTCGTCGCGGGCCGAATTCGCCGTGGCGATCAGCGCTTCGGCCTGTTCGGCGGCGCCGGCGGCATCGTCGGCGGCGGATTCGGCGAGTTGTCTGGCCTCCTGTGCCTCCCGCCGCGCCTGCTCGGCCGCGACGGCCGCACCCTCGGCCTCGGCGATCCGCCGTGCCGCGTCCACCTGCACCGCCTGCACTTGAGCTTCGGCGGTCGCCGGGTCGGCCAGCGTGGCCAGCTCCGCGACGGCGGCGTTCAGCGTGGAGTTGAGCTGCTCGGCGAGTCCCCGGAACTGGGTGAGCAGCTCATCGGCCCGCAACCGCGCGGCGGTCACCGGCCCCGGTTGCGTCACAGTGACGGCAGCGGTCGCCGCTTCCGACTCCTGTTGTTGCCGTTGTCGTTCGCGCCATGCCCGCCATCTCGTGTGATCGGGGCGGTCACAGTACTCCGACGGGCGACCGGGCCCTGCTACTCGCGTGATGGGTCGGGAACATCCCGGATAGTTGCATACGTTCGACACGACGAAATCGTAGCGTTTGTTTCGTAAAATATGACGTATCTATACGAAACGAAATCTTCCACGGCCTCGATGGCCGACGAACGACCGCTCCTGGTCTGACCGCCGATAAGTGAACCTTATCGGAGGTCAGGGCGGGTAGTCCGAATCCACTCTCAGTCGAACCAATTCGTTTAGTAGCGTCAAGTGTGACGAAACTAAATCCCAACGGAAGTCACGAAAAACTGGGTACCCTCGACGTTGCAGTCGCTTCTCGGGCGATCTGGTGGTGCTCTCATGTATGTCGCGGACAGAAGCCGCTGGCACCGACTGCAGCCGGACCAGCGGACACCAGGGCCAAGCCCCATCAGCACCACCAGTTGCGGAGCAGGACCGATTTGCGATTGACATACCTGCCACAGTGAATCTTCGTGAGACACAACGACACCGACACACTTCGTCGCATGGCTGGTCTGGCGACGCCGATGGCTCTGCGGGTCGCAGTGACCCTGGGCCTGCCGGACCGGCTCCGCGGGGACGGCGCCGCCGCCGATCAGCTCGCGGCCGAACTCGACGTTTCACCTGTCGCGCTCGATCTGTTGCTGCGCCACCTCACCACCCTCGGGGTAGTCGAGCGAATATCGACCGACTACCGGACTACCGAGTTCGGGGCGAACCTATGCGCCGATGCGGGCGATGGCTTCACCAACATCCTCCTGCCCCTGGATTCCGCTGCCGGCCGCGCCGAATTGGCGTTTGTCGAACTCGCTCACAGCATCGCCACCGGCAAAGCGGCCTACCCACGTCGTTACGGGCAGGACTTCTGGGCCGACCTCACCGGCCACCCTCACCTCCGTGAGTCGTTCGACCGGCAGATGACCGTGCGGTTGCGAGAGCAGATTCCGCAGGTCGTCGCTGGTTTCGATTGGTCACGGTTCTCCACCATCGTCGATGTGGGCAGTGGCCACGGCACCCTGCTCACCGCGATCCTGGCCGCTCATCCTGGGATACACGGCCATCTCATCGATCTCGCACCAACTGCGGCCCACGCCGGGCATGCGTTCAGAGCTCACGACCTCGAGGATCGCACCGTGGTGACCGCAGGCAGCTTCTTCGACCCGCTCCCGGCAGGGGCGGATGCCTATTTGCTGTTCGACATCCTCCACAACTGGGACGACGAGCACGTCCATCACATCCTGGACCGGTGCGTCGAGGCCGCCTACCCGGACGGGCGCATCCTGGTGATCGAAGCAGTCGGAGAGCTCGACGCCGACAGCGAGATGGATTTGATCATGCTGGTGCACTACGGCGGCCGCCAGCGCCGGATCGACGAGTTCACCACGCTAGCCGCTTCACATGGACTGGTCCTCGGCACTGTGACCGCTCTGACCGACCAACGCCGGCTTCTCGAATTCCAACTGGCCGCCAGCCGGTGAGACCCGTCGAGCACCCTCTCCGAGGGCGATCAGCAGACATCAGGACACCTCCGTTCGAGCAGTGATCTGTCGGAGACTCGAGTGATCTGCCCTGGCCGTGACGAGTTCTCGGATGTCTGCGCGCGAAAACCGGAGGTGACGAAACGACTTGCAGGGTTGAATGTCGTTGCAGGCTGTGAATATTCGGACCGTGCGTGCGTCGACCATCACCACCTTCGCTCCCCCGCAGCCGATGACCTACCGAAGGAAAGCGAGCACCGCGTGAACATCGAACCCGAGATACGCACTGCTGCCGGAGTTGTGCGTGGCAGGTGGGAGGGCGCCGTCGCGGTCTTCCGGGGTATCCCCTACGCCCAGCCACCGTTCGGTATCCGACGGTTCGCGGCGCCGGTCCCGGCACAGCCGTGGGATGGCGTGCGCGACGCGTCGGCGTTCGGTCCACCGGTTCCTCAGGCGGGCAGCGCGGTGCCGTCGATGTCCGGGGACACCGATGACGGTTCCGGCGACTGCTTGACCCTCAACGTCTGGTCACCTGACCTCGGCGCCGCCGGGCTGCCGGTGATGGTGTGGATCCACGGCGGTGCGTATCTGGGTGGCCGTTCCGGTAACCCGCATCACGATGGTGCGACTCTCGCCGGGTCCGGTGTGGTGGTGGTCAGCATGAACTATCGCGTCGGCGCGGAAGGTTTCGCTCATATCGCCGGAGCCCCGGACAACCGCGGCATTCTCGACCAGGTCGCCGCGTTGCGTTGGGTGCAGAACAATGTGGCCGCGTTCGGCGGCGATCCGGGCAAGGTGACCGTGTTCGGGCAGTCCGCCGGGGCGGGCTGTCTTGCGGCGCTGCTCACGATGCCGATGGCCGCCGGGCTGTTTCATCGAGCGATAGCCCAGAGCGTCCCGGGAACGTACTTCACCCCGCGGCTCGCCGCCGCGATCTCGGCGACGATCGCCGCGGAACTCGGTGTGCAAGCCACCGTGGGTGAGCTGGCCGGTGTCTCGCCGCGCGCGCTGATCAACGCGACGGACGCGGTCATCCAGAAGATGCCCGGATTCGTCGAAACGTGGGGACCGATGGCGCTGACCCCGACACCGTTCTCACCCGTCGTCGACGGTGCCGTGCTCCCAGGCGCGCCATGGCGCGCGCTCGCCGCAGGCACCGCAGAGGGCATCGATCTGCTCGTTGGGCACACCCGGGACGAATACCGGCTGTTCAACGGCTTGCTCGGCAGCGAGGTGACCGAGGATCAGGTGACCGCCGTACTCGACCGTCTCGCGCCCGCCTCCGACAGCCTTGGCCTTTACCGTGCCGCGTACCCCGATGCCACGCACGGGCAGTTGTACGAACTGGTCAACTCCGACTGGCTGTTTCGGATGCCCAGCTTGCATCTCGCACACGCCCACCATGCCGGGGGCGGGCCGGTCTGGACCTACGAACTGTGCTGGAGCTTCAACTCGGAGCAAGGCGCCTCACACAGCCTCGACTTCATGCTCGTCTTCGCCACGCTCAGCGTGGACGATGTGCGCGGCCATCCCTCCGCTCATCCGAACGCCGCGGATGAGGTGGTGCGCGTCTCCCAGCAGATGCGCAGCGACTGGGTGAATTTCGCGACCACAGGCGACCCCGGCTGGGCTCGCTACGATTCGGACACCCGGCTCACCCGTGTCTACACCGCCGAGTCGATCACCCAGCCCTATCCCGAGGAACGCTCGAGGCTGATCTGGGCCACGCACCGGTTCGACACCCTGGACCTCCCCGGCCTGCTGTCACTGTGACGCTTGCTGATTGCTGCTGCGGGTCCGGCGCAGTGCCTGGGCAGCGGAGCCGGAGCGCGGCGAGCTTTCGATCGTGAGGGTGCTCTCGGAGTGCCGTAGGCTGGATTCTCGCGCCGAATGTGCTGGCGCGGACAGTCAGTCGCCGACCGGAACGCGGGAGCCAGCCATGGACGATCGATCCAGCGTGGTCGCGGTCCCGGAGTCGGTGCGCACGCAGTTGCGGCATGGCGTGCGCAGCGTCCTGGTCGATGCCGTGGCATTGCGGTTGGTGCGTGATCGCTTCGATGACGACCAAGCCGGTTCGCTGCGCCGATATCTCGAAGCGTCCCAATCGGCGAACACTCTGCGTGCCTACCGGGCCGACTGGGTGGCCTGGTCGGCGTGGTGCACCGCAGAGGGCCGCCAGGCGCTTCCTGCCGATGCGCTCGACGTCGCCGTTTATCTGGCCGCGGCCGCCGACGCACGCCGTGACAGCGGCGAGTGGGCGTTCAGTCCGGCGACGTTGGAACGCAAGTCGGCCGCGATCGCGGCGGTGCACGCGGCCAACGGCCTGCCGTCGCCGACGCGTTCGGATGTGGTTCGTCTGACGCTGCGCGGTATCCGCCGTACCCGGCGCACTCGGCCCAATCGCAAACGCCCCGTCCTGCTGCACACTCTCGATCAGCTCCTGGGCGGGCTTCCCGAAGCGGGCTGGCCCACCGAACCCGCACGCCGCCGGGATGCCCTTGTTCTGCTCATCGGTTTCGCCGGCGCGTTGCGCCGCAGCGAATTGGCCGGTTTGCGCATCGGCGACGTCGAGGTCGGCCTCGACCACACCACCGGGGAGCCGATCCTGCTGATCCGGCTGCCCGCGACGAAGACCGACCCGACCGGCTCGGCCGAACAGCGCGTGGCCCTGCCCCGGGGGCGGCGCCCCGCGACCTGTCCGGTCTGCGCTCTCGCGGACTGGCTGCGTCTGCGCGAAATTCACGCCGCCGCCGGGACATCCGGCGTGCGCGCTCGGCTGGCCGACGTTTCCGCGGGAGCGCCGGGGATCCACCGTTGCCACGGCTTCACCGGCACCACCCTCACCGACGCGGATCTTCCGCTGTTCCCCACCATCACCCGGCACGGCGTGATCGGCGATCGCGCCATGTCCGGCCGAGCGGTCGCCGAGCTGGTCAAGCGCTATGCCGCCCGCGCCGGACTCGACCCGGCCCTGTTCTCCGGTCATTCGCTGCGCGCCGGATTCGCCACCCAGGCCGCGCTCGGCGGCGCCAGCGACCGCGAGATCATGCGCCAAGGCCGGTGGTCCAACCCGCGCACCGTCCACGGCTACATTCGGACCGCCAACCCGCTGGAAGACAACGCGGTCACCAAGCTCGGATTGTGATCGCGGGGCTCAGGATGACCGCATTCGATGCGACATCGCGCATTGCCGCGATGAGGGGCTGCGATGCAGGTCGAGAGCAGTTCGTACCTAGCGATCCGCATGCAGGCAGGCACTGCGGCGCGCACAGAATCCCTCGGTGAATTCCGTGTGATCGAGCGGCCCTTTGCCATCCGCACTCGACGAAAAGCGCCTGGTGCTCGATACTTTGGCCGGAGGTGTCGAGTATGCATGATGAGGACGTGAATACTCCTGCACCCGGACCCGTCTTCGACGTGATCGCCGTACTGAACGGCGCGGTGGACCTGCGGTCCTATCCGCGCCGGAACCTGGTCCTGAGCTCGCCTCCGCGTGTGGAGTTCCGCACCCTGGGAGACAACAGGTCCGCGATCGTCGAGCCGGTTGTCCACCTGCTCAATGGCATCGAACTGCTCGAATCCCAGGGTTGGGAGCTGGTCAGCGTGATCGAACGGAGCATCGACAGCGCGAGCACCAAGGAGTGCTGCCTGATGGCGTTCATGCACCGCCCCTGATGGAGACCGGTCTGCCGAGCCGATCCGGCGCGGATGTTTGCTGAGGATATGCTGTTGGTGTGCTGTCAGCGCCGGCGCCGATGCTGGCCGTCTCCGGACGGCCACCGCAGGAGCGCGGCCGGTGGGCGTTCGAGATGAAATGGGACGGCATTCGCGCCATCGCGCGGTGCGGGGACGGGGACTGCCGGCTCTACAGTCGCAACAATCGGGATCTCAGCGGATCGTTTCCTGAGCTCACAGCGGTTCTGGCGGATCTGGGTGAGGGAGGCGAGCTGTTGCTCGACGGTGAGATCGTCGCGCCCGATCCGGTGACGGGGGCGCCGTCGTTCGGTCGCCTGCAGCGGCGGATGCATGTGATCTCGCCGGGTGCGGAGTTGCTGCGCGGCTTCCCGGCGCAGTACCTGGCCTTCGATCTGCTCGCCCTCGACGGTTCGTTTCTGATGAATCTGCCCTACACCGAGCGCCGCGAGCGCTTGGCGGAACTCGCGCTCGACCGGCCGCTGGCCCGCACCCCGCCGTATTACCCGGATATCGATCCCACCACCCTGATGGACGTCGCCCGCGAGCACGGCCTGGAAGGCATCATCGCCAAGCGCCTCGACTCCGCCTACTACCCCGGCCGCCGGTCCCCGTTGTGGATCAAGACGCCGCTGCGTAGAACGACCGAGGTCGTCGTCGCGGGCTGGCTGCCCGGCACGGGCCGTTTCTCCACGACGTTCGGTTCGCTCGCGCTGGGCGCATACGACGACCACGATCAACTGGTGCACATCGGCAATGTCGGCACCGGATGGACCATGCACGCCCGCCGCTCCCTGCAAACCCGGCTGAACGAGCTGGCCCGCCCGGACACGCCCTTCGACATCGCCCCGCCGCGAGCCCTCGCCGCTACCGCTCACTGGGTGGAGCCGGTCCTCGTCGCCGACATCGAATACCGCGAAGTCACCCCCGAGGGCCTGCGCCACCCCAGCTGGCGCGGCCTGCGTCCCGACAGGTCTCCCCGAGAAGCGAAAGTGCCTCCGTCGCAGTGATTTCGGAGATTGGCCGGTCGTGCCCGGCGGTTCACGGTCGCAGGCCCGGTCACGCGGCAATCGGGCGGAATCGCATCCAATACAACAATCCGTAACCTGCACCAACAGGCTTCCACGAGGGCAACGCGATCCTGCAACGGCGACGATCGCCGATGTCATGGATCTCGACGCCCTCGTGGTCAGCGATCTCTTCGGCGTTGCCCCGCAGACGGCACACAAGTGAACCCAGTTCGCCAAGACGACTGGGCCGCTTATCTCCCTGCGCTTTCACCGGACAGCACCACTCGATTCGGCCGTTGCATCCGAGGACAGATGTCCACGAATGTCGGCGGCACCGGCATGCGGCAGAGGGCAGCGTTCACGAATCACGAGGGCGGGCACCCTTGCCTCTGACGGCCGTATCAACGGATGATTTCGGCGCGTACTCTCTCGTTCGGTGTCCCGATGTCCCAGAAGCGAACACTGCCCCCGGCATCGAGGTAGGAGCCTGTGCCGCCGGTGATGGCCATGTCCAGCGGGTTCGCGCCCCTGACCCACACAGCCTGCAACGTGACCGAGCCGCTCTCGAACTGCATCGTGAGCAAGCACTGCGAAGTGACCTTTTCTCCGTCGACATGTATGGCTTGGCAAGTGCCGCCCCCGCGTCCGACCTTCTGCCCGTTCTTTATAGCGTTTCCGGAGAAAATATCCATATCGCCGATGCTCATTCCCGCGCGATCGAGATCTGGGGCCGCGTACTGATCGTTCTCGACTTCGAGTTCGAGAATCTCGACCTGGTTCTCCGCGGGGGGCGGTGTGTCGCCATCGCCGGCTCCGCAACCGCTGAGTGCAGTGGCCAGCAGTGACACGACACCGAATGCAGTGAGCACCGTTTTGGCTCGCACCTTGTTGTTCGATACGCGATTCCTGATCAGTTGGTAGGGACGGTGTTGCGGCAGCCTCACCGCCGCGGAGCGCTCGGGCTCTTCCGGATTCACTGGTTTGCTCATGCCGCCAGCGTGCCGGTTAATGGACACATGAAGTCAAGTGAGATGCTGACCATCGGCGATCTGGCCCGGCGGTTCGGGCTCGGCACACACGTGCTGCGGTACTGGGAGAGCCTCGGGCTGCTGGAGCCTGCTCGCCGCAACGGTGGCCAGCGGCTGTACGAGCAGACGGACCTCGAACGCGTGGCGTTGATCCTGATGGGCAAGGAGGCTGGTCTCACGCTGGGGCAGTTGGCAACGGTGCTGTCCACCGCGGACCCGATGGAACACCGGGATCTGCTGTGCCACCACGTCGACGAGCTCGAGCGGCGCATCGCGCAGGCACAAGCGGCCAAGGAACTGATCGAGCATGCTCTCGCCTGCCCGCACAGCATGACCGAATGTGAGCAAGCGCGCGAACATATATCGGCTCGAATTCCCCCTCTTCTCCCCGGGGAATAGCGCACGAAACGAATACCTACCCGCCACCGATTCCGGACGCGGTCGTTCTCGAAATCCACCCGGTAGATCGCGGGCATCGGCATCGCACGGCTGAATGCCCGGTCGCCTTACGGCCGCCGAAACCGACCAGAGCCCGGGAGAGCCGTGGCTGCCGAGAACGTTCATAGTCGCCGGGCCGCCTGGGCGCGGACGGTAGGGCTCGGCATGACGAACCAGAACGAGAGTGGCTCGTGCGGTCACGGGCACGTGGTTGCGCGTGCCGGGAACGCGTTGTCCGTCGCGATTCGCCGCACCACATCGGGAAGCAAGGTGTGTTCGGCTTCCAGGACGCGCGCACCGAGCGTCTCGGCGGTGTCTCCCGGATGGACCGGCACCGTGGCCTGCGCGATGACCTCACCGGCGTCGTATTCGCCGGAGACGACATGGACGGACGCGCCTGTGAGGAGGTCTCCGGCGTCGAGGACGGCTCGGTGCACGTGCTCGCCGTACATGCCGGGGCCGCCGTGGCGGGGTAACAACGCGGGGTGGACATTGATGATCCGGTCGGCGAATTCGCTCCTGGTCCGCGGCCCGATCTTCTCGAGGTAACCGGCGGTCACCACCAGATCGACCGCGTGCTCGACGAGTGCGGCGCGGATGGCTTCGTCCGGGTCGTCGTGGGTGCGTCCGGACAGGTGCCGGACCGGGATCTGGTGATCCCGCGCGTAGCGCAGCGCACCGGAGTCGCTGTTGTTGCTGATGACCAGCACGATCCGGAACCGTGCGTCCGGGACGCCGGAAGCTCGGTGCATCGCACGCAGATTGGACCCGTTGTGGGAGGCGATCACCGCGACTCGAAGCTCCGGCATGGTTGCGTAGTCTCTCACAGCGCCGGTGCGGGGGCGTGGGCGTCGACGGGTGCGGGCCACTGGTCGATGCGCGACAGTGGAGTGCGATGGCCGGCCGGGAGGAGGTTGCGGAAGCCACGGCCGGAGCGCAGTGCGGTGCGAGCCTGTGCGGCATAGCGTTCGGCGTGGTGAGCGGCCGGATGCCTGCGGCGGGCTTCGGCGAGCCACCCGGTGGCTTGGCGGAGGGCTTCGACGCGGGTGAGGGGCGGGTCGGCGGGCAGGAGCAGGGTGGCGTGATCGGGGGCGATGACCACTGCGGAACCGAGGTGTTGCAGGCAGCGGCCGATGCCGGGGTCGTCGTCGAGTACCCGGTATGCGCTCAGGGCGAGCTGCCAGCAGCGCAGCGCTCGGCGGGGTTCGCCGCGAGCCCACCACAGGGCGCCCATCGTCTCGTGGGTCTGGGCGCGTCCGTCGGGATCGAGGCCGGTGCGGGTGAGGGATTCGGCGAGTTCGAGACGATCCTGCGCGGCGTCGAGGCGTCCTTGCCGGATGTGCACGACGGCGAGGTTGATCAGCGCGCACACCTCGCCGGGGATGTCGTCACGCGGCAGCAGCCACCAGGCGGTTTCCAGTTGGTCGGCGACTTCGTCCAGATCCAGCGGGACGGTGGCGAGCCGTCGCAGCGCCGCGTGGTGTTCCCACCGGGCGGCCAGGCTCGTCGACAATCGCCGCGGCCGGTAGCCGCGCGGACGCTCGGGCAGCCGGCCGGCCCGTAGCAACATCAGATCCCGGTTCAGGTCGTCGAGTCCGGGAAGCGAGCACAGATCGTCGGGCACTCCACGCTCGTTCTCGGCCATACCGATTCGCGCGTACCACACGTCCAGTGCGTTACCGATGCCGAGCAGGTGCGCCAGCGCCGCCGCGGGAAATTCCACGCCGGGATTCGCGCACGCGGCCACCAAGGCGCGCAGGTATGGTTCCTCGGCCTCGAACCATCGGCGCGCGCCTACCGCGAAGCGCCGCGTCTCCAGCGCGATCGCCCAGCGGCCAGCGCGGTCGGCGTAGTGGTGCAGCAGCGCGGTGAGCGCCGCACCCCATTGCGGCCCCGCCGTGACCGTCGCTCGATCCGGCAGTTCGGGCACCTGCCGCACACAGAAGCGCTGGGCACCGTCGTGGGCGAGGACGCCGCGTCGGCGCAGTCCTTCCACCAGCATTGTCGCGGTGCGCGCCGAGGGTTCTCTCGCCACCGGCAACCGTCCCGGGGTGTCGCGAATAGCGTTGAGCACCGCCAGCAGCGCGACCGTCTCGTAGTCGTGCACCGGCAGGTCCCGCAGGACCGCGGCGATGAGATGCCCGTTCAAGGCGGCGACCCTCCGCGGCGGGGGCGTGACCACCCGTGGGCTCGGATCGGCCAGCGCGGGCCCCGGCTCGACCAGCCCGGCGATCGAGTCCATGGCGCGGGCGGTGCGCAGCTTGGTGCGATACCCGACGGCGAACCGGTGCAGCGCGTACGTGGCCGCCGCGGCGACGAACAGCGCCGAGAACCATCGCAACGGGCCGTTGAGGAATTCCACGACGGCGTTCTCGCCGAACGAATTCACCACCAGGGTGCGTACCAACTCGAACAGCACCGTGTAGGCCACCACCGACGCGGTGCCCAGAAACCCCAGCCAGATCGATGACCTCGGCGTCGTGGTCTGCCCGGCGGTTTCGCGGTGTTCGCCCGATGCGCTCAACGGCGCTCCTTGCTCGCCGCGCCGCACGATCGCGCCTGTTCGATCCGTCTCATCGCAGTACTCCCCCGGTCAGTCCCGGCACCACCCAGCGCCGCCAGGTCGCCAGCAGCAGCGCCACCGGCAACACCGCCGACACCAGCGATCCCGCGGCCAGTTGGGCGGCGTTCTCCCCGAACTGCCTTGCCTCGCCCCACAACAGCAGCGACCAGGGGCTCGCTCCCGCCCCGCTGACCACGAGCCCGATGAAGAAGTCGTTCCACACCTGGACGAATTCCAGCACCGCCACCGCACCCAGCGCGGGCCCGGAGGAGGCGAGCACCCGATGCGCGATCGTGCCGGGACCGGCCAGGCCGTGCAGGGCGTCGGCCGCGGCGCTCCCGGGCGGGGCGAGCAGCGCGCCGCGCAGCACGAGGATGGCGATCGGCAGGCCCGCGGCTGCGTGCACGAGGATCAGCGGTATCCGCGTTCCCGACAGTTGGTAGGTGTCGACGAGACCTTCGATCGGCCCGAGATAGATCTGCGCCGGGATCACCGCGAGCACCACCAGCGCCACGACGGCCACTCGGGCGGCGGTGCCGTCGGGGCGCAAGGCGGCCAGCCGGTAGGCCACCGGCACCGCAGCGGTGACCACGACCACCGTCACGATCCCCGCGACCCACGCGGTGGTCTGCAGCGAGCGCCACAACCCGTCGTCACCCCACACCAGACCGATCGCCGACCACCCGAATCCGTCGTGTCCGCGCACACTCGTATAGGCGAGCACGCCGATCGGGAACAGCGCCAGCACCGAGACCACCACGATGCCCGCTAGCCGCAACGGGCCCATGCGCCGCCGTCCCGGCACCGAGATCGCCTGCAGCGCCGACCAACTGGCGCGATGTCTGCGCACGTCCAGCTGCAACAGCCACGCGACCGCGCCCACGAGCACCGCCAGCGGTAGCGCGTAGGCGGCCGCGGCGCCGGGCTCGGCGTCGGCGGTCAGTCGCCACCAGTGCACGGTGGCGCTGTCCACCTGGTACTCCAGGGCCCCGGGGACCCCGATCAGCACGACATCGAACACGCGCGCGGCCGCGACTCCCACCGCGAGCCCGGCGACCAGCAGTACCGGCCGCAGCAATTCGTACAGCCGCAGCGCCAGCGGCCTGCCGTCGTCGCGATACAGGTACCCGGCGCGCGCCGGGTCGGTCTCGATCGCGTGAATGCCCGCCCGGAACAGCGCGGTGAGGAAACCCAGCCAGGTCCACAGGAACGCCGACCCCAGCATCGCCGCCAGCCACCACCGGTAGGCGCCGACGTCTTCGATGGCCAGCCACCGCGCACCGGAACCGAAGATCACCCGGAACGCCACACCGGACACGAACGCCGAGATCCCGAACGGCACGATCAGCGGAAGCCACAGCCAGCGCGCCGCGCGCCCCCACCACGCGATCGCCAACGCCAACACCAGCAGCCCGATTCCGAAGGCCACCCACAGCAGCGTGCGCAGGTACGCGCCTCTGCCGTCGGCGGTCATCGTGCCGCCCAGCAGCCACAGACCACCGACCGTGCCGGCGATCGCCCACAGCCACACCGCGATCCGTATCGGCGGCGCACCCAGCCTTCTGCGCAGTATGGCAGGCAGCAGCGCGCTCACCGCGACGATCGCGCACGCGAGCACGGTGACCGGGCGCGCGCGGGTGGCGATGACCACGCTCCACCCGGCGGGCAGCACCAGCAGGGCCACCGTGAGCACGGTCGCGGGCAGTGCGGCCAGCCTGGCCGGCCAGCGCCGCGGCCGGCCGCCGGCGACCAGCGGCCCGCGCATGCGGCGGGTGGCCAGCTCGATGCTCAGCCCGTTCGCTCGGAAGTCCGTGGGCCGCGTCACCGGGGCCGCCGCTCGAAGCCGTCCAGCGCGGTGATCGCGCGTTCGATGGACTCGGCCACCCGCGTCTGCGCACCGTCGCCGATCGCGATCAGGAATTCGGTCAACACCCGCCACAATCCTTCCCGTGCGCCCACCGCGCCGATCCGGTCGGACAGGTCGAAGGCGCTGCGGGCGTTCAGCTCACGCGCCGAGGATGCCAGCAGCGGCGAGTACGTCGCGTCGGTGCGCATGTTCGGCGTGAGGAAACCGCCGTAGCGCTCGATCCAGGGCAGAGGGGCGTGTACACCGGCCAGTTTTTCGACCAGGTCCTCGGCGCGCCGGTTCGCTTCGCGTGTCACCACGATCACGTCACCGCCGACGATCTTCGGCCGCCCCGACGCGGTGTTGACGGACGGAAACGGCGCTACCCCGACCACGTCCCGCACCTCGCGGCCGGACGCGCGCACCGCGCTGCGGATGATCGGTTCGGCGAAATCGGGGGCGACCACGGCTGCGGCGTGGCGATGCTGGAACACGTCGCGGACGGCGTCGGAGAACTGCCGGGTCAACGCGACCCCGACTCCTCCGGGAAAGGCGTGCCGGTGTCCCCACAGGACCCCCAGGTGGGTGAGCGCGGCCCGCACTGCCGGGTTGTCCCACTCTCGTCCGCTCCGGGAGGCCAGTTCGTCGTAGATCCTGGGTGATTCGGCCAGCAGGGCGTTTTCGAAGAAGTCGGTCAGCACCCATCCGTCGGCGGCGGCCAGCGCGAGCAGGCGGATCGGCGACTGTGCGAGGACCTCCATCCGGTTGACCCAGTCGGGTAGCGTCCATTCCGCCGGGTCACCCAACCCGTAGGTGTCGAACTGCCGCCGGTCGTACCACACCAGTGACTTGTCGGCGGCCTTGAACGGCACGCCGAACGCACGACTTCCATAGCGCAGCAACAATTGCCAGTGCTGGGCGTAGCGGGGACCGAGGTCGTCGGTCCACACCGTCTCGGCGATCGGCCGTAGTTTCTTTCGCTCGGCCAGTTCCCGCACCCGCCCCGCCTGCGGCAGCAGCACCACGTCCGGCGCGGATCGGCCGCCTGCGCTGAAGGCGGTGTCGGTGTTGTCTCCGAGCGGGATGACTTCGACGTCGAAGGGCAGGTTCAGCCCGTCGAGTACGGCGTGGAAGGCGGCCAGTTCCGACCCGCTCCAGGACACCCCGACACGCACCGCGTCCGAACTGCCCAGCAGCAGATCCGGCGCGCACGCGGCAGCCAGCGGGAGCATCACCCCCGCTTGCAGCACCGCTCTGCGTGTCCCCATCGACCCCCGATGTCATTGCATGCCAATCGAAGTCGATTATGCGCGAAAGCCGCCGTGCCGGGGGGCGCTTCGAGATCTTCGCGCCTCTCGCGGCGGCGCACGCGATATTCGGGTGTGCGGCGACGGTGGCGTCTGCTAGCGTCGCCGACGTGAAGCGCGCTGCTGTGACGACGACGCCGGAATCCGTCCCGGCGCGCTGATCCCTGTTCCATCCCAGCCCCGGGGCGAGTGCCCCGGGCTTCATCTTGTGGTCACTCGCCCGTTGTTCACGAGGAGACCACCATGCCCGACCATCGCACCCTCGGCCGTGCGCTGGATCTGTTCGACACCGACCCGCTGATCGGCGCGGGACTGCCGTTCTGGCTGCCCGACGGCGCGGCGGTGCGCCAGGCCCTGGAGGACTACATCCGCACCGCCGAACACCGCGCGGGCTACCGCCACGTGTATTCGCCGGTGCTCGGCAAACGCGAACTCTACGAGATCTCCGGGCACTGGCGGCACTACCGCGACGACATGTTCCCGCCGATGGACCTGGGCGGCGAACAAGTGGTGCTGCGTCCGAGCCTGTGCCCGCACCACGCGCTGCTGTTCCGCTCCCGCGCGCACAGCTATCGGGAACTGCCGCTGCGGATCGCTGAACTGGGCGGCATGTACCGCTCCGAACTCTCCGGCGTGCTGGGCGGATTGACCCGGGTGCGCGCGATCCAGCTCAACGACGCGCATATCTTCTGCACCCTCGATCAGGTCTGTGCCGAGGTCGCCGCGGCGCTGGCGATGATCGGTTCCGCCTATGCCGCGCTGGGCATCGACGCGGCTCGCTACCGGTTGTCCCTGCCCGGACCCGGTGGGAAATACGTTGCCGCGCCGCGACTGTGGGAGCGCTCGATAGCGGTGCTCACCGACGTCCTGGACGACTCCGGCCTGCACTACGAGGCGGTGGAAGGCGAAGCCGCGTTCTACGGCCCGAAGATTGATGTGCAGGTCCGCGACAGCGCGGGACGGGAGTCCACCCTGTCCACCGTTCAGGTCGATTTCCATCAACCCGAGCGGTTCGATTTACACTACACCGGCGCCGACGGCGCCGCGCACCGGCCGGTCATGGTGCATCGCAGCATCATCGGCAGCATCGAGCGCGCCGTGGCTCACCTGGTCGAACACCACGGTGGCCGGTTCCCCGCATGGCTGGCGCCCACCCAGGTGGTCGTGCTGCCGGTGAGCGATGTGCAGCATGCGGCGGCCGAGCGGTTCGAACGGCGCTGCCGTGACCTCGGGCTGCGCGTGGTGGTCTGCCCGCCGGATCGTGGCAGTCTCGGATCGCGCATCCGCGACCACCGTCTCGTGCCGTATCAAGCGATCATCGGAGCACAGGAGGCCGCCGCCGACGATGTGGCGCTGCGCCTGCGTGACGGGCACCGACGCGATCGGCTGCCCGTGTCAGAGGCGCTCGGCCGCATCGCGTCGCTGATCGCCGTCCACAGCGCCGAGCTGTGGGACCTCGCGTGCGGAGACCGGTAGGTGTAAGCCTTGTCACACGCGGTACGCAAGCGTACCGTACGGGTGGTACATCGAAGTACCACACGAGGAGGTGGGCGCATGCCCGCTGTGCGCATTCCCGACGGGCCCTCGTCCCCGCCGATCGTGCAGAACCTGCAGATACTCACCGGGCGAACCCGGACTTGGCGACGGATGCACGACCGTTACGGATCGGCTTTTACCATCCAGATGCCCAGATTCGGCCCATGCGTCGTGCTGGCCGATCCGGCCGAGATCAAAGCCCTGTTCACCGCGAGCACCGACCTCGTCGACAACCTCGACGTCAACCTCGGCCAGTTCCTCGGGCCGGGTTCGTTGTTCGCGCTGACCGGCGCCGAACACCGCAAGCAGCGCAAACTGCTCACCCCGCCCTTCCACGGCCGCAGGCTGGCGGTGTACGAATCGCTCATCGAGGAGGAAGCGGTCCGGGAGATGGCGGCCTGGCCGTCGGGCCGCGAGTTCGCGACGATGGACTCGATGATGCGGATCACGCTCAACGTGATCCTGCGCGCGGTCTTCGGCGCCGAGGGCGCGGAGTTCGACGAACTGCGCCGACTGCTACCCAAACTGGTGCTGGTGGCCTCGGCCCTCGCGGCCGTCCCGGTTCCCCAGCGGGCGCTGGGCAGGCTCGGTCCCTGGGCCCGGTTCGCGGCCTATCGCCGCCGCTACGACGAAATCGTCGGCCGACTCGTCGACCGCGCCGCAGCCGACCGGATCGATGAGCGCGACGACGTGCTGGCGATGCTGCTGCAAGCGCGCTACGACGACGGCTCGGCCATGTCGCACGCTGAGATCGCCGACGAATTGCTGACCCTGCTCACGGCCGGACACGAGACGACGGCGACAACGCTGGCGTGGACGATCGAACGGTTGCGCAGGCACCCGGACATCCTGCGCCGCCTGCTCACCGAAGCCGATGCGGGAGGTTCACAGCTGCGCGAGGCGACGCTGCTGGAGGTGCAGCGAGTGCGGCCGGTCGTCGATGCCACGTTCCGCCAGGTCCGCGCCGATTCTCTGCGGCTGGGCCGGTGGACCCTGCCCAAGGGCCAGAAGATCGTGGCCAACATCCGGTTGATGCACGACAACGAGGAACTCTTCCCCGATGCCCGCGCCTTCGATCCCGACCGATTCGTCGGTGTCCGTCCGGGCACCTTCAGCTGGATTCCCTTCGGCGGCGGCAGCCGCCGGTGCATCGGCGCCGCGTTCGCCACGATGGAAATGAACGTCGTGCTGCGCACGCTGCTGCGTGATTTCACACTCGAACCCACCGACGCCCGCGACGAGCGCGCGCACTTCCGCGGTGTCGCACTCGTCCCGGCCAAGAAGGGCCGGGCAGTGGTGCACCGTCGCACTCCCCGACAGCGCGAGCTAGCGCGCGACCGCGCCGCCGAGGCGACGGCATGAGCGAGCGGTTCCCCGAAGTCGGCCGTGGGTCACCCTCGTCGACGGGCAGGCTCGCCGACCTCATCTCGACCGTGCTCTGGCCGGGGCCGGATCCCCGCCCGCGAGGCTCGGGCGGAACGCGACGAGCGGAACGGACTGACTAACCTGAATCTCGTGACACGCGCCGAGCCGGTACCCCGCACCTCCGCCGACGACGGCGCGGACGCGGGGTTTCGCCGCCGCCTGCTCGACGCCATGGCCGTGGCGGTGCGCGAACGCGGTTACCAGGACTCGACCGTCGCCGACGTGGTCCGCCACGCCCGCACCTCGCGCCGCACCTTCTACGAGCACTTCACCAGCAAACAGGACTGCTTCATCGCCCTGCTGTCCGAGCACCACAAGGAGATGATCCAGCGGATCGATGCCGCGGTCGACCCCTGCATGCCATGGCGCACCCAGATCCGCCAAGCCATCGAAGCCTGGACAGCCACCGCGCGAGAAGAGCCTTCCCTCACCCTCAGTTGGATCCGTGTCGTGCCCGCCCTCGGTGACGCCACGCGCCAGTTGCAGCGCGAGGTCGGCGACGCGTTCGTCGCATTGATCCAAAAGCTCGCCGACACACCCGAATTCGCCGCCGCCGGACTGCGTCCGCCATCCCGCCAGGTGGCGACGATCCTCTTCGGCGGCTTCCGGGAACTGATCGCCACCACCGTGGAAGACGGCGACGACATCGCGGGCATCGTCGACGTGGCGGTCGAATCCGCGATCGCGCTGGTCGGCCCGCACCTCTAGCGCCGACCGGCCGCGGCGCGCGCCCACGGTCATCGGACGGCGTCTGCGAAGGCTGCCTCGGCGCGCACCGGCACCACCCGGCTGACGTCGAGTTCGGTGGCCACCGCGACATCCTGCGCGAACCCGCCTCGGGCCAGCTCCCGGCCGGAAGCGCTGTCGCGGATCAGCGCCGCGACGTCGGCGACCCCCTCGTGTGCCGCCGCGGCCGCAGCAGCCTCCGCGGACAGCGGCCCCGCTCCGCCGCGGGCCAGCGCCGCGGCGACCGCTCCCGCGCCCAGCCAATCCTCGACCGCGGGCCGCAATGCGTCGCGTCCGGGCCAATGCTCGCCGACGGCGATCACGGCCACCGGCCGCTGCACGGTGCCCCACCCTCGTTCCACGATCCAGCGGGCGACGGCGCTCGCGTTGCGCAGGCAGGCCGCGACCACCGGCACACCGGTCACGGCCGCGCAGATGGCCGAACCATTCGGCGAGGGCAGCACGAGCCGAGCCGCGACCGGCGCGCGCCGCAACGCCGCCGGAGACAGCGACCACGGCTGCCGCTGGGACACCGCTCGCCGCCCTACCGCCAGCGCCGCGTCGTGCCGCGAACTGCGTGGCCTCGCCGTCGCGCCACGGGTAGGGCAGCACGTATGTCCCGGCTTCGACCGCGACCGACACCGACGTCGTGAACGACAAGACGTCGACCACGACGACGCACGCGCGGCCGGGGCCCACCGCCATCGCCCCGGGCCAGGCCCCACTCCAGACGCACGCCCCATGGCTGCTGCCGCGACCACTCCGGAAACTCCGGCATCTTCTCCTCCAGAATCACCGGCATTCGCCACGACCGAGCCAACGGGATCGGGCCTCGAGCAGCGGAGCTGACGCGGTCACGATCGGCCGATGCCGGCCTGCGCACCGCCAACGCGCTGCGTGGACTCGGTCGAGGAAAGCGGCCCCGGCGGCCATTGCACCATCCGCGCCTACACTTCCGCGGAACTGAGAACCTCGAGTTCCGCCTCTTAGCGGACACCGAATCACGTGGGTTCTACTGACAGTTCCTTTCGTCGGATCCGTCGCCACAGTCGTCGTCGCCGTCGCACAGCCATTGTTTCTGAACGCATCTGTCGTTGTCGCATTTGAATTCTTCTGGCTCGCACAGGAACTTTCCGCTGTGGCATTCACTGCGGGCTCCGCCCGAGCCGAATTCGAAGGACACCAGCGTCTCTGTGTCGACGGCTGCGGCGAACTCGGCCATCGCCGGTGACGACACCAGCGTCAGCCATGTCACCGTTGCCCCTAGAGCTGTTGCCAGCCCGGAAACGACACGCATGAGGAACCCTCCATGATGAGATCCAGTCTCTTCGCGTACGGAACTTCGGTCTCCAGCAATCGATCGAGCGCTCGCATCCTGCCCAGGATCGCATACCGGACCGCCGAATCGGCGTAGTTCGGAACGACGAGAAGGGGCGGGCACCGTGATCATCGCCCTCACACCCGTACGTGCCGGGACGGGCAAGGTCAGGTTGCTGGGCGTGGGCCCAGGGTCGCTCAACCGGCGCCGCTCGGGCTGTGCCGCGTGCGAGGGCTCGGTTCAGTAGTATCCGTGCTGCGGTATTGCAAGTCGCCGCGCACCTCGACCGCGACCCGGCCCACTACCCACACGGACGCTCCCACGCCATCGCCGTCCCCTCCAGCGGACGCCTGATGATCCGCGACTGGGTCGACGAAGACCTCACCACCATCCGCGACCGATCCACACCTGGACCCGCCGCACATCCAGCTCATGGGACGACAAGGTGGCCTACCACACCCTGCCCGGCCAGATCGACGTCCACGGCCACTGGGACAACCAGCGAAGCAGATACCGCCCCCTCCGCAGCGGCACCCAACCCGCCACCCAACGCCAGCTGGGCGCGATCCCTCTACAGCACTGGGCTACCCGTACCTCTGCGCAGCCAACTCCTCACCGCGATCCGCCGCGATGCCCACATCACCGGAGCGCGCGTCGGACTCCGGGAATCAGCACCGCCGACCCGGCGGTGCTGGAAATCGCGCAGAGCGACTGGGCAAGTGCCGGGAGGACTTCACGCCGGATGCGGTGAAGTGGGCCGATGCCCTGCGTATCGCCGCGTTATCGGGGGGTGCATCCTTGATCTCCAAAACGCTTACCCCACTGTTCGTTCTGCTCACCACTGAGCGGAGATCTCGAGCGTCGGGAACCGAGCCACCCAGTCCTTCAGCTCGGTCGAGCCACGCAGCTTCTGAACGAGAGCGCGACACGCCGCACCGCCCCCTGCGAAGCCGGGCGCAATACCTGGAACGAGATGTTCAGCCTCGACTTCCCTGGCCATCAGAACAAGCCGGGGCGTGCTCGCATGGTTTCGGCCTGGTGGCGGGGTTAAGACCGATGCCGGGCCGAGCCTTGGCCGGATTGGTATTCGTCAGCCACCGCCCCCGCGCTGGACGGCCAGTCGCAGTACTGGCCATTCCGGTTCCAATGCAGGCCGGACGGACACGATTGAACGGTCGCGATGTTGTTCGAGCACTCAACGTACCTCGTCACGTCCTCTGGGTGCGGGAAGAGGCCGTCGGGCTGGGGACAGCTGAAGGCGGCGACGTCGAGTCCAACGCCCTCCGCGCCGGCCGAGGACCCGGCGGCGAGCGTGAGACCGGAACCGAGCAGCAGCGCACCGGCGGACAGAGCGAGGATACGGGCGAGTCGCACGGTCGTCTCCTTCAGCTGAAGCATACAGAACGTTGCAGCGCAACCTACCACCATCACGACCCGGTGACGCCGAAATTCGTCTGTACCAACATCTTCGGATCACCAGTGACGTTCAGACCCACCTGTAAGTGGTGTCGTAGATGACCTGTAGAAGATGACCTGTAGAACCACCCAGGCGCTCGGATGGCCTCTGTAAGCCAGGCGGACTTGCGTCAGGAAATTCAGCGAAGGGCCTCGCCTTGACGCTGTTAGCCTCGCTTCGAACGTGGTGTTGGAGTGTACCCCAACACGACGTTCAGTTGCCTCGGCCGATCGACGTGAAACATCCGACGTGAGCGCGGCTGCCCGGCGGGCGGGCAAATATCGGGGCGGGCCCGGAGGGAAGCGGCCGGGGTGCTGCGGGCGCCGAAGTCGCGCACCGGCGCATCGGACTTCCCGTCAGATGGAGTGCGCCCCCTCACAGATCGATGGTGTGGGAGGCGTGGGCTGCTCGTTGGTACACTGTCGGCCAGCGATCCATAACATAAAACATGTTGCAGGACAAGCTGGTTGGCGAAACTCCATTGTTTTTGGGTGGTAGGGTCGCGCGGTGGCACGGGGGTCGGCGGACTGGCTTCGCAGGATGGGTGACAGGCTCAGGGCTCTTGCGCCGGGCATGGGTTCGGCAGCTGAGCAGCCGTCTCGGGGGGCCGCAAAGGGTGTAGAGAAGTTTGTCGAGACAGTGGTCGGCAAGGACCGTGAAGGGCGAGTTCCGCTCGAGCGAGCCGCGTCCGGGTTCGCGCGTGTGGAGGTCACTGATCGCCCCACCCCCGAGGTGGGCGACGGTGTGCCGGGGGTGGTGTCGAAGCAGCCGTCGCTGGCGGCCCGGCTCGCCCCATTGGGGGAGAACGTGTCACGAGAGGCCCTCATCACCGGTAGCACCGCGATGAACCTCGCCTTCGGAACTCCGATCCGCTTCTCGCACCACCTCGACGTGAAGGTGTCCGAGGCCGCGTACCGGTATATGCGGGACCAACCCGGCTGGTCGGAACACCGATTCTCCGACGGAATTACAGCGTTGAGAAACGGCGACCTCGAGGTCATGCACCAGCGCAAATACGAGCCCTCGCATGGCGAGTTGGCCCGCCGTGCGTGGCGCACACCGGAAGGGATCTGGGTCGCCAGCCTTCCCGACGTCTACGCGCTCAAGGACGAACGCAGGCTCAGCAAGGATGTCAAGGACCTCAAGCTGATGCGGGCCCGGCTGCTCGACCCGACTCAGCCCCCGCTGGAAGCGCACGTGATGCAACGCGAAATCGACGCCGTACGGTCCTTCCTGCCGGAGCAAGCCCTCAACCACCCCGATGCCGATACCGCGGTCCGGCTGGCCGCCAACGGTAAACACATCACCTCCACCCTCTACGGCGACCCCGACATCGGACGAGCCAACACGCTCTTCGGCGAGCTCGAACGTTTCGAATATCAAGCCCCGGCCACCTACCACAATGGATTCGACCTCGACCACGATGGGCGCCTGCTGCAAAAACACTTGGACAACATCGGCGCCCAACCCCACGAACGACTCGACGCCGCGGTGGCCGACACCTATAGCGACGCCAACTACGGCGACGGCCGCAAAAAGAACAACCCCGACGGCTACGACGAACTACGCTCCGGCGAGCTGGCCCGCGCCCACGCCCTGGCCCTGGACTACGACCCCGGGCGCGCCGACCGCATCCACGACATGATCCTGGGCACCGCCTTCGACGAACAAACCAAAGCCCAAGCCGGCAAAAACGACCCCGATCCCCTCGTCCAAGCCATCGCCGGGGTCGATCTGCAAACCTTGGCCGAACCGCACTCCCTGGAAGGCACCTTAGACCTGGCCCCCGAAGACCTCTCCTCGGCACGCCACTCCCCCGACCGCATCCTCGGCCGCACCATGATCGAAAACAATGAGCGCATCCGATTCACCGAGGAAGGCATCCGCCACATCGACGGATACGCCAACTACCGGCCGATGATCGACGGCCGGGTCGCCGACCTCACCGTCATGGACGCCTTCGCCAACCGCGCCGCTGGCGACGCAGGCTTCCGCGACCCCGTCAAAGGCCACCAATACCCGCCCACCTGGACCCTCGACAACCCCCAGATGCGCGCCGAACACACCCAGACAGCACGTGAAATAGCCCAAAAGCTCGCCGACCGCGACATCACCGCCACCCAAGCCCACCACATGGCCAAACAACACGGCCAAGCCATGCAAGAAAAATACGGATCAGCAGCAGACTGAAAACAGGCCCCGGGCCCCGTGAAAACGGCCGCAAGTCGTGAACCCGGGACGCTGGTACCGCCCGGGCTGTTGCCGACACCGACCAAGGGCCCGCACCCACGGCACGGTATACGTCACCCACCACACCTCGGCACCGGACGTTGCGCGGAGATCGCCTGGAGCGCCTGCTTCGGGAGCCTCATCGTCTTGTGTGCGGATCCATCGGTATCGACGTCAACGCTACCCGAATCTGTTCGTCTACCGAGGTCGCTCTCGGGATGGCCGCGAACCCAACCCGGTGGGCGGTGTCCGTTCGCTTTCGTAGGCGGATCCGGGACACAATACCGTCGAGCCGTCGTCGGCGTACCCGTATTCTTCGTCGTACCGCCGCAGCGTCGCATGTCGCGCATGCGTCGCGTGATTTGAGCCGCCGCAGTGTCGGCAGCGTTCTCGGTTGGCGTTGAATTCATATCCGGACCGGTTGCTGGAGTTGTCGAGCTGCGCGTCAACGAGTTCACTGATTTCGTCGACGATGTCGCGCCGGGTCTCCGTCGCGAATCGATTGTCTCGGGCGCGTCAAAAGTTGTAATCGGAGCGGCGTCTACTCCTCCGCACCCGTATTAGGTTGAGCGGTTTCAAGAATCTCGGGCGGAATGCTCGACCACTCGTCGAAGTTCGCGAACGCCGCGGAGGACCAGCGGTTGTGAGCATAGGACCACTCCCCCGCTTGAATCCTTTCGTGCACGGTTTTCCCACTGTTACCCAGATCGATCGCGGGCGGCAGCGACTGCGGCAGAGACCGCCCAGTGACAAGCGTCGGGATAACAACTTCAGCCACGTGACGGTGCAGGTAACTCAATTCGACCATCGGACCGACCATCGTTGGGCTGTCCGGACGTTCGACCATGACGGCCGAGTTGAGCTCCAGCATCACTGGCTCACCCGGCCGTGTGGTTGCCAGCACTGTCCCGGGCTCCAGGTTCTGAAATTCAAGGCTGACATTGACCATCGGCGCGTCTCCGCGCTTGAATATTGTCCGTGCTGCCGCCATGCGGATGACGCGATGCTTATCGATGTTTGGATAGCGTTGCAGCAGCAACATCGGGTGTTCGTAGTCGACATTGACGCCCATCATGCGTCCCAGTAGCTCACTGATCGACGGGACGCGCGACGCCGTATCGATATACGGCTGCAGCTTCATCAGGCGATCGCCGAGTGTGGTTCCTGCCACCAACTCGGGGATGTGCTTCTTCACCGAGTCCTGCCACGAAGAGAACTTCGTAGCGTCGTCTTGAACCGGAACCTTGATCCTCGGCGAGTCCTTCTCGGGGATCGCCGAACCACGTTCTTCCTCCACGAGATAGAACGGCACATTCTCCATCGCGGCACGCAAGTGGTGGATTGCCTCGCTGAACAACATCGACGCCAACGGCGGGATCGGTCTAACGCCGATCACCACAGCCGCCAGTTCGCCGGACTCCTGGGCGATCTGCTCTATGCCGACCGGGCTGTTGAGAGACCAAGCCGCAGCCAACTCCCCAAGTTCCTGGGCCAGTAGGTCTACTCGGGCGAGACGCAATGCGATCGGGCCGAGTTCCTTCGGCAATCAGGCTGTTTGGTCAGAGGGGGCGGCACTGTCGGTCGTGACTCCGATCATCCCCCATTGGTGCGATAGATCGTGGCGTGTCTCACTGCCACTGAGTTGATTTGCCTTAGAGCATGTCTCACGTGGCTGATTTGGCGAGGTTCTAGTAGCAGGTCAGTGCCGCAGCGAGGGTGAGGAAGGCGAGGAAGTGGGTGGCCTTGCGGTCGTAGCGGATGTTGAGGCGGTGATAGCCGGTCAGCCAGGAAATCGTGCGCTCGATTATCCACCGGTGACGGCCGAGGCGCTGGAAGGATTCGATGCCTTTGCGGGTGATGTGGACGCCGATCGCGCGGTTTCGCACCCATTGCCGCAGTTCGGCGGTGTCGTATGCCTTGTCGGCGTGCAGCTTGCCGGGTTTGCGTCGGCGCGGTGCTCGCCACCAGCATCTCTCTGTCCGCGGCCGCGTCTGCGGACACCGGCACACCTGTGCCGCAGGAAACGAATTCGGTTGGTACACCGGTTAGTTGCGATCCGCGCAACTTCAGCATTCTGGCCTGCTTGCTGAGCGGTTCCGCTTCGGGGTCGGCGAGGTGACCGGTCGCGCTACGCACTGAAGCTACCTCAGGAGGTGCGCAACCGAGCTGGAGATAGCACGCAGATGCAAACGCCGCGGTTCGAGCAGCCGATCTCCACGGCATCGCCTACCCGGCCCGCCAGCACCCCATGTTGGCCAAACGCCCGGTCAAACCACCGCCCATTTGCAGTCCGTCTTCATGGCATGGTCAGCCCATGTCTTCGCGTCGTCCGCGAGCGATTGGTCCCATCACAGTTCCGGAGCGTCGTACCGCCGCCGGTAGTCGTTGTGCAACTGCTCCTCGAACAGCGAGACCCGGCCGGGGTTGTCCGGCCGGGTCTCGATTCTGTGCAGGGATGTCGAGCAACCCCTCAGCCGGCCGGTCAGGGCTGGCTGTTCGTCAGTTCACCAGCCGAAGATGCCGGCGCTGTCGTAGCGTTCGCCGGCTTGTGCCGATGCTTGGGTGAGTGCGTCGCGGCTGGCCTCGATCCGCTCGGTGAGCGTGACGGTGGACTCAACGTCTTTCTCAAGTGCGGGTGTGTTCGGCATGGCGCAGAATTCCTTCCATGAGGTCGATCTTGCTGGTACGGCAGTACGCCGTTTCGGTGGTGTCCAGGCGGCCGGTCTCGAAGTACTTGTTGGCCACCTGGCCGCCGCGGCAGTAGGAGAAGTGCTCGCACTGCTTACGACAGTTCGCGATACCGGTCAGAGCTTCGGCGACCCAGGCCACCTCGTCCGCGCGAACCGCCAGGACGGTCAACGGTGTCTCCAAGACGTTACCGGCGGTGAATTCGCCGTGCTGGGGTGAGCGGAACCCGGCCAGTTCCGCGCCTATGGGCAGGTAATAGCCGTCCCAGGTCACCAGGGGCAGGGGTCGGATCGGGTGCTCGGCGCGCTGCGGGGCGGCTCCGGAGAGCTCTTCGCGGATATAGGTGTAGGCATGGTCGAGCTCCCTGACGTGGATGCGCGGGTCGGCCTGCCAGCAGGCCGCCAGTTCCTGCCAGAAAGCCACGACCCCGGTCTGCGGTTCTTGCCCGCCGATGTAGACGCCCTTCTTCTCGGCCAGGTTCACGCCGAGGTTTTCGCACCCGAGCTCGCAGGCGAACCGGTACAGCCGGCCGGCCGACCCCGGCGACAAGTCGGATACGACGGCGATCATGCTGAAGCTGATACCCGCACGGCGCAGGGTGTCGATTCCGCGCATGGCCCGCGCGGCACTCGGGCGCCCCGACCAGTCCAGCCGCGAGTCGTTGACTTCGTCGGGGCCATCGATACTTACCGTGACTCGGACCGGGACATCGGCGAACACTTCGCACCACGTCTCGTCGATACGCGTGGCGTTGGTTTGCACCGCATGAGTGATCGGATGGGCCGCACCGGACCCGAACGGTTCCACCAGGGCGCGGAAGTAGTCCGGGTCCACCGCGAGCGGTTCACCACCGTGCCACACCATGGTCACCGGGTGCTGTTCGGACCACTGTCCGACGCCGACGGCCACGGCTTCGGCGACCTCCACACGCATACGCTTCGACTGCTTCCTGTCCGGCAGG
Organism: Nocardia sputi; assembly: GCF_023501985.1. NCBI lineage: Bacteria > Bacillati > Actinomycetota > Actinomycetes > Mycobacteriales > Nocardiaceae > Nocardia > Nocardia sputi. The sequence goes on along the minus strand of NZ_JAMFLC010000016.1, from coordinate 120,602 downwards.
TAGCAGTAGGTGCAGTTGAGGTTGCACAATGTTGTCGGCTGCATCAACACCGCCGAGGCCGACCCGGCCAGCCTCACCTCACTCGTCCGCACAGCAGCCGCACTCGACACGATAGGGTCGCGCTGACGCTCGGTCACCAGCGAAGGGTATCAGCCCATCCCGGCGGACATATTCTATTGAGGCGCAGAAGATTTAGATCCACAGACCCTGGGGGCTGTTCCGGTCCGGTTCTGTGACTCCGGTGGTCACATCGTCTACACCCCATCGGTCGCCCCGGATTGCGAGCACCCGACGCCACGGTCGACCTGACCCGCAGATCAGCTGGCCAGATCCAGCAGTTAACCGGACGGGTCCTCCTCTCCACCATCGGGTCACTAGGCTCGACCTATGGCCCTGATGGTGCATCTGACGCCGGAGAAGAACGCGCGGCGTATCCGCCGTGCGGGCATCGCGGCGAACGGCTTCCGTCGCGGAGTGTTCTGTATGCCGGTGATGCCGTCTTACGTGCTGTCGCATCAATGGTTGCGCGAATTGCGCCGCGGCGGACAGCGGCTGATCGTCGCGGTGGACTTCCGGATTCCCGACGACGAACCGGTCCTCGTCGGACACTACGGTGCAACGCAGACAGAATTGACTGCCGCTGAGGCCGTTTCGGTCATTCTTCACGCCGGGGACGCACGAGGGTATGAGATCCTGGTGCCTCGCGCGATCGCATCTGTCGAACTACGTCGGATCCGGCCTGTGCGGCAGGTAACGGGGTGGCGGTATCACCCGAACGCGCACGGTCGGCGGCCCTGCGCGTGTCCGGCGTGCTTGGGGCGCGGTGAATTCAAGGCCACTGACATTCGTCGCCGGTTCGCCACAGACGAGCCGGAGTTGACCAAACCGCAACTGCTGGCCCGAGTGCGTGAGGCGGACCACGACGATGATCTGATCGACGCTCTCTACGGGCTGGCTCGAAGGAGTCGCGGCGACGTCGTTGATGTCGCACACCTGATCGATCACCCCAACCCGGAAGTCCGTTGCGGCCTTGCATCCGCCTTACGCCGGTACCGCGGCAGCGACGCGCGCGCACTGCTGGCACGGTTGGCCGCAGATCCTGATTCCGACGTGCGCGACGCGGCGACCCAGTGACGGCTACCACGGGGCGGACTTGTTCTCCTACCGGAGAATCAGCGAGTCGGCAACGTGCAGAGTCAGCAGCACGTTCCTGGTTCAGATATGGCGAGACTGCTGGAGGCTGCCAGCCCAGCGATGCCCGGGATTCGTCGGCGTGCTCGTTGAAGCCCCTCGGCTGCGTTCGCGAGACCACGGGGGACTGCGAACAAGCTCCACCATCCCTGAGCGATCACGTCGGTGATTCGAGGCCAGCTGATCGGCTATGGAGGTGGCTGGTGGTGTTTGCCTGGCCGTTGGGCCGGTTGCGCGGGGGGCGGAACCTCGTCGAGTTCGTTCCCTGCCCGCGGGGCCGAGGATTTCTATGTGTTCAGGTCCTACAGCCACGCGGCGTACGAGGAGCAAGCAGAGGCGAGACCACGCCGTGGTTCGTTCCTAGCCACAACAGAGCGAACTGCTGCGAACCAACCGGACCGTTCCAGACGCGCGGCTGCGGCGCCGCCGCCACGCGATAAGGAAGGTTGTCGCCGCTGCCAGGAGTTCCCCTCGACAACCGGTGAGCTCAGGCCCGCACTACACCGGTCGACAGCCATCCCGATAATCAGGACGGCGGCTCTTCCTCATCTTCGCGAACCATTTTCAGTGTTTCGTACAGCGGGCTTTCCGGCCCGATCCCGAGGGCGAAGACATCGCTGTAGTTCGCGGGCGCAGGTAAGGAGGGGTGGGCGGCGAACTGGTCGGCCAGTGCTGCGAACATTGCGTCGACGAGGCTGGGCGCGAACTCGAGTGTGGGAAGCGAGCAGTAGGCGACGACCCATGTTGGCAGCATCAATGCCTGGCCGAGCCATCTCAGTTGATCGGGCAGGTAGACGGTGAGGATCGGTGGATCGAATTCCTTCATCGTCGGCCAAACGTCCACTGCCTGTTCGGCCTGCTGGATGAGGAAAACGATGGCCTCGGTGCGAAGTCGTAGCATGCCGCGTTTGATGGCGTGGCTCGGGTCGGCAGCGAATGCCGCCGCATCGAGCGGTCGGCAGTCGATGACGACGCGCTGCGAGTCCCAGCGATCCGAGAACCAGCGCCGGATCTCACGGTTCCACTCCAATGCGGCCAGCAGATCCGTGTCCGCGGTCCAGCATCGGCTCAGATCAGGTACTCGGTCTACGACCTCCTGGACGTCCAGTGCGAACTCCGCAGGAGGATAGTCCCGGGCCAGACGTACCGGTGACCGCTGGTGCTTGCGCCCGTATCCTGGCAATGCCCGGAAGGCCGCGCGATGCATCGCCCAGCCCAGCGGGTGGTTGGTCGGTGGTGCGATAGTGATGAGCTGATCGGTGAACAGGTCGTCTGCGATGCGATTGACTGTGTCGACATCGCGAAGGAGGCCGACCAGCAACCGCAACGTGCATACAGCCGCGAACACGTCGACAAGCAAGCGCGGGACGCTCGGCACGTCGATCACGAGAGTGTTCGGCGGGAACTCGGGTGTTCGCCGCCCTGCCCGGTCCTGTAGCAGTCGCCGTGCCGCGAATTCCTGGTCGACCGCCGTCAAGCTGGAGACCGTGAGATCCGCGACAACACGGCCGCGGAGGAAGTCGGATCGATCCCGGAGATATTGCGTGAGTTCCGCCTCGCGCCTGCACCAGAGGCTGCCACCGTATCTGCTCGAACGTACGCGGGCGATCACCGGCGCCGCCGCGAAGAGGCGCCACACCATCCCGCTGTTGGTTTCACCCGCTGGGACTGTCACCGCATCGATGGAGACGTGGGCAGCGCCCCATAGACCGAGCGTCAGCAGCGTCGGTTTCACATCGCCGGATCTGTGGCTGATCGCGAGCGAGGGACGCGGCCACCACGGAGCGACAGCGCTGAATGCGAAGAGGACGATGTCTGCCAGCCGGACGTCTTGCCACGGATGCGATATCGCTTCCTCCAGCCATGCCAGAGCCCGCAATCCCAAAGCGCAGCGCCGCAGGACACACAACCCGAGGGCGTTCACGGGACCGTCTCTGGTGGCTACGAGACCCACTGCGGCCAGAAGGGGCGGACAGACCAGAAGCTCTGCCACTAGGTGTATGGCCTCGCGCAGGGCTTCACGCTCCCATGCATGGGCCAACCAGAACCAGTGGTCCCGCCACCAAAGGGGCTGCCCCTGTTGAGTGGGGACGAGACTTGGTTGCAGGTCGTGCCATTGCGCCGCATACCAGGCCTCGATGGCGCGGGCGAGGTCGATTTGCGGCTGGTCGACCCACTCCACGATCTCCAGAACTTGCTCGATCCGTTGCAGGGTCTCCTGGTAGAGCAGATCGGCGTCGGTTGTTTCGGCGAACAGCAGGCCCGAAAGTGCGCTACCAGTGATCGAACTCAGCCAGGCTCGAACGAATTCCGCCTGTAGCATCCGCTGCGTCGGACGTCCATCCTGCTGCGGCTCATCGTCTCGAAGGAGCGGAATCAGCCGATCGAGGCATTCCGCCCGCCGGTAGTCGAGCGGCTCTGCTTCAGCGACCACGTCGTCGAGGGCGGCGGAGTTCGATGTCCGGCCGAGGTCGACCGGAACCATGCCCGTTCGCTCGGCCTCCAGTAGCGGCCAGTCGTCCAGGGGGCCGCGCTGACTCCAGGTTTGTATCGCGAAGCCGATCGTGGAGTACCGGATCCCTTGTGCTACCCAGTAATCGTGCGGCCACGGCTCGTGCCACATCACGTCGGTTCCGTCGTTCACCCGCCGTTCGAGTGAGGCCCACCAGGAGTCCCAGATCTGCGGATCGATGTCGTGTACCGCCTGACGAAACCAGGCGCACGCACCGGCTGAGACATTAGGCGGCAACACGTGCGCAACCGGAAAGCCGCACGGCTACAACACTATTCATGGCCCAATCATAAGAGCGACTCGGCGAATGCCTTCGGTTATCCGACAACACCGTCCTTCCTGTGGTGAGCTTCGGGGTCCCGTCATCCCGGATTCGCTACGTTCAGCATGAGTCGCCGCTGCCGTCCAGGCCGTTCGTTCAGCGGGTTGGGCCTTGGGCGGGTGCGGCGGAGCCCGCCGAATGCGCAAGCTCGAGTGGGCAGCGGGTGGGGGCCGTAGACCGAGATTGTTCAGCCGAACAGGCAGCCTCGACGTGAACGTCACCGTGCGGATTTCTCATACACGTCGACCGCTTTCCGGTTGGCCCTGAGACTCCGTCGGCGGCCAGGGCGGGGCGGCGATGGTGGACGTGATGGTGACGACGGTCCCTGGGAGTGTCACTTTGGTTGTCGGCTACCGAGCTGGCCGATAGGCGGTATCGGTGTGATCGTTCATCGACGCGCTGCCGAGGCAGGAGTAGTGATCCGATCCTTCGAGTCGGCGGCTCGAGACCATATCGCCGTTTTACAATGCCGGGTCTCTGGCATCCGGTCCGGCCACTGTCGGAGAGTCGTGTTCATGGGTGGGTGGGCGCCACCGCGAAGCCAGTCGGTCCACCGTTGGTGCAGGTTGTCGTCGCGGTGACGTCGCCGTTTTCTCCGTGAGCGACCGCTGTGGCGGTGTAGGTGTGTCCGTAGCCGAGTGGTTCGGTGCTCGTCCAGGTTCGCTGGTCGGGTGCCGCTGCGCCCGGCAGCGATCTACCCGTTTCATCGATCCATTCGACCGACCGCAGCGTCCCGTCGGTGACGGTGATCGTGCCGGGGTGGCGCGCTTCGACATCGTGGGTGCCGGGTGGGGGATCGAATCGGATGGTGGCGGGTTCGGGTGGCGGCGCGAGGCCCGCTCGCGCCGGCCTGGGCCGCCAACTGGGCCACCAGCTCGGATACAACATTCGGACGGCCTGTCTGCCGCCTCGGCCGAGGCGGCAGACAGGTTCAGGTCGCGATCAAGTCGATCACGAAGACGAGCGTCTCCCCCGGCACGACGGTGTCCGCTGCGCCTCGGTCGCCGTATGCGAGGTGGGGCGGGATGATCAGCTTCCTGCGACCGCCGACTCGCATGCCTCGCACACCCTCGTCCCAGCCCTTGATGACCTGCCCGGCGCCCAGTGTGAATGCGAACGGTTCGGCGCGCTCCCAGCTCGAATCGAACTCCTTTCCGGTGGAGAACGTGACGCCCACGTAGTGGACTTCGACGAAATCGCCCCGTTCGGCCTGCGGACCGTCGCCGTCCCAGATCTCCACGATCACCAATTCGCTCGGCGGCGGGCCAGCGGGGATCTCGATCTCCGGCTTCCGCCGTTTCACTACACCGCGCTCGCCGGGACGACCCAGGAGCCGGGTGATCCACCGCTGCCAGGACTTCTGCTTCATCTCTTCGTCGGACACCGCAACATCATGCCCCAAAACCATTGCGCTGCACCTATTCTGACCTACGGTGCGGTTGATGGAGTGATGGGCCCTGCTGCTACGGCCGCAAGGCCACACACTTCCTCGCCTTCCTCACCCGAGCCGCAGCGCTGACCTGTTACAAGAAACTCGCGAAATCATCCACATGAGACACGGTCTAAGTCCGGTTAGGGCACATTTCCGTAGCGATCTCGCAACCTGGCAGGTGCTCTACAACCGTTCTGGCACCTTCCGCCGTCAGGCCGCACCATGCCTGCAGCCAGCCCGGGTGCGGGCGTGGTGAACCACATCTTGGCGCCGGTACTTCCCGGACGAGGTCCTGTTGCCAAGGTTGCCGGATACGCACACGTCCACAACGACCGTCCTGTCACGACGCTGTATCAGCGTCCATCTCAGCGGGAACCGCAGTGGCTTTGCAGCGTGCGGCGCGTGGACGCCAGAGGCAGAGTGATCGATCGGGCACTGCTCCCCACGCTGGGTTGGTGCCCCGGCGTGCGCCTCGGCTTCCGGTTGGAGGGCAACGTTGTCGTCGTCGGGCGCTTCGGCGAACCGGAACTATGGATCACGCCTGCTGGCGACCTCCGGCTTCCAGCTCAATTCCGCCGCAAAGTCGGCGTACACACCGCTGATCGGATCCTCCTCGCCGCAGATCCGTCCGAAGGCGTCCTTCTGATGTTCACCTCCGACGCTGTCGACGCCATGGTTGCGCGTGAACGGCAAGCACAGGCAACAACTTCCTCAGAGGTGGTCCAATGACAATGTCGGCATCGAACGTCGAAGTGCAGACCGCGCAGGTGCTTCTCGAAAAGCTGGGAGTGACCCTAGAGGACCTCATCGCCGCCCAGTCGAAGCGGCCAATGCCAACCTTCGCCGAGTATGTGCCGATCGTATATGCGGCCATACCTCCGAATAGAACCCGTGATTTATACAGTAGCTATTGGAACCGAATCGTCGAGATGTGGCCGAGTCGCCGACTCGACGAACCGACTACCACTGAACTCAAACAACTCATTGCGACACTCCAGAAGCAACGCGATATCAGGCGTAGCGACCGTGGTGGAATCGGCGTCGCCCAGACAACTACGAACGCATTGCGCTGCCTCTACCGTCGCGCGGTCGATGACAATTTGATCCGGCCCACCGGCAATCCCGCGGCCAGACTGGTCAAGCCTCGACGGCGCCCATCTCGCCGTGGAGCGATACCGACCGGCCGTCTCGCTGAAATCAACCGGGTTGCAGCCGAGTATGGCGATGACCCGGAACTCACCACCCTCATCCTTCGATTGTGCACAGAAACCGCATGTCGGCGGGCCGGCATCCTGGCACTTAGGAAGCAGGATCTGGACGAGCACCAATGCCTGATCCTACTGCGTGAAAAAGGCAACACCGAGCGGTGGCAACCCGTGTCGCCGACACTCATGCGCGCACTTGTGGACCATTACGATTCACGCGTACAGCCTCGAGATCCCACCAATCTCCTAGCGCAAAACGGCAGGCCGATTCCCGTTAACGCCCACGAAAGACTCCTGCGCTACCGAAACGGCGATCCGATCAGCACAATGCGCTTCACCACCATTTGGAGTCAGATCGGCAAGCAGCTGCCGTGGGTCAAGCAGCAAGGAATCACCTGCCACTGGCTGCGCCACACCACCTTGACATGGGTAGAGCGCAATTTCGGCCACGCCGTCGCGAAGGCATATGCCGGACACGCCAGCAACCACTCCGACAATGTCACCTTGATCTATACCCGCGCGACCATCGAAGAGGTGGCCTACGCGCTGTCAGTCCTGACCGGGGAGCCACACCCTCTCGCTCACAAACCCCCATCTGCGCCCCCGGAGAAAAACCTGTCATGAACCCGGCCGCATCAACGGAATCGGCTTCCAGCTCGAGGCAACATCCTCCGTCCAACAGAGACAGGTACCGCCGCAGTCTACTGTCGCTACTTCCGCGCACCCGTCGCCCAGAGGCTCTGGATCCGGATGAGCTTTCTCGCCGCCTCACGGCGGTGAAGGCGTGTCTGCCAGCTCTGCAAGATCCGGCGCTGTACGAGGGAATCGACGAAAGCGAGCTCAACGCCGAGCAAAGACTGCATCGATGGATTCGGGCGCGGAGCCGGGTGGCTGCTGGACAACTTCGTTCCCGGACCTGCTCATGCGAAGCGACGACCTACGCGCGAGCCCGCTCTCGGGATCGCGGCGAGGCTCGACGCGCCTCGCGACCGCGTGCGCCCTCCCGGGGCTATGTCGGCTCGGCCGGCCCGCAGGCACCAGGGATTGCGAACTTCATCGCGGGGACTATAGTTCTGGACCGACCTGACGAAAGGCACGCGCGCATGAATCAGTATGTCGCTGAGGCGATTTCATGGACAACACCGCTCACCGCGATGGTCTGCGTCCACGATGAAACGCGCGATTCAATGCTACCCGTCGGCCTATCGACCCGTGCATGAACGCAGAAGAGAAAAGTCGTCGCCGATGCCGGCACCGAACAGGAGCCTGTTACTTCCAATCGGTGAACGTAATTCGAGTCTGTATCCGTCATCGCGATCCACGTCCTAACTCAATCCACTTGGAGCCACGTTTTGACCTCGCAGTCGTCCCCGGCCCACCCGACCGCCCCCCTCCACCAAGCACCCGAGCGGTTTCGGATGTACGACCCCGACTTCGCCGCCGACCCGCACCGTGCCTATGCTGAGATGCGGCGCCGTTATACTTCGCTAGTTCCGGTCGACCTGGCGCCGAAAGTACCGGCCACGCTGGTGATAAGCCACACGACCGCGGTGAAAATTCTCAACGATCCCGACCACTTCCCGTCAGATCCGCGACAATGGCAGCCCACCGTTCCGCAGGACACACCCGTCCTGGCGATGATGGCCTGGTTCCCCGCAGCGCGGTACAACAGCGGTGCCGCACACGACCGCTATCGAGGTGCCTCCGTAGCGAGCATCGACGGAGTCGACTTGTACAACATAAGCGCGCTGGTCGAGGACATCGCTATCCCGCTGATCAACAAGTTCTGTGGCCGCGGTTCAGCCGATCTGATGGCTGACTACGCATTCCATTTGGTCTTGGACGTCATCAACCGGATATGCGGTTGTCCGGCGGAGATCGGGGAACGGGTCGCAACCGGTATGGCGGCGCGTTTCGATCAGCGCAGCACGCTCACAGCTCAGCAGGGCATGACGATGATCAAAGACGCACTGATGGAGTTGATTGCGCTCAAGCGCGCAAACCCCGAACCTGACAAGGACGCAACCTCGCGACTGGTGACCCACCCCAGCGCGCTCGACAACATTGAGGTATTCGCTCAGCTGATGAGCTTTTATGGTGCCGGTTTCGAACTGGAACGCAATCTGATCACTAACACACTGTTGCGGATGCTCACCGACACTCGGTACGGGGCGTTCGGCGGTGACTACGGTCGGAGTTTGTCGACTATGACCGCCCTCGACGAGGTCTTGTTCATCGACCCGCCGATGGCGAACTTCTGCTTCAGATATCCGAGTCGACCGGTCATGGTCGACGGAATCTTTTTGGAGGCACACCAGCCGATCGTCGTCAGCCTCGCTGCCTGCAACAACGACCCTGCGATCCGCGTGGCCGCCGACCCCGGCGGCAGCCACATCGGCAACCGGGCACATGTGGCGTTTGGCGGCGGACCACACGGCTGCCCAGCAAAAACCTTGGCCTACGAGATCGCGCAGCATGCTATCGATCAGTTGTGCACCGCGGTGCCTGACATGACGCCAGCCGTGCCCGTAGATGAATTGGTCTGGCGGCCGGGACCCTTCCACCGGGCGCTGGAGGCATTTCCGGTCGTTTTCGAGCAACTGCCACCGATGCCTATCCCCCAGTGAAGTGATCTCACCAACTTTCGGCTGACGCGCCGGTATTCGAAGTGGGTGAGAACGAGTGCGGCTTCGACGACGGTGCCGATTCTTTCGGGGCTGCACGTGAAATGAGACGCAGGGCGCGCCAGCGGGCCGACGAGCACGGCGAAGCCGCGCTCGCACAGGGAGCGCAGCCCACGGAGCAGCGCGTTGTAGGTGCGGTTTCCCTGGGGGCGAGGGCTCGGCCATCGGCGGGTTGCTTGATCGGGGTGTGTATGCCGATCCCGGCACCTTCGTAGCCGCGCTCGGCCAGGGTCGGCAGGTCCAGATGTGCCGCTGCCCAGTACAACGCGGGTAGGACGTGGTCGCGGGCGGCGGCAACCAGGTCGTGCACCGAGGCGGGTCCGACGTCGGGGAACCCACAGCGGCAATCCGGTTGGCGCCGAGACGGCTTGGACGTTGCCACCGGGACTGTGGGCTTTGCCGGAGTACCACACGTCGATCTGCTCGCCTCTCACGCTGGTGGTCTTCTCGCCGCAGCGGTCGGCGCCGAAGACCTTCCCGTCCAAGGATCAGGTGCGTGAGACCTTCCTCGTGGGCACGGTACAGGGCTTCGTGCAGGTCGGGGGCTTGGGCCGCGAGGGCGGTGATGCCGTCGTGGTGGTAGCGGTCGGAGGTGGCACGGCTGATGCCGAATGCCGCGCCGAGCACCGCGATATCTTCGTGTTTGCGGAACCATGCCAACAGCATCAACACCTGTTTCCAGCAGGTCAGCGCCCGGCTGCCGCAGGGGTGCCGTGTGCTCGGCGTTGCGCGGCCAGTGTCTGGTCCTCTGGAGGTAGTGCGGGCGGAATTCGTCCGGTTCGCCGTGGCGGCGGGAGGTTGATGTGAGGGTGCCGAAGGCAGCCGGATCGGCGTGGGCGGATGCGCTGGCTGCGGTTGAGTGGGCCGTGGTCGTGGTCGCCGAGCGGTTCGCCGAACTTGGCGCGGTGACGCCGGGTGCGGTGGCGGTGGCCGCGAGTGGTGGTCGGCTTCTGGCTCCCGGTTGGCCACCGCGGCCGGAGCCGGCCCCGATGTTTCTGTCGTGATCCGGACGAGTCGGAATCTGTCGCCTACCTTGGTGAGATCACCTCAGTGAGCATCGAAGCCGCCGCCGGTCCTCTTCCGCGTGTGCGAATCGCGAGTTGCCAACACCGCAGCCATGCCCTGGAATCTTTTGTGCCACAATGCAACCGACACCGAAGCTTCGCTCAATCTACAACCAAGGTCTCCGGCCCTATGCGATGATGATCATCGAATATCGTTCGCAGGAACTCACTTGAAAGGGGGATCGGGATTGGCTTCACGGCCGACCCGGACTGTCGAATGCTGAAATCTATCGTCGGACAACGCTTGCACCTGTACTTGCCCAACGGTTGGGAATTCGACCCCTGGATCACTGGTGCCGGTTTTATCGACTACACGCTGACCGAGGGTCCTCACAAGGGGCGTCACGCCATCCAGAAACCTACGTACCGTCGACTGGCAGACAACGTCGAGTTTCTGGGCTGGTACGAGGAGACCGGTACCACCGTGACCCTCGTCTGGCACCTCGACAGCCAGGTAGTGGACCGGTTCGCGACGGTGCCTCGATGGCTGGCCGATGTCGACATGTCCATAAGCGCAGGTGACAATCAAGATCCTGAGTTCCGCGAGAAGATGGCGCAACTCGCTGCGGCCGGACCAGATATGCCGCGGCACATTTACGCGGACCACGGCCACTTCGAGCTCAGCAATAAATAAAACCGCACGAGACGGTGCAGATGCCGCAGCAGCCCGCCGCAGATGCCGGCCACCGTGATGTCGCCGGCTCGACCCCCGTCCCTGCGGTTGCGGCAATCGACGATGCCACAGGGTTTCCCTTCCCGGTGGCATCGTCGCCTCGAACGAGAACCCGAATGGTCTGCCAGCACTGCGAGTTCGCCACATCGACGGCGACATGGCCACGTTCACTGATATCGCGGGCATCGGACCAAACGGAGCGTTTCTCGTGCGTCCCGACCACTTCGTCGCATGGCGATCACCCGCCCCCCACCTCACCGGAAAACGCCATTCGGCAGTTGTTGGTTGTCGTCAGGTGTCGGGTGGCCGGAGGAGGTTGCACCTCCGGCCACCCTGACATGACGACGAAGTAAGTAAGAACCAGCGGGCTTAGACCGTGTCTTACGTGGTTGTAATTCGTTCGCTTTGCGCCGGAATGTGATGTGCTGCATGATGTTCGACTCGTGGTCGATGAGTTGTCGAGACTTCTGGTGCCGGACGAGTTGTGGGCCCTCGTCGAGCCGTTGCTTCCGGAGTTCACTGCGCGTCCGCAGGGTGGTGGCACCGCCCCGGTTGATGAGCGTGCGGTGTTCACCGCGGTGGTGTTCGTGCTGACCAGCGGTTGTGCGTGGCGGATGCTGCCGCCCTCGTTCGAGGTCACCGTGCCGACGGCGCATCGCCGGTTCAGTGTGTGGACCGAAGCCGGGCTGTGGCGGCGTCTGCACAGGGGACTGCCCCGGCTTTGGTTGACTCGCGGTGTTGATGGGTTCAGGCCGCGAGTGCGGTCTGGTTGATTGTCTCGAACTCGATTGGGGTGAGTTTGCCGAGTCCGCGTTGTCGCCGTTTGCGGTGGTAGGTTCTCTCGATCCAGGTCACGATCGCCAGACGCAGTTCGGCCCTGGTCGGCCAGCGTTGCCGGTCGAGGACATTGCGCTGGAGCAGAGCGAAGAACGACTCCATGGCAGCGTTGTCACCACATGCTCCGACCCTTCCCATGGAACCGCGTAAACCATTGCGCGACAGCAGGCTGACGAACTTTCGTGATCGGAATTGGCTGCCCCTATCGGAGTGCACGATTGTGCCGACCGGTGCCCGCACCGCGATGGCATTGCTCAAAGCGTTGACCGCCAGTGAGGCCTTCATGCGCGAGTCGATGCTGTAGCCGACGATCCTGTTGGAATAGCAGTCCTTGATCGCGCACAGATACAGCTTTCCCTCGCTGGTGGGGTGCTCGGTGATGTCGGTGAGCCATCGCTGGTCCGGCGCGGTCGCGGTGAACTCGCGTTGGACGAGGTCGTCGTGCACCGGCGGCCCGGCCTTGCGGTTCAACCCTCGTTTCTTGGCGAAGCTGCTCCAGATCCGCTGGATCGAGCAGAGTCTGGCCACCCTGTTCTCACCGGCGCTGATCCCGCGCGCGGGCAGTTCGTCGGCGATGAACCGATACCCGAATGCCGGGTCGTCGGCGTGGATGTCGTAGGCGGCGTTGATCAGGTGCGCGTCGTCCCGATCACGTTGCGATACAGGGTTTTTCTTCCACTTATAGAAAGCCTGTGGGGTGAAGCCCAATACCCGGCAGGTCACCGCGACGGGCACCTGCACAGGTGCGGTGTCGGCGGCGAGGTCGAGGACCAGCGGGTACATCATTTTGGGTTGACATCGCGCGACAGGTAGGCGACCGCGCGACGCATTACCTCGGCTTCCTGTTCGAGTTGCCGGATCCGTTTGCGGGCCTCCCGCAGCTCGGTGGACTCGTCCGGGGTGGCGCCAGGCCGGGCCCCGTCTTCGATGTCGGCCCGTTTCAGCCAGTTCTTCAGGCAACTCTGCGAGATGCCGAAATCCTTGGCGACCTGAGTCAACGGCGCTTCGCCCTTGCGGGCGACCGCGACTACGTCGCGACGGAACTCCTCAGGGAACGGCTTGGGCATGATGACGATCCTTCCACTGCGAAGACCGAAGTCATCACAGATCAGGAGTCAACCGAACCGGGGGCAGTCCCCAGCGTCGTGCTGGATGAGCTGGGCGGCGCAGGCTTGATCGACTGGTCGCGAGCGGTCATCGACGCGGCGAGTGTCCGGGTGAAAAAGGGGGACCTTTGACCGGCCCGAGCCCGGTTGATCGCGGCAAGCCCGGCTCGAAGATCCACGTGCTGTCCGACCGCGCGGAATCCCGCTGTCGGTGGGTATCTCGGCCGCCAACACCAACGACGCTGAAGCGCTGCGGCCTATGGTCAAAGCGATTCCTGCTATTGACTGGGCCCCGTTTTCAGGTCCACCGATCATGTGAGTTGTAGTGGTTGGTTGAACTCGGTCGGTGACCATTGCTGGCGGAATGCGGTGGGGGCTGAGGAAGCCCAGCGATCCGTGTGGCCGGTAGTTGTTGTACTCGAAGCGCCAGTCCTCGGCAAGGACCTGGACCTCGGTCAGAGAATGAAAGATCTCGCAGGTGAGGAATTCGTCGCGGAAGCGGCCGATGGACGATTCGCAAATCCCGTTCTGCCATGGCGGTCCTGGGTCGATGAACGGCGCATCGACCCCGGTGAACCGGCACCAGTCGGTCATCGCGTGTGCGGTCATCTCGGTGCCGTTGTCCATGCGGATGTGCTCGGGTTTGCGCCCGGTCGCCGCGATGATCTCGTCGAGCACGCCGATCGGCGCATCGGCGGTGCAGGACCGGAAAGCCTTGACGGCGAGGGCTTCCCGGGTGAACTCGTCGACGACGTTGGGGAACCGCACCTGCCGGCCGTCGACGGTGAGGTCGAACTGGAAATCCAACGCCCACATCTGATCCGGTCGCGACGCCCGCAGCCGTTGATGGCGGCCAGGGCCGATCCGGCGCTTCTTACGCACCCGGACGGGGCGTTTCAGCCCTTCCTCGCGCCAGAGCCGTTGCGTACGTTTTCGATTGACCACCAGGGCTTCGGCCCGGCACCAACCAGTCAAGATCCTGGCCTGGATCTACGAGGCCTACTCCCAGCCGCACACGACGTCGAACGGCATCGCCGCCAGCATGAAAATGGCGCGCTCCACGGTCGACCGCGCGATCCGCTGCGCGATCGAGCTGACCGGTTCACGGTAATCCGGGGCGGGGTCGCCCTCCGCGGGCGAGGTGCGGTTCAACGGTCCGCCGCATCTTCCCGACCCGGTGGCTCATGCAGGAGCTGAACCATTGGCTAGCCCATGCGTTGCAGGTCGGCACTCGCCAACAGTGCGCTGGAAAGGATCGAGTGCCTCGGGCGCAACGGTTCGGTCGATCCGTCGTCGCGCGTCAGCTCGAGCCTCCGCACCATGCACCGTTCATTTCGCGGGGAATGACGGCGGGTCATTCGTGGAGCCGGTGGTGCAGGTCGTCCAGGAGCTCGATCGCGGCGGTGAACGCCGGAATCGACTCGGTCGGAAATGAGTAGGCGGCCACCTTGGAGAGGTGAGCGGATTCGGGTAACGGATTGCCTGGATCAGCCGTCGCTTCGGGCAGGCCGCGGGTGACGCCTTCCCGCCGGGCCGCGACGTTGAGTGACTGCGTGGCCGCGCGCAGCAGGCTGTCGCCGGTCAGTTCTGAGATCCTGCCGACCGGGGCGGATCCGCCTTCGGCGATCAGGGCCTGCACCAGCCGGTGCCCGCTGGGTGTCGAGGACCGCAGGATCTGCGCCGCCACCGCGGGGTCCACTCCACACACTCTGCCTCCCCGATGTCCGGCGAGGTGTCGACAGGATCGAACTCAGTGGTGTCGGTACCGGAGAGCAGTACTGACTCAGAGTGTCTCACGTCGTGACATTTAGTTGGCCGGGTTTGTGGAGGCTTGTTTGTCAGTGGTCGGCTGAAGTCGTGAAGCGGTGAACGAAGCGGCGTTGCCAAGGTGTTTCGACAGCGCGCGGTGAATAGTGCGTGCGGATGTAGGCGACTGCCTCGTTTGCGGGGATGCCGTCGAGCACTGCGATGCATGCGAGTGCCGTGCCGGTTCGGCCGTGGCCGCCGTTGCAGGCCACCTCGACTCGCTCGGCGGCGGTTCGCTTCCACGCCTCCTGCAGTGCACCGTGGGCGTCGGTGCGATCTGAAGGCAACCAGAAGTCGGGCCACCGAATCCATCTGCTGGACCACGCCACGGCCGGAGGCTGTTTTCCGAGCAGGTACAATCCGAATTCAGGCACGGGACCGTCCGGCATCGGCCGACGAAGTGCTCGGCCGCGTATCATTCGGCCCGACGGCAGAACGAGCAGGCCAGGCGTCGAAGAGTCTCAGGTGACAGTCACGGGTACACCCTAGACTTCACTTTGTCGCTCTCACCTGCACCAGCCTTTTGTAGCAGGTCAGTGCGGCGGCGAGGGTGAGGAAGGCGCAGAAGTGGTTGGCGTAGCGCTCGTATCGGATGCTCAGGCGGTGGTAGCCGAACAGCCAGGCGATCGACCGTTCGATCACCCTTCTGTGCTTGTTGAGCTTCGTGCTGGACTCGATGCCTTTGCCAACGCCTGACACCACCGGCATCTGTTCCGACATGTCCAGGCTGTCCGCGCCCAGACCGCGCAAGAACCCGAGCTTGTCGACTTCGGCCTTCACCGCTTCCGCCGATGCTTCCACCGGTCCGGTCGACAGCCACCGCAACCGTGACATTCCGATCGACACGTCGGTGGCAAGCAACGCATCCAGCTCGGCACACCGTTCCGGCGTGAACTCATGCGCCAACCGGTCGTAGGTCTCGGACTGAGCCTGCTTGCGGGCGTGGGCGACGCGCTCCACCACCGTCACCGGACCCGGCCGGATCACCCGTGCCGAGATCAGACACTCACACGCCAGCCGGAACAACAACCTCCACATTCTGGGTGATCAGCCCGGTGACCACGCCCATCCGCTCCAGCCACGCCAGCGCGCGATGCCCGGGATTGGGGCGCGAGGCGTCCATGCGCCGCCAGCCCACATGGTTGCGCGCCCAGTACTGCTGCCTGAAGACCGGATCGCCGACGAACTGCTGGTAGGTCATCGGGTTGCGCGGCGGCGAGGACGGACCGCGATAGTCGGGGATACCGCTGTCGGTCGAGACCCCGGCACCGGTCAGCGCGACGACCCGGCGCCCGTCGAGCAAGCGCACCAGCTGCTCGAACCCGGCGCCGGAAGATGTCAGCATGCCGTTCAGGGTACGGCGGTCACCGCGGGCCGCATCGCGCCGTCACAGTTCGGCGAGGTCAGACCCGCCGCATCACCGACACGACCTTGCCGAGCACGACCGCCTCGTCGCCATCGATCACCTCATAGGCGGGGTTGCGCGGCTCCAGGTACACGTGACCGTTGCGCCGCCGGTACACCTTCACCGTCGCCTCGCCCTCGATCATCGCCGCCACGATCTCCCCGGAATGCGCCTCGTGCTGCCGGCGGACCACCACCAGATCACCGTCGCAGATGGCCGCGTCGATCATCGAATCACCACGCACCCGCAGGCCGAACACCGTGCCGCGCCCGACGAGCTCGCGCGGCAACGTCATCGTCTCGTCGGCATGCTCCTCGGCCGGAATCGGAGCGCCCGCGGCGATATCGCCGACCACCGGCACCGCCACCGAATCCTGCGCCGTCTCCCGCCGCGCGCCCGCCTGCAGGAACATCCGCACATCGATCGGCCGCGACACCGTCCGGCTGCGCCGCAGAAAACCCCGCTCCTCCAAGCTCTTCAGATGCTTGGACACCGACGACGTGGAGCGCAGACCCACCGCGTCACCGATCTCACGCGTATTCGGCGGATACCCGTGCCGCAGCACCCACTCCCGGATCGTGGCGAGAATCCGCTGCTGCCGCGGCGGCAACGTCGAGGTGTCGAGATGCTCGAAGGCGTCGAGCGGGTCGTATCCGGTCACCCGGGGAATGGTAGAGGCAGGGGCGGACACTCCGTGCCGGGCGCGGCGCCCGGCACGGCGAACAGCGCCCGATCGGCTTCGGGCACCCAGCAGGCGGCCGCGATATCCCGGTTGTAGTTCTGCGCGACGTGCTCGATCAACGGACGCAGCCCCGGATGCCGGTTGCCCGCCGACCACAGCAGCGCCAGCGGATACGCCGGAGTGGGATCGACGACCATCAGACGCCGCAGGTTGGGATGCCACGGCGTCTGGCCACCGTCTCCGCTGAAGGTCGTCAGCGACGACGAGTCCGCGATGCGTTCGACGAGCTGCGCCAAGTTCAGCATCGGTCCACTGGTGTCGACCGGAACCCCGCTGAACGCACTGAGATCTCGATAGAAATCCGCCCACTCCGACGGTGTGGCCGCCCCCGGCACCCACACCGGATGCCCGGCGATCTCCCGCAACGCGATCGTCGACCGGCCCGCCAACGGATGATCCTTACCCACCAGCAGATACAACGGCTCCAGATACGCGGGCGCGGCGACGATGTCGCCGGGCAACGTCACCGGTCCGCCGTACGCGCGGGCCAGGGCTGCGTCGACCAGGCCGCTGCGCAAGGCCTCCCGCGAGGTCGTGATCGCGTTCGAGATGACGATCTCGGTGTCGCAGCGCGGATGGCGCGCCAGATAGAACTCCATCAACTCGGTCGCGGCCGCCCGTTTCCCCAGCACCGCCACCCGCAACGGCCGCACCTGCGCACGAACGGCCCGCACCGCCTCCTCGGCGCCCGCCAGCAGTGACCGTGCGTACGGCAGCAATCGCGCACCGGCGCCGGTCGGCACGCTACTGCCGTGCCCGCGATCGAAAAGCTCCGCACCGAGCTGTGATTCGAGCTTCGCGATGCGCTTGGACACCGCCTGCTGACTGATCCCGAGCACAGCCGCGGCGTGGCCGAACTGCTCCTGCTCCACCACCGCGACGAACGCGCGCAGCGCCGCCAGATCCAGGTCCACCCGCCACCTCCATGAACAACCATCCGTTGTCCATATTTTCGTGTCTTTTGTTCGACTTCCGCGATCACCACTGCTTATATGGACCAGCAATAGCGATCAGCGAACACAACCTACAACCAGACGATGTTCGCCGAGCGATAGGTCCCGTGAACGTCGAGGCCCACCTGTGTGGCGGTGTGAGCACCGCACGGACACGACCACCAACGGTGGACTACGACTCGGACGCAACTCCGATCCGGGGCGGGCGAAGCACCTCCACATCCGCTGGAGGACCCGCATAGCGTTCGATCTCCACCAGCGTGAGCTGCCCGGCGCAGCCCTGGCTCAGCGTGGAGGACGGGCGGTCGGCGATGAGCACGTTGGGATTACCGT
The DNA here is from genome assembly GCF_023501985.1 of Nocardia sputi. Classification (NCBI taxonomy): domain Bacteria; kingdom Bacillati; phylum Actinomycetota; class Actinomycetes; order Mycobacteriales; family Nocardiaceae; genus Nocardia; species Nocardia sputi. The sequence goes on along the minus strand of NZ_JAMFLC010000016.1, from coordinate 102,337 downwards.
GGCGGCAGAACGTCGGATCGGCCGGATCCGGGTCGTACCAAGCCCCGGTGGACAACTGCGCCACACCAGCCCGCACCCCGTCGTCGACCAGCAATCCGGCCAGACAACTGCCTCGCTCGTTGAACACGCGCACGACCTCACCTGCGCGCAGGCCACGAGCCGCGGCGTCGGAGGGATGCATGCGAATCGGTTCCCGCCCGGATATCTTCACAGACCGGCTGTGCGCACCCATGTCCAGCTGGCTGTGCAACTTGGTCCGCGGTTGATTCGCCACCAACTGCAACGGATATCGCCTCGCCGCCGGACCGCCCAGCCACTCCTCGGGCTCCAACCACACCGGATGCCCCGGGCAATCGGCGTACCCGAAGCCATCGATGGTCGCAGAGAAGATCTCGATCTTCCCGCTCGGTGTGGTGAGCGGAAACCGGTCCGGGTCGGCGCGAAAGTCCGCAGCCAGCACCTGCCGCGGGTCGGGCACCGGAAGCTCGAGGCACTCGCCGGTCCAGAACGTGTCGAAGTCCGGCAGCTCGTGGCCCAGCCGTGACTGCCCCGCTCGCCACTGTTCGTACAGATGCCGCAGCCATTGGCCGACGGAGCGCCCCTCGGTGAATTCCGTGCCGACCCCGAGCCGATCGGCCGCCTCGGCGAAGATCGAATAATCGTCCCGAGCCTCGGCGCGCGGGCGGGTGAGCGCCCTCATCGGAAACAAGGAGCTGTCGCCCTCGCCCGCACCGTAATCGTCGCGCTCGATGGACATGGTCGACGGCAGCACGATATCGGCGTGCCGCGCGGTGGCCGTCCAGAACGCATCGTGCACCACGACCGTGTCCGGGCGCGTGAACGCCGCCCGCAACCGAGCCAGATCCTGGTGGTGATGGAACGGATTACCACCGCACCAGTACACCAACCGCACGTCCGGATACACCAGGTCCTGACCGTTGTAGCGATAGGGTTCACCCGGGTTGAGCAGCATGTCCGCGATCCGCGCGACCGGGATGAAGATATCGATGCCGTTGCGCCCCTGCGGAAATCGCGGCACCGGCATACGCGCCGGCTCGCCGACACCGGCCACCGACCCGTAACCGTGTCCGAACCCGCCACCAGGAAGTCCGATCTGCCCCATCATCGCCGCCAGCACGATCCCCGCCCACAGCGGCTGCTCACCGTGCCGCGCCCGCTGAAGCGACCAACTCACCGTCACGAGCGTGCGCGCGGCCGCCATCTCGCGCGCCAGCGTCCGTATACGCTCGGCAGGCACACCAGTGATCGACGCCGCCCACGCTGGATCTTTGACGACTCCGTCCGCCGCGCCACGCAGGTATTCCGCGAAGCGCTCGTAGCCGACCGCATACCGGCGCAGAAACTCCTGATCGGCCAATCCTTCCTCGTCCAGCACCTGGGCAAGCGCCAGCATCATCGCCACGTCGGTCCCGGGTAGCGGGGCGATCCACTCGGCCGCACCCTCGGGCGCAGTGTCGTCGCGCAGCGGGCTGATCGACACGAAGCGGCAGCCCCGCGCCCGCGCCGCCGCGATCCACCCGCGCGCGTTGTGCCGCGACACGCCACCCGGTGACACAGCCGCATTCTTCGGCGACAACCCACCGAAAGCCACCACCAGCTCCGAATGCTCGGCCAGCACGGCTTTCGCCGTCGCCTGTTGCGTCACCCACCCGATGTCGCCGAGGACATACGGCAGGAACACCGTCGACGTGCCGAGGCTGTAGCTGTTCACGTGCCGGACGTAGCCGCCGAGACAGTTGAGAAACCGATGCAACTGACTCTGCGCGTGATGGAAACGCCCCGCGCTGGCCCAGCCGTACGAACCGCCGTACACCGCTTCCGGTCCGTGCTGCCGGTACACCCGCCCGAGTTCGCCTGCCAGCAGGTCCAACGCCCGCTCCCACGACACCGGGACGAAACCCTCCGAACCGCGCGGGCCGGGACCGGGACCGCTCTCCAGCCAACCCCTGCGGATGTACGGCCGATCGATACGGGTCGGGTGGTGTTGTGCCGAAGCGATATTGCCGATCAGCGGCGTCGGCTCCGGATCACCACGCCACGGCCGGACGTTCATGAGTTGTTCGCCGTCGCTGTCGGCCTCGAATGCGCCCCAGTGGGTCAGATGCGTGGTCACCGTCCCACCGTAAGCTGCCGCACACGAGCCCGACCGCCGCTCGCATACGATTCACAACGCTTCAGGCAGACACGCGGCGGAGCTCGAAGATGCGGAACACCCGCCCTCCGGACAGTTCGTGCTCCATGGCGTAACCGGGCCACAAGGCGACCGCCCGCTCCCAGACGCGTTCGCGCTCCACGCCGGTGAGCTCACGTACCGCGACCGGGAACTGCTCGCCCTTGTAACGAACCTGAGCGGTCTGCGCCGCACGCAGATTCGCCGACCACGCCGGATGTTCGGCACTGCCCCAATTCGAACCGAGGACTACGAAGTCGGCATCGTGCAGCACGCACAGCAACGACGTGGTGCGCGAAATCCCCGTCTTCCGCCCCGCCACGGTGATCTGGATCGAGGGCAGACCCGCCAGATCCAGGACGCCCATGCGGCCGCCGCTGGCACGCCGGACCAACCGATCCACCCGCAGCACGACCGGCGCCGAGCGCATCACCCACCGCTGCTGGGCCAACCGCCGGGCCACTCGCGGCAACGGATTCCAGACCATGTCAGGACACCTTTCCGTAGCGAACTCACAACCTGGCAGGCGCTCTACAACAGAACTACCACCCGTACCGACAACCCTGCACCATCGGCCTGCGGCCAGTCGGTGAGAGGTGGTCGTCGTGAAGCAGATCTTGCCTGGGGACATCCGACCATGGCCGCCGCGCTCACCGACGCCGGCGATCCTTGGTCAAGTCCGCGCGTTACGACGCCGAGGAGTCGGTGGCATCATCGGACGTTCCGCGAGGACGTCAACGGCCCGAGATAGTCTCGGGCCGTTGATCTTCGGACTGTCGTATCCGGCCGTCGACAGGAGTGCCGACACCCATCCTCGATTACGAAATCCAGCAGAGGACTTCGAAAATGCCGCTACTTGACGGACTCGGCCAACCGATCGGCATATGGGGCAGTCAATCTTCCGACGATGGGAAGCTCTGCACGGAGACCGCCGATTTTGTTCGCCTGGACCATGGCCATGATCCAGACGACGACCGCGAAGACCGCGACTGCGAGCCCGGCGAGGCTGAAGATGATCCCCACGACTCCGAGGAGCGAGCCGACGATGCCCAGAACAATATTGACCACCGAGATCGCCCCGAAGAAGACAATTGATTGCGCGGCATGGAATTTCACGTCGGGATCATTCTTTCCCACGAATAGGAAGATGATTCCCGTGAGCCACCCCAATGCGTACGACAGGATCGCGCTGGTCCTTTTGTCCGAGCCGGCGGACTGCGGTTTGTTCGTAGGATGTTGAGAAGATGTCATGGGGTAAGTAGATGTCACGCCCGCCACCTACCGATCCCAGGTTTCAGCACGAACCACAGGTTGCGGGCGCGAGATGGCCCCGTCGCGGCGCTGGACCGTTGACCGGCCGGTCACTTGATCTGCTCGGCCAGCGCGACGAGGATGCCCGCGGGGCCCCGGAGGTAGCAGAGCCGGTAGCTGTTCTCGTACTGCACCAGCTCGCCGGGGAGCTCGGCTCCGTGTGGCCGCAAGCGGTCGAGGATGCCGTCGATGTCTTCGACCGCGAACATGATGCGATGCATGCCCAGCGTGTTCGCCGGAGCGCGCGGGTCACCGCCGCGGGCCGGCGGCGTCCGGTACTTGGTCAGCTCGAGCCGTCCGTGGCCGTCTGGGGTGCGCATCATCGCGATGTCCGATCGGACTCTCTCGAGCCCGACGAGGCGATCCACCGCGCTGCCCTCGACTGTCGCCTCGCCTTCCAGCTCCAGTCCGAGTGCGACGAAGAACGCCGTAGCAGCCGCGAGGTCGTCGACGACGATGGCGATGTTGTCCATCCGCTGGATTGTCCCGCGCCCGGGTCGGGGGCCACGCTGGTCGGTCTCGCTCATGGTGATCTCCTTTCGGGGCGCGCCGCCGACTTCGGCGGCGCGTGTACGTGTTCAGGCGCGCTCACGTTCTTTCTGTCGCTGCATTAGTTCCTCGATGGCGGTGGGCAGTGTTGTCTCGAAGTCGATCAGCTTGGCCCAGGTCGGCTTGACCACGATTCGGACCATGCCGTCGTAGAGCGACCTCACGCCTTCCTCCCACTCGGTCCGTTGTTCGGGCGTCATCTCATAAGTGCCGTTCCACTGGAGGTACTCGTCCGGGATGCCGTCGACGACATCCAGCTCCGCACGGCCGCGGATGAGTAGGACCTTCGGCGGGTGCGACTCGGTGTCGATCGTCAGCGCGACCGCGGGATTGCGGCGCAACGCGGGGAGTTTCCGCGCGTTCGTCGCGGTGCACATGACGATTTCCGTGCCGTTCCAGACAATCCCGATCGGGATCGACCGCGGGGTGCCGTCCAGCCCGATGAAGGCCAGCCTGGCCAGGTCACGGGCCAGTAGTTCCTGGCTGAGTGGGCGGCTCAGTACCTCATCGATGGCGTGCTGGTCCATAGTTCGAGCTCCTCGGTTGTAGTAGCGGCGGGCGCTGGACCCGACGCGGGTAATGCGGTGCCGTAGATGTGCGGGCGGCCGGAATCCTTCGGTCCCGCGCACAAGCGCCCTCAGATACTGGTGCCCGCCTCGCCGCTGCGCACGAACGATCCAGCCACGTCGGCAGGTCGGTCATGTCGGGCTCCTGTCTTTCGGCCTATCCAGTAGATTTGACGAGGCAGCCATCCGAGAATTCATCGGTGCAGCCGAGATCGGTACACACTCCTGCGAACGCCTCGAACTCGGCATGAGCGCGCACCCAAGAGACACGCCGAGCCAGCGCGACGCGCCACCCCAACAATGCCTGATCTGGATCTCGGTATCGCCAGCGACTGGACGCGCGAGAAATGGAACATCCCGATCTACGATCACGGCCCCACCGATAGCCCCGGTTACGGCCCGGTGGGGCGTGGGTCGCCCGACCCTCCCTCGCGGTAGGGGTGCACAATCGGGCCTATGGCACGATCTCTGCCGGGGCGAATCGCTTCTGGTGCGTACGGACTTCACCGACGACGCGGCGTGGGCCCAAACCCTCGCGGCGGTCATCGCGTCCTACGACGAAGACACGATGACAGAGCTGACACCCGTCGACGACGTGACCTTCGACGGGCTGACGCCCGCCGATCTAGGTGATCTGATCGATGGCCAGACCTATGTGTTCCTCGCCGACACCACCACGATGACCGACCCCGAGCACCCACTACTGGTGGTCGATACCAGCGGCGAGGATGTTCGAGGGGACGGCGACGCGGTGTTCCGGATCGCACCGATCGCGATGGCCGAGGTCGAGGCCAACTTCCTCCTCTCCAACGTGGACTTCGAGGACTACGCCGGCAGCGTCGACGACGACGGTGTCTTCCGCGGCTTCGATCGGTGAACGCGGCCGACGCTCATGCCCTGCCACAGGTCCATCCCCGTGGAGCTTTGGATGGACGACTTACCCTCGCTCAATGACGATGGGCCGGTATAGGTTTCACGTAGTCGACAATGACGGGCACAGGAAACCACTGACAAACGAGCAACGTGTGAGCCGCCATGCTTCACACCTGGGTCGAGTCCACCGGAGGCCCCCTGCTGATCGCCCCCGAATCAGAACTTGGTCACTGGGGCGGCACATCCGAACGGCGTCGGTGACGATGATGTTCGCGGCCAGCTCTCGCCATGCGTTGAAGCTCGGCCCGATTGTGCCACCGCCCCCGCTTGACCGGTCGCGCCGTCGAGGGCCGTCCGCAGACGTTCTGCCATGCCGCGGCCGCACACCGCACCGGCTAGTGTCGCTGACCTGAGCGGCGTTCGACCTGAGCGGGTTGCAAGCGTCCCAGAGATCAATCGTTTCTCGGGCACTCTGGTTTCTCGGTTTCAGTTCCAGGGACTCGGCCCGGTCTGCGATTCCCACGCTGCGAGCTCTTTTGCCGACATGAGCAAGATCCTGGCCTTGGCCGCGTAGGCGCGTGCTTGCGGGGTGAACGCATGCGCGGTGGTCACCACGGCCGCCACGTCGGCGCCGTGGATGGTGTGCGCGGTCCCACCGAAGCGCTGGACGTCTTGGCTGCCCACGCTGCGGCCTTTGTGGTAACGCTTGGCCTGCAAGACGATTCGGCGACCGTCCGGTGCCCGCGCGATCACGTCGGCGCCTAGATCACCGGAGCCGCCGACCACCCGGACATCGGTGCAGCCGTCGCGGCGGCACAACGCGGCCAGCGCTTCCTCGAACTCGGAGGGACTCAGCGAGTTCTGCCGCAGCGCCACCAGCACCCGCGCGTCATCGCGAGCACGCACCTGGCGGCGATGCCGCGCCGTCAGCACGGCGGCGACGGCAGCAATGGCCAGAACACAGGCCCCGACAGAAGCAAGCGCCGCGGCTTGCCGTGCGGCGATGTCCGCGATCTTGGGTGCAACCACCAGCGCGGCGATGGCAGCCATGAACATCAACGCCGCCGCATCCGATCCGCGGCGACCACGTCGTCTTCCCATCCCGATGCCCCCTCGACAGCCCGCCCGGTTCTTCCTCGACTTGACGCGGGCGCTTGCCCATCTCGATTGTCACCGCCGCCTCCCCGATACCACCTACTTCCGGAGGAAGGAAACGGTCCGATCCGGTCCGGCCACAGTTATAGCGGGAATGCGCCACGATGCCCCCACTGCCTTCCACAATCGGTCAGCGCCAGGACTCCGTGGCCCTGGACCGAGGTGTGGGGCCCGAGTCGACCGAGCCCGACGGTCGTACGCTCGGCGATGATGGCGGCGCTTCGACCCGGCAGTAGTTCAACACCCACGTCCGCAAGGTGGGCCCGTACTTCTTCGCGCCATTCGCCCAGCGCCGCCAGCGCTTCCTCACTCGAATTCTCCCCCTCGGCGTCCGGGTCGTATTCAGGCATGGTGAGCAGCAGGTACATCGCCTGTTCCTGGGGCAGGTGTTGCTGAATCCTTCCCAGAAGCCCACTGCCATCGGGGGTGTGCAAGTTTGCCTCGGCAGCCAAGGGCTCGCCGGCCTCGACCTCACCTTCGTGAAAATCGTGGTGGTAGTAGCGGATCAGCGACTCCTGCTCGGCCGAACACCAGCCCATCCAGTCGCCACATCCTCCGTTCTCGACCTGGACGTACCAGTAGACGGTGCCGAACTGCCGGCTCAGCTCCACACATCGGCGTTGCTGGGCAACGTGCTCGTCCTCGATGGACGTCTCGTCGTGTTTTCTGATCATGCTCTTGGGCGTGCCGAAGACCAGGGTCCAGCCATCGAGAACCGGGGAGACGAACATCTGGGCGCACCGGCGGTGACCGCTGAAGTGATCGATGAGCCAGCTTCCGGGGGTGGGGCGGAACTGCCAGCGTTCGAATCCGGCGCGCATCGTGATGGGCACCGGATCGGACAGCCCGAATGCGCGCAGCACCGCGTCGCGGTCGTCGGTGCGCAGCGCGTACCACTCCCCGTTGGGATAGAACGGTTGAGCGATCTCGGCGCGAATCTTGGCGGCAACCAGACGTGCCGCCACCCGAGCATCAATGGGATCGAGTGTATCCCAGCCGATCTCAACGAGGGCGGCCAGCGCCGCACGACGCGAGCGGCGAGCCGAGCGCCGGACTTCCCGCAGGATCGGGACCGCCGCGCGGCCGATGTCCGCGAAGGCGCCCACGGCTGCGGCCACCACACCCGGATACGGATCGTCGAACATCGTGGCCAGCACGCGCGCGTAAGGCAATGCAGCATCGCCGCCGCGATGTCCGAGTACCTCCGCGCTGAGGCGGCGCGCGTCCGGATCCTCGTCTCGCAGGTGCGCTACTTGCAGCCGGACTTCGTCGGTGACACGGGGAAATCCGAGTACAGCGCCCGCCCGTTGCGCACTGTCGTCCGCGCCGCCCACGACCAAGTCGGTCAACTCCGGCCACACCGCCGGACCGGCCTGCCGTAACACCGCATCGGCCTGTGGCCACTCGGCTCGGCGCAGACCATCGCTCAGCACTTCGAGCGCGACCCCGCTGTCCAATGCGCGCACGGGCCTGTCTGTTCCCACTGTGTCCTTCCCGCACGACCGCCCGGCGCTGCCGATAGCAGCGGCGGCGGTCGATTCGTTGCATCGTATGGGGTGCGCACAGACATCCACGCTCGAGCAGCAAGCTCGGTAAGTAGTTGCCCGATCCAGGCTTTTTGGGTGTTGAAACGATCGTTTCACAGCGTGGTGTTTGTTTATACGATTGACATTGTTAGATGCGCATATCTACGTCTCGACATATAAATTCAGGCGCTTCTCGACCGGCTATCCCGAGACGGCCACATCGCACTTTCCTCGACCAGCTTTAGGCACGCCTACTCGCCCGCTCCCCATAACCCCTCCCCGACTTCAGGAAAACGGACAAGTGACCAGTTACCCTGTCCCCCGTGGTATCCACTCTCCGCCCAGTGCGCCCGAGGTCCAGGTGTACCGGTCACCACTCCCGCAACAGGAGTTCGATGCGTTCACATCACCGCCACGCCTTGGCTGCCGTCGTGGCTGTCACCGCGGTATTTCTCGCAGGAGCCGCTCCGGCCGCCGCCCGGCCCGCGCCACCCCCTGTGGTCGCACCGATGGGCCCGGACTTTCTCTGGGGCGTCGCCGCGTCGGGATACCAATCGGAGGGCCACGCCCCGGACAGCAACTGGTCTCGCTACGTCGCGTCCGGGAAAACGACGGACCCCTACCGGGATTCGATCGACTTCTACACGCGCTATCGCTCGGACATCGCCTTGGCGGCGGGCCTGGGCGTCAAGGTGTACCGCGTGGGCATCGAGTGGGCTCGCCTCCAGCCCGAGCCGGGCAAGTGGGACCCCGACGGACTGAAGTTCTACGACGATCTCGTCGCGGCGATCACCGCCGCGGGCATGCGTCCCATGCTCACGATCGACCACTGGGTCTACCCGGGTTGGGCGGTCGACCGCGGCGGCTGGAACAACCCGGGCATCGTCGAGGACTGGCTGGCCAACGCGCGCGCCGTCGTCGATCGCTACGCCCCGTACCGGCCCTTGTGGGTAACCTTCAACGAGCCGACCTTCTACTTGGTGAACGAACTGCGACACGGCGGACTTCCGCCCACCGCGGCGCTGGCGATGCAGGAACGAATCGCGCTGGCGCACAACAGCATCTACGACCACATCCACCGGGTGCAGCCCGACGCCATGGTGACCAGCAACGTCGCCTACATCCCGGGCGCCGAGGACGTGGTGAACAAGCCACTGGTGGACAAGATCGGCGCCAAGCTCGACTACATCGGCATCGATTACTACTACGGCCTCTCCCCCGACACCCTCACCACCACCGTGAACTTCACCGAGCTGTGGAAGAACCCGATGCAGCCAGAAGGCATCTACTATGCGCTGCAGCACTATTCGCGCCAGTTCCCCGGAAAGCCGCTCTATATCGTCGAGAACGGCATGCCCACCGAGAACGGCCTACCGCGTGCGGACGGTTACGGGCGCGCCGACTCGCTCCGCGACACCGTCTACTGGCTCCAGCGCGCCAAAGCCGACGGCATGAATTTGATGGGCTATAACTACTGGAGTCTCACCGACAACTACGAGTGGGGTTCCTACACACCACGTTTCGGCCTTTACACCGTCGACGTTCTCACCGATCCGGCACTGACGCGCAAGCCGACGGACGCGGTGGCCGCGTACACGGCTATCACGCGAGCCGGTGGCGTCGCGCCGGACTATCGACCGACGCGGACGCCGAAGGATTGCTCGTTCGTCGACGGGCCCGCAAGCTGCTCCGACCCCGTCACCGTGCCGCGGTGACACGGAAGTCGAAGGCGGGTAGACCACCGAGTGGAGGTGAACGATGACCGACGATCCCGTCGCGACCCTGCGGCGCTGGACCGATTCGGGTGGGGTCTGGCGGGTGACAGGCTGCCGATCCGGTTCGGTCACCGTCGCGCTCTACCAGTGCACCGGCGGCGAGGAAGTGGAGCGGGTGGTGTCCGCCGATCCGGCTCTGATCCGCTACCTCGGCGATCGGACCAGCAGTGAGGACTGAACCGCTCAGCTCCCGACCGGACCGGTCACACCCGACCACAGCCGTTCGAGCACCCGCGCCGCCGGTTCCACGGAGGTGATCATTCCGACGCCCTCCCCCGCGTCGATCGGCGCGGTCTTCGGATCGTCCACGGCGAGCGCGGCGGCGAGCGTGTGTTTGGCCGACCGATCCGTCGCGAGTTCTTCTTCCCGTCCGGTCCACCGATCGGTGAATCCGGTGCGCAGCACCCGCGCGGGAAATCGCGCGGGCCAGGGCAGTTCCATCCCCACGTCGTAGGCGCGGGTGAGCACGGTGTCCGTGCCGCGGGCATCGAGCAGTGCCTGCCTGCCCGCATCCGACAGCAGCGATTCCGTGCAGGCCGCCAGGCAGGTACCGAGCCATGCGCCGCTCGCCCCGGCGCGAAGGACGGCGGCGAGATCCCGCGGTGCGCCGATGCCGCCGGCCGCGAGCACCGGGACCGAGGCCACGTCCAGCACCTCGTCGAGGAGCGGGAGCAGCGCCGCGTTCACGGCGCCGTGCCCGCCGCCCTCCACGCCACGGGCCACGAGGACGCCGATGCCCGCGTCTTGCGCACGCCGCGCGTCCTGCCCGCTGTAGACCTGGGTGGCCGAGGCGATCCCCGCGGCCGCGACCCGGGCGGCCCAATCCAGGTTCTCGCCGAAGCTGACCGAGATCAGCGCGGGACGTGCTTCGATCGCGACCTCCAGCAGTCGTGGTTCCCGGGCGACGACCCAATCGACCAGCCCGATGCCGAACGGGCCTTCGACGCCGCCCAGGTGCGGCAACTCCAGTTCCAGCGCGCGAACCGACCCGGCGCTGCCCATCCCGATCATGCCGAGTCCGCCGGCCGCGGTCACCGCTGCGGCGAGCCGCCCGCCCGCCACGCCGCCCATCGGCGCGTTGACCAGAGGAATGCGCATACCCATCCGACGCGCCCACGCGGTCGCGGCGCTCAGGTCGGGTACCGCAGACGGTTCGCCTGGCATCGTCACGCGTTCCATCCCAACACACGCCGTTGTGCTCGGCCGCGGACTCCCCCGTTGTCCCGGTTGCCGATCACCCGCGGTGCCCCAGCATGTCCAGCAGTCCGTCGAGTTGCAGTTCGAACAGCTCGTCGCGATCGGTGAAGGTGTCGGGGCCGTACATATCGAAGACGTCCGCGCTCACCGCACCGAACAGGCCGACCCAGAAGGTCACGCCGCGGACGACCAGCCAGTCCGGCAATTCGAGCCGGAATTCGTCACGGATCCGCCCGAAATTGTCCGCGAGAGAAGCGGATATCCGCGGTTCCCTGATAGGGGCCGTGAGTTCGCCCGCTCCGTAGGCGTGAGCGAACAGCGTCAGCATCGTGGCGATCACCCGGGTGCCCGGTGCGACGGTCTCGGCCGCGGGCGCGTCGTAGCCGGGAACCGGGGTGCCGAACAGCAACCCATAGCGGGCGGGTTCGGCCAGCGCCCACCCCCGCACCGTGCGCCCGAGGACCCGCAGCCTATCGATCGGCGCGTCCCCTGCCTCGGCCAGCGCGTTGTCAACCGCGTCACCGAGTGCGTTGTAACCGTCCACTACGAGCATGGTGAGCAGTTCGTCGCGACTGCGGACGTAGCGGTAGACGGCCGAGGAAACCACGCCGAGATCACGCGCCACCGCACGCAGGGACAGTGCCGCGGCGCCGTCTGTCGCCAGGTGTTCTCGCCCGATCCGGATGATGTCGTCCATGGTCTGGGCCCTGGCGCGGGCGCGGGGTGTGGTCGGCATAGCAGAAACCATGCGCGCTCCAGAGAGCGATGTCAACTGTTGAGAGCACCGCTCTACATCGGGACGAAGGACCGTCGGCGAACCGATTATCAGACCGATGGGGCCGGTTCCGGCCGACTTGCGAACCGTTACTTACCCGGGAGTAGTGTTATCCGAGTCACTGGCGACACGATCGAGGAGTTCCACATGGACCAGCGGACGACGGATTACGACGTGCTGATCGTCGGTTCGGGGTTCGGCGGCAGCGTCACCGCGCTCCGGCTGGTGGAGAAAGGGTACAAAGTCGGCGTACTGGAGGCGGGCAGGCGCTTCGCCGACGACGAGCTGCCCAAGACCAGCTGGGACGTGAAGAAGTTTCTCTGGGCGCCCGCGCTCGGCTGTTACGGGATCCAGCGCATCCATCCGCTGCGCAACGTGCTGATCCTCGGCGGCGCCGGTGTCGGCGGCGGGTCGTTGAACTACGCGAACACTCTCTACGTGCCGCCGGAGCCGTTCTTCCAGGACGCGCAGTGGCGTGACATCACCGACTGGCGCGACGAACTGACCCCGTACTACGAACGAGCGCAGCAGATGCTCGGCGTGGTACGCAATCCGCACATGACGCCCGCCGACGAAGTCTTCAAGGCCGTGGCCGACGACATGGGCGTCGGCGACACCTTCGTGCAGACCCCCGTCGGCGTGTTCTTCGGCGAACCGGGAAAGACCGTGCCCGACCCGTACTTCGGCGGGGCCGGCCCCGAGCGCACCGGTTGCGTCGAATGCGGCGACTGCATGGTGGGCTGCAAGTACGGCGCGAAGAACACCCTCGTGAAGAACTACCTCTATCTGGCCGAGAAGGCCGGCGCCGAGGTCATTCCCATGACGACTGTCACCGAGCTGCGTCCACACCCCGACGGCACCTGGGACGTGTCCACCGCCCGCACCGGCGCCTGGATACGCAAGCAGCCGCGCACGTTCACCGCCGCGCACGTCGTGCTCGCCGCGGGCACACGCGGAACCCAGCAGTTGCTGTTCGCCATGCGTGACAAAGGCGTGTTGCCCGATCTGTCCGATCGACTCGGCGTGCTGACGCGCACCAACTCGGAATCGATCGTCGGCGCGGCCACCAAGAAGGTGAAGCCGGGCCAAGACTTCACCAAGGGCGTCGCGATCACCTCGTCCATCCATCCCACCCCGGACACGCACATCGAGCCGGTCCGTTACGGCAAAGGCTCCAACTTCATGGGCCTGCTCCAGACGCTCATGGTCGACGGCGGCGGCCGCATCCCGCGCTGGCTGCGCTTCCTGGGCATGGTGTTGCGTCATCCGACGGACCTGCTCAGCTTCCTGAGCACCAAGAACTGGAGCGAGCGAACAATCATCTCGCTGGTCATGCAGCACTTGGACAATTCGATCACCACCTACACCAAGCGGGGCTTGTTCGGCCGCAAGCTCACCAGCAAGCAGGGCCACGGCGAGCCCAATCCGACGTGGATTCCCGTCGGCAACGACGTGACCAGGCGGGTCGCGGCGAAGATCGGCGGCATCGCGGGCGGCAGCTGGGGCGAGATCTTCAATATCCCGCTCACGGCCCACTTCCTCGGCGGCGCGGTGATCGGAGCCGACGCTCAGCAGGGCGTGATCGACGCCTACCACCGCGTGTACGGCTACCCCACGCTCAGCGTCGTCGACGGCGCGGCGGTCTCGGCCAACTTGGGCGTCAATCCCTCGCTGACGATCACCGCGCAGGCCGAGCGCGCGGCGGCGTACTGGCCGAACAAGGGCGAAGTGGACACCCGGCCCCCGGTCGGCACGGGATACCGGCGCATCGCTCCGGTCGCGCCGGTCAAGCCGGCGGTTCCGGCAGATGCTCCCGCCGCGCTGGTACTTCCGATCGTAGAGATCCGGAAGACACCCGCCGCCGGTTAGGACCGGGCGCATCTCGGATTCCGGTCGGCGACGTCGCAGCTGGCGATCGCCTCACCACCTCGCCGGCCGCGCTCCCAACGGCTTCGCCCAATGCGGGGAAGCCGCGTCCGGCGACGTCGGCGCTCGCCCGGCGAGAACGGCTGAACCACCCGCGCAGCAATCGCACCTCAACTAGCCTTTATCTGGTCTTTTGTCGCTACGACAGCCAGGAGGCGACCTGTGAGCACACTGTGGCGCGCACTGCTCGGTCCCGCGGCGATGGCGACCGCCGCCCTCCTCGCCTGCACGGCTTGCGGCGGCGACGACGCGGACACGACCGGTGCCGGTACACCGTCCAGTTCCGCGGCGATGCCCAATCAGGTCGCCGGTGTGCCGATCCCGGACGGACGCATCGATGATGCCGTTGGCGAGTTGGATCGACTTGCTGAAGGCCTACTCAGCTCGTCCGGCATTCCGGGCATGGCGATCGCCGTCGTCCACGGCGGGAAACTGGTGTACAGCAAAGGCTTCGGCGTCCGCAATATCGTCACCAAGGAGAAGGTCGACCAGGATACGGTCTTCCAGCTCGCGTCGCTGTCCAAGCCGGTGGGAGCGACGGTCGTCGCCCGCCGGATCGCCGCGGGGGGCGTCGAATGGGACACTCCGGTGCGCAAACTGCTGCCGTCTTTCGCGCTCGCCGATCCCTACGTCACCGAGCACGTCACGGTCGGCGACCTGTACGCGCATCGCTCCGGACTGCCCGATCACGCGGGCGACCTGCTGGAGGACCTCGGCTACGACCGTCAGCAGATTCTCGACCGGCTCCGGCTGTTGCCGCTGGGCTCCTTCCGGGACTCGTACGAATACACCAATTTCGGGCTGACCGCGGCCGCCGTCGCCGTGGCCGCGGCGGCGGGAGACGACTGGGAGACGCTGTCGGAAGGGACGATCTACGGCCCGCTCGGGATGAAGTCGACAAGCTCCCGCTACGCCGACTTCGCCTCCCGCGCGAACCGTGCCGAGGGGCACGTTCTGGTCGACGGCAAGTACGAGGTGGCGAACCCGCAGCGCCAACCGGACGCGCAGTCCCCAGCGGGAGGGGTCAGTTCCTCGGTGGCCGACATGGCCAAATGGATGACGATGGTGCTCGCGAACGGCTCCGCGGGCGGCTCGGTCGTGGTGCCGCCCGAGGATCTGCTGCCCGCCATCACCCCACAAGCCGTGTCGGCGCCGCCGAGTACGCCCGACGCGCGTGCCGGGTTCTACGGATTCGGTTTCAACGTGAGCGATTCCGCCTCGGGCCGGGTCGTACTGGGCCACTCGGGGGCGTTCGGTCTCGGCGCGGGTACCGCGTTCACACTGATCCCCTCCGCCGACGTCGGGATCGTGACACTGACCAACGCGGCGCCGATCGGTGTGCCCGAAACCCTCAACGCGGAGTTCGCCGACCTGGTCCAGTTCGGGCGGATCCAGCAGGACTGGCGCGCCCTCTATCGCACGGCGTTCGAGCCGCTCAGCGCGCCTGCGGGGGCTCTGGCCGGAGAACAGCCGCCCGCGGACCCCACACCCGCCCGCCCCCCGGCGTCGTACGCGGGCACCTATGACAACACCTACTACGGCCCGGCGACGATCAGCGCCACCGACAATGCCCTGACCCTCAGCTTGGGCCCGAACAACATGACCTTCCCCTTGAAGCACTGGGACGGCGATACTTTCGTCTTCAGCCCTTCTGGCGAGAACGCCAACCCCGGCTCGGTCTCCAAGGCGACCTTCGCCGGCGACAAGCTCACCCTCGAGTACTACGACACCGAACACCTCGGCGTCTTCACCCGGAGGTGACGCTCGCCGCCGTCCCTACCGCCGATGTCCGGGGCCTCAGCGCGTGATCGCGACCACTCGTCTCCGCTGTGTGCTCATTTCCGGGGGTTTGCTGCAGACAGTTGCGGGAAGTCGCTGAATGCAGGAGAGGAGGCAGCGATGACCGAACCGAACGATACCTACGACCCGCCCCAGGACACGGGCGCGCCCGACTCGGTGGAAACCGATCCGGCGGCCCTCAACAGTGCCGAGGATCTCGACGAAGACCGACTGCGTTCCGACCCGCTCGAGGCCGGGATGGACCCGCCGGAGCACTGGACCGGGGTCACGAAGTACGGCGTCACACCGTGGGAGCAAGCCCATCCTCGACCGATCGGGGACCGGCTCGCCGAAGAGGAACCCGACGTCGAGCCGAGCGCGGTGCCGGAGACCGAGGACACCCAGAAGCTCAAAGACATCACCGCCGACAGCGACGGGGTGCCGGTAGACCACCGCTACGAGGAAGAACTAGGCGTCTCGGCCGACGTCGCGGGGGGCTCGGTGGCCGACGACATCCGGCGACCTTCCCCGCCGGAATGACGGCCCGGATATCGGGCTGATCCGCTGACACCGCGGCGGCCCGGCTCGTCACCTGTGCAGGACAATCGCCGCACTGCGCGATCACTTCTCGGGTGACTCGCCGAGGCCGGCTGCGGTGCCCGGGAGCCAGACCAGGCAGAAAGTGTGCCCCACGGGGTCGGCGTACACGCGGAACGCTCCGCCGGTTTCGGCTTGGACGAGCGTCGCACCCAGAGCGAGCGCGGCAGGCTCGGCCTCCGCGATATCGTCCACCAACACGTCGAAATGGATCTGCTGGGACGCCTCGGGATCGGGAAAACGCGGCGGTTTGTATTGCGGCGCGGTCTGAAAGGCGATGCGCCTATCCGAGGTCTCGACCAGAACCACCCAGTCGTCGTCCTCGTCCTCGAGCAGGTCTCCCCCGAGCAACTCTTGGTAGAACCTGGCGAGTTTGCGCGGTTCGGGGCAGTCCAGCACGACGCTACGCAATTGTCCGACCCTCTTGTTCGCAGTCATCCTCCACCTCCTGACGAAGCCATTCGTCGTTGGCTACCCGGGCCACTCGGCGACAAACACGGCAGGAACTGGCAGACCAGGCCGAACGCAACGGCCCGCCCGGTGTCACGATCACACCGAGCGGGCCGCTTCCCCGTTCGCCGTGCGGCGCCGCCACGTCGCACAGCCCGATCATGGTAAGCCCCGGCAACGGTCGAATCCGGCAGCCACGCCGTACCATCGGGCGTCCCCTGAAAAGAAAGCTCGACAGCCCGCTGCTCATCATCCAGCACGACATGATCGACCGGAGACAGCAGCATGTCCACCGCTGTCTGCCAGAAGCTCACATGGCAGAGAATCGAACGTACCGGGTAGCTGCCGACCGCGTCGCGGACCCGGACCGCCGGATCCGTCACCCCATCAGCCGCCTCCGGCCTGGTGGCAAAGGTTCTGCCGACTGTTTCGCCGACTCCTCACGCAATATGCGAGGTACGAACATGGTACGGAAGGCATTGCCGTTGCGTATCTCCGCACTTCCTCCGAGCTCACCGACGCAGCGCTGGGCAACAGATGCACATAGCCGAACTCCCGCCACGCGCCGCGCAGGAACTCACCCGGACCGGCAGGAGCACAGGACTTCGATCGTTCGGCGCACAGCCGCATCGCGGGCACCGAGCCGGCCCCTCCGTGGCCCGCGCCTACGCTTTCGGCGGTCTTTCTCCGAAATTCCCCCACACCCAGACGGATTCGCAGTCTACTATCGGTGTCGTCCAGAACGGTCCACCGTCCAGGACAGTTCAACGGCGCCTGGTTCTTTCAGGCGCGTGTCGCCTATAGATTCGCTGTGCACCACTGATCAGATCCGAACAAACGCAGACTGTCGACAGCACCATCATCGATCGTCTCGGTATCCGTCTCGGGGGTGAGGACCACGCATGACCATCGAAATGCTTGTCCGAACGGCACCGGCCTGCGCGGAAGTCTCGTCGTCGCGGCCGCCCGCCGACGCGCGAGGGCTACCGGATACTGGCTCGCGGAATTTCGCCACGCCTGGTCGGCGGAACTGAGGCGGCTCGAAATCCGCGACGACCACCTTGCGAAAACCTGCCGGCCGCAGCAGCACTGCGGCTCGACGCACTGATCGATAGCGACGTCGCACCGAACGATGCTCGATCGGTCCGTCACCGGCCCCGTGGTGCACCAGCCTTTGTGTACATCACCGACGCCGCGGTCGCGAGAACCATTCCAGACAGAAACGGAGTCGCCGCATGGTCTTCGAATTCCTCGTGCCTGCTCTCACCGCGTTGGTCGCGGTGGTCGTATTCCTGGCCGGGGACCGCCTACACCCGAAGACGTGGCGGCAGACCGACGACGACACAGTCGGCGCGTTGGTGCTCAACCTGATCAACACGATCTTCATGGCGGTGGTGGCATTCATCGTGGTGATCGCCTGGCAGCAGTACGACAACGCACGCAATCACACGATCGCGGAAGCCAAGGCGCTCATCGACACGTATTGGGCCGCACACGGAATGCCCGAGCCCGACCACGCGCGTGTCCAAGGCTTGGTGCGCGATTACACCGACCAGGTTCTCAGCGAGGAATGGGCCGTCATGGCCGACCATGGACATCTCAGTCAGTCCACCCAGGACACCCTCGACACTCTGCGCGACGCGGTGGCCGCGGTGAACTCGGCGGACTCCGAGGTCGATGCGCTCCGTACCAGTGCTCTTTCCAGCCTCGACACGGTCGCGCAGGCACGAGCCGATCGTGCGCTGGACGCCGGTTACCGGGTTCCGGGCTTCCTCTACCTCGCCATGTGGATCTGTACGGTCCTCTTGCTTCTCAGCGTCATCCTTTCCGGCGTCCAGGTCAGCAAGCGCACTGTGGTGACGACCGCGTTGCTCGGCGCCATCGTCGGTGTGGTTATCCGGGCGATCTACAACCTCGATGAGCCGTTCTCCGGCGGGAACGTGGTGCCGAAGGACGCCTTCGAGCTCGCTTTGTCCCGCTACCAGCACACGGCGTGACCTTCCGGCCACTTTCGACGACGACGAGGCGACCGCATATGCCAAGCAATCGAGGAGTTATCCGAACACGAGGTTTTGCAAAGGGTTTCGCTACTGCGATTCTCCCGCTGACCATAGCGACGCTCGCGGCTCGGCCTCTGGAAGCCTCCGCCGAAGCGCCGCCGTGGCTGCCCCTCGGCGACCTGGCAACCGGTAGTTCGAGTTCAACGACCGGCGCCGAGCCAGTGGGCGACGTCGTAGGCAGTGGTTCGAGCTTCGGTCCCGGCGCCACGTCGTCCGGCAGTGCCGCCGATCCCGCTCCCGAAGGGGCGTCTTCCGGCGGATCTCTCAGTCTCGGCCCGGTTCGAATACCGTCCGGCAGCGCCGGTCCGGGCGATTTCGCCACCGGCAGCGCGCACGCGGGCCTTCTCGCCACGGGGGATGCGGGACTCGAGGATGCGACTCCCCTCGCAGCGAATCCGGCGACTCACTCGAACGGAACGACGGGTAGTCCGGCCGAGACCCTGGAGCTCGATTCCGGCAGCGTGCAGGCGGCTTGTTCCGGAAGCGCCGTGACGGGGAGCGCGTTGCTCGTGCTCGGACTGGCTACCGGTAGCGGCTTCGGCTCCCTGGGATCGAGCCTCATCGGCCCAGGGTCCAGCCTCATCGGCCCGGGGTCGAGCGGATCGAGCCTCGGCAGCGCCGCCGTCGGTAGCGCCCTCACCGGAAGCGCACTGCTGACCTGCCTACTGCTGGTCCCCACCGCTCCGCCGATGCCCATGAACCCCCTCCAGCTCGAACCGCCCGCGCCCGAAGTGCGGATCGCGCCGTCTCCAGCCGCCGGCGCCACGCGGACGCAACTTCAGGCACCGCCACCGCTGGCCGAGCGGCCGCCGTCCCCGCAGAACCGCCCACGCGGAAGGGACGTACGCGCCGCCGAACCGCCCGGCGACCCGGATACCTGGAACCTCATGCGGCTGATGACGGTATTGGTGGTCACCGTCCTCACCGTCGTCGGCATCCGTACGGCACCTGGCTCCCGACGCCTCCGCTGACGCAGCCGAAAGTAGGGGACCACCGCAGCCGCGGCAACGGCAACGGCAACGGCAACGGCAACGGCAACGGCAACGGCAACGGCAACGGCAACGATCGCGCACGCACCGTTCGGATGCCGCATGAAGGCCCGCCCCGGAAGAGTCGTCGCAGTCGGGCGAGCCTGGCCATCACCGTGTGAACTCGTAGATCCCGGGAGTCGCATCGGCGGACCCACCCGAAACCCGCTCGGCGGAGACCACTTCAGCGCGGCGCCATCCGGATGGCGCCGTCGAGGCGGATGGTCTCGCCATTGAGCATCGGGTTCTCCACGATGTGACGCGCGAGCGCCGCGTATTCGACGGGATCGCCGAGTCGCGAGGGGTGCGGGACCTGCGCGCCCAAGGATGCGATCGCGTCGTCCGGCAACGTGGCGAACAGCGGAGTGTGGAACAGCCCCGGCGCGATGGTCACCACGCGGATCTTCAGCGCCGCGAGGTCGCGCGCCACCGGCAAGGTCAGGCCCACGATCCCGCCCTTGGACGCCGAATAGGCCGCTTGCCCGATCTGGCCGTCGAACGCTGCCACCGACGCGGTGTTGATGATGACGCCGCGCTCTTCGCCGACCGGATCCGTCCGGGAGATCCGTTCGGCCGCCAGCCGGATGACGTTGAAGGTGCCGATCAGGTTGACGTTGATCACCCGGGTGAAATCCGCCAGCGGAAACGCGCCCTTCTTGCCGACGGTCTTGACGGCGTTGCCGATTCCGGCGCAGTTCACCGCGATCCGCAGGTCGCCCAACTCTTGCGCGGCGTCGAGAGCCGCCGTGACCTGCTCCTCGTTCGTGACGTCGGCGGGAACGAAAACCACGCCGTCACCGAGTTCTTCGGCGACGGCCTCGCCCGCGGACGACGGCAGATCGATGATCACGACCCTCGCTCCCTTGCCGTGCAGTTCACGCACGGTCGCCGAGCCGAGTCCCGAAGCGCCGCCCGTCACTGCCGCGACCGCGTTGCTGATCTCCATCCCACTCCCCTTCTCCGGGTTATCGAACGACGGCGCGAAGCGCCGGGCCGATTGGTCTCCGTTGCCACCCCGCGGCGGGGCCAGGTGCCCGTGACCAATCGGGACACCGCGACAGGCTAACCGCACAGAGAGGAATAAGTAAACAATCATTCTGCTTCGTCTCGGCGTCACTGTCGCGAGATGCGGCGCGAACGCCCTGTAAGAGAAGGGGTATCGGCGTCGTGGCAAGCTGTACGTTATGGCCGATATTCGCCTGGACGTCTCCGACACCATCGCCACCATCACCCTCGACCGTCCGAAGCAGCTCAACGCGTTCACCACCGCGATGGGTGCGGAGCTGATCGATGCCTTCGACTCCTGCGATCGCGACGACAAGATCCGAGCGGTTGTCCTCACCGGCGCCGGACGTGCCTTCTGCGCCGGCGCGGACTTGTCGGCGGGTGCGGACACCTTCGTCGCGGGCGACCAGAACGCCGCTGCCTCCTTCCGCGACAGCGGCGGCGAAGTCGTCCTGCGCATGTTCGAATCGCGCAAACCCATCATCGCCGCCGTCAACGGTCCCGCCGTCGGGGTGGGCATCACCATGACTCTCGCCGCGGATTTCCGGCTCGCCGTCGACAACGCCCGGATCGGATTCGTCTTCAATCGACGCGGGATCGTTCCCGAGTCCTGCTCCAGTTGGTTCCTGCCCCGCCTGGTGCCCGTGCAGACCGCGCTGGACTGGGTGTATTCGGGCCGTCTCGTCGACGCCGCCGAAGCGCTCGACGCCGGACTGTTCTACGCGCTGCATCCGGCCGGCACGCTGCTGGACGAGGCTTGTGCCCTCGCCCGCCGCGTCACCGAGCACTCCGCACCCGTCTCGGTGGCCCTGTCCCGGCAGATGCTGTGGCGCAATCTCGGCGCCGAGCATCCGATGATCGCGCATCGCGTCGAATCCCGCGGCATCCACCATCGGGGCGCGAGCGCCGACGCCAGGGAAGGCGTCACAGCTTTCCTGGAGAAGCGGCCCGCCCGATTCCCGGACAGCGTCGACCGCGACCTGCCGGACATATTCGGTGATGACCTAGCGGTCCCGCCATTCCGGTCATGAGTCCACGGCAAGAGCCGCACGCTATAGCGTGGCTGCGCCGCTGTGCTCGATCCACGCCACGGCGCGCAGCGGAAACGAGCCCATCCCGCGGATGGGTGCGGGCAGGGCGACCAGCCTGGCGCCGGTGTCGGGCACCGCGTCGAGGTTCGTCATCTGCTCGATGATCGGGATCCCCGCCCCGAGCAGCGTGTGATGACACGGCCGCGTCGGCAGAGACGTGTCGTCGATGTCGAGGGAGTCGATTCCTACCAGCGCCACATTGGCCGCGACCAGCGCATCCGCGACCTCACCGACCAGAAACGGATGCCCGGGGCCCCGGTAGTCGGGCGAACCCCACGCCGCAGACCACCCCGTGTGCACAAGCACCGCCTTGCCCCACAGGCGCGCCGGGTCGCCGAGCAGATCCGGCCCCACCGCGCGAAGTCTCGGAGCGCGGATGATCACGATCGGCACGTTGAACAATCGTTCCAGCGGAAGGTCGGCAACATCGGCGCCATCGGCGTGGAAAAGGAAGGGCGCGTCGATATACGTGCCGGTGTGGCCGACCATGTCCACGCGTGCGATGTCGTAATCCATGCCGATCAGCGGCGACCGCTCACGCGCGACATCCGTGGTGACTCGCGGTCCGGGCAGGCCCGGACAGGTGAGCATGCCGTCCGAGATCGAGTGGGACAACTCCACGATCACTCGGCTCATGCCAGGGACCGTACCGCCGCTCCCACCGAGGAGAGCCGAGGCGCGAGCTCGCCGTCCTCAACCGGTCCGAAAGGCAGGCCCAGCAAACAGGGCAGGTGCACCCGGGCCGGAAAGGGCGCAGAATGGAAGCAGGAAGGTCGTCATGAAACTGCTGAAGGGCCTGCTCGGCGTAGTGCTCGGGATTCTCACGGCCGTGCTCGGCACGGTGCTGGGGCTCTTGGCCGCTGTGCTGTGGCTCGTCGGCGCGGTGCTGTGCGTGACGGTCATCCTGCTACCGGTGGGAATCCCTGTCGTCAAGCTCGCGCGCCGCCTGTTCGGCCTGTCCCGCCAGCTGATGCGTCTTCCCTGACCGCAAATGTCCGATGTCCTTGTCGCGACGGCTGTGGGACACGATCGCAGTGCACGGCAGGTGTCGGTAAGGGAGAGGTCTTCGCCTCGCTCCTTCGCGGCACCGGATCATCATGCCGTCCGATCCAGCAAACAGCGGGCGTCCCGCAGCCTCGCCGAGCGCGGTTGCGTCGCGACCAGCGAGCTGCCATCCTCGTGTTCATGATCTTCGACGGAAAGGGCGTCCTGCGCCCGGCTCGATGAGCCCCCACTCGGCCACGTTCGTGGCCCACGCGCTATCTCTGTCCGCTCTGCACGGTCCCGGCCCTTGGCCGTGTGACGGGTATCCCCTACCGGACGAACCGCCGAACGAAACCGGCCGTAGCGTCCTTCCCAGCGTCGTGTACGACGGCGTCAGCACCCATCACTTCGGGACCGGCGCGCAGCCGGTCGCCGATCTCACCGATCGGATCCTCGCCGACCTCGACGATCCGGCTCGGCTACTCGAGCACTTTGCCGGGATACGGGCCGTGAGCGTCGCCGACGATCTCGTGGGCGAGTTGCGATCCCGGCACTTTCCACGCGAAAAGCTCCGTAACGCAGCGCGATTCGTCACGGAGAACGCCACGCGACGGGAGGCCGCGAAACTCGGCATCGTGCTGCTGGGCACATGTGGTGACGAACGCGACCGCGAGCTCCTCCAACTGCTGGGTTCGCTGGAGGAGTTCGCACTCTTCGCGGTCGTCGCGCTGATGAACACCCAGCCCCATCCCCACCGGGCGGTGTTCGAGCTGGCACAGCGGCTCGAGGGCTGGGGACGGATCCACGCGGTGGAGCGACTGAAGGGCTGCGCCGA
Organism: Nocardia sputi; assembly: GCF_023501985.1. NCBI lineage: Bacteria > Bacillati > Actinomycetota > Actinomycetes > Mycobacteriales > Nocardiaceae > Nocardia > Nocardia sputi. The sequence goes on along the minus strand of NZ_JAMFLC010000016.1, from coordinate 78,664 downwards.
CCCCGACATCACGGCATGGTTGCTGCGTGGCGGCTTCCGCAACGGCGTGATGAACGAGTACCTCGCCCACCTCGCCGCCACGACCGGCGGTCTCTACGAGGCGCTGCTCGAAGACGACGTCGACGACGCCCTGATCGATGGGGCGGCGGACATCCTCAACGCACTCGCCAAGGGCGGCCCCGCCGAGGACATGCACGACTACGAGGACGCGGTGCCCGCCATGCATCGTTTCGCCGAACACCTCGCCCGTGCCCAACCCACCCTCGGACGGCTCGACGCGGCACTGACCCTCGAACGCCTGGTATCCGGTGACGATTTCGACTGGCCCGACGGCGAACCTGCCCGGCTGCGGGCCAGGTACACCTCCCTCACGGCGCAGCCGCGGTGGCGCGAACTGGTGGCGTCCGAACTCGCCCGCGTCGACTCCGCCGCGGAACCTCGCGGCGCGCGCCGCTCCTACGCGTTCGAGGTCGCGCTCTCCTGCGCGGGACGGCTGGGCATGAACGCCTTCCCGAATGCTCTCGCGCGCTTGCGGTTCGATCACCACAACGCCTACGTCTGGCAGTGGGCGATGCGGCACGCAGACCAGGTCACTGTCGAGCAGGTGGTGGGCCTCGCCGAGCAACTCCTACCGCTCGACCAGCTGGCCACGGGCCCATCCGAAGCACTGGGCCTCGGCCCGGACTATCAGGCCGATACGGTCCTCGAGACCATCGTCTGGAATCTGCGCGACCATCCGGGCCACGGCCACGCACTATTGCCGGTCGCACTCGCCAACCGGGTCGTCCGGTGCCGCCGGGCGGTCCTCACAGTTCTCGACGCCTGGCCGCCGCAGGCGCGCCCGTCCCAGGCGCGCGGCTGGGTCACCGCGGCCGTGGAGCGCGAGACCAACGCGAAGCTGCGTGCGGACATGCTGGCTTTCCTGGAGGGGTGAAGCGGCCCTGCGGTGGGCAACAGATCGCATCGGTAGTTGCCTGCCGCGGGTCGGCGGCTCGGCGGTGACTGCCCGCGCTGGATCGGAACGAGTCGGGCACAGGCGGACGTCGAAACCCGACACCGTATGCCGGGTACTCCGCGCATCCACGCCGAGCGCAGTCGGGCCAGCTGATCGACGCCGCCCGCCGACAGTATTCGGTCGCTCGACAGGGCAGCGGTTTGCACCCGGATATGGTTTGCCCCGTCGGAAGTGGACCGCGTCCACCACCCGTCGAAGCGGTCCTCCTGGACGGAGGAGCCATACCTCGCTGCCGAACCTTCTATTTCACAAGATGATTCAGCATGTTCGGGGAAGGAGAGCATCGGCGGTTCGCCCGCTGCGAGCGGCGTAGCAGCAGGTAGCGTGTGTCGGTATGGCGACCCCCTTGGCGTATACGGCCACCTATTCCCATTCGGCCGACGCGCTGCGTGCGGCGCTGGCCGACGAGCAGTATTGGAAGGACCGCATCGAGGAGGTCGGCGGGGTCGACGCGCGGCTCGTCGAGTTCGACGCCGCCGAGGACCGCCTGCACGTGCGGCTGGTGCAGACCGTTCCGGCGGCGGAGTTGCCCAGCGGCATCACCGCCGTGCGACCGGAGGGGCTGGTCGTCACGCGCACTGAGACCTACACCCGCGAGGGCGGCAGTTTCGAGGCCCGCGTCGAGGGTGTGCCCGCCCAGGTGAGCGGAACCGTCCGGCTCACCGGGGGCGACACCACGACGGTGGCGGTCGTCGACGGCTCGGCCGAGGTCGGCATCCCGTTGTTCGGCAGGAAGATCGAAGCGGCCGTCGTAGCCCGGCTGCTCGACATGCTCACCGTGGAGGCGCAGTTCACCGACACCTGGATCACCGACCACTGACCCGGATGCCGGTTGCCGAGTCCGGAAGTCGGTCGAAGGGCGGTGGCCTCGACACGCAAGCGCGGACGACTGCCGATGATGAACTCCTCTGCTACGGATCGACACCGAGAGCGACGCCGATCGTGTCCCACGACTTGTGCAGATCTTCCTCCCAATACCCCCAGGAATGGGTTCCGGCCGGTCGTAACTCGAAAGTGGCTGGAACGGCCAACTGGCGCAGTCGCTCCCGGAGCTGACGGGTGCACAGATTGGTGACGGCTTCCAGGGGAGCCCCGAAAATCAATTGGTAGGCCAGCTGTATCCCGGAACCGTTCGCGCCGTCGAGTGTGTCGTGTGGTCCGGGTGCTCCGGTACCGGTCGACACGTAGATCGCGGTTCCCCGCAACTTGTCCGCGTGCAGATACGGGTCGTTGGCCGCCCACGCCGGATCCGTCGGCGGACCCCACATGTTGACCACATTGCCGCGACGCCCACCCACCACCGCACTCACGATCACCTGACCCTGCGGATCACTGGTACGCACACACCCCGAATACGACCCGATAGCCCGATACAACCCCGGCGCGGCCAACGCCAACTGGAACACCGACGTACCCGCCATCGAGATACCCGCGATCGCGTTCGCCCCGTTCCCCCCGAACGCCGCATCCACCAGCGGAGGCAACTCCCGCGTCAGGAACGTCGCCCAACGCTGCCGTCCCAACACCGGATCATCCGCACGCCAATCCGTGAAATACGAACTCGCACCCCCGAACGGAACAACCACATTCACCTGCTTGTCCCGGAAGAACTCCACCACATCCGTCCGGTCGAGCCAGCTCCCGTCGCTGATACCGCCGTTGGCGCCGTTGAGCAGATAGAACGTCGGTGCGGGTCGAGCCGGATCGGACGCACGCAGGACGCGCACCCGGGTGACGCTGTTCATCGCCGTCGACAACACGCCGAGGTCGAGGACCCGATCGGACTCGGCGCGGATGTCGTGGATCCGGGACCCGTCAGGGGCCGCCACGGATGCGAGATCCGGTTGCGGTTCGGCCGTCGCCGCAGTGTTCGGGCCCGCCGCCATCGCCGCACACACCATGACAGCGAGCAGGATTCGCATTCCTGAACCGTTGAGCGACATGGCATCTCCGATCTCCAGACCGCACCCCGGCCGGTACGCTCGGCTCCACGGGCCGGAGATAGGCGACCGGGCTCTCCAGAACCAGCATCGAGTCAACCGCATCCCGTGAGCCGGTGAGTACGGATACCTCCGACCTTGTGGACGTTCCCAGTGCGACGCCGAGCGAACTGGCCACCCACCCCAACGACCTCGACCGCGCCTTGCCCGCCGACGCATGCGCCGCCTAGCGTTGGCCGTGTTCCGTTCCGCCCGTTCAGGAAGGCCGTGTGTGGATTCCCCTCCCCCGCCGTCATACCACCGCGGCGCGGCGCGGCTGATCGCGGCACTGAGCGCCGTCGCCCTCGGATTCACCGGCAGCACAGCCGGTTCGGTGAACGCCGAGCCGATCACGCCGGAGGTGCCGTCATCGATCAGCGCCGCCCCGGATGGGTCGCGTATCGCAGGCGCGGTACAGGGATCGGGACGGCTGGTCGAGCTGACGGTCCACTCCGCCGCGATGGCGAACACCGTAGCCGTACAGGTCCTTCCGGCCGTCGACAGCTCGGCTCCCGCGCCCACCCTGTACCTGCTCAACGGCATCGACGGCGGGGCTGACGGCAACTGGCTCAGCCGGACGGATGTGGTGGAGTTCTTCCGGGACAAGCAGGTGAATGTGGTTGTTCCGTTCGGGGGTGCGAGTTCGTATTTCACGGATTGGCGTGCGGATGATCCGGTGTTGGGACGGCAGCGTTGGGCGACGTTCCTGACGCGGGAGTTGCCTCCGCTGGTGGATGCGGCGTTCGGGGGGAACGGGGCGAACGCGATCGCGGGTATCTCGATGGCGGGTACGTCGGTGTTCCAGTTGGCGTTGGCCGCGCCGGGGTTGTATCGGGCTATCGGGTCGTATTCGGGGTGTGTGCGTACCAGTGATCCGCAGGGTCAGGTGATCGTGAGTGCGGTGGTGGGCGGGCGTCGCGGCAATGTGGTCAACATGTGGGGTCCGCCGACGGATCCCGCCTGGGCGGCCAACGACCCGTATCTGCACGCGGACAAGTTGCGGGGAACCGCGATCTACGTCTCGACCGGTACCGGAGCACCCGGACCACACGACACACTCGACGGCGCCGGTATCGAGCATCATCCCGGCAAGCTGTTCGACCAATTACTCATCGGCGGCGTACTGGAGACCTTCGCGGACCACTGCACCCGTCAGCTGCGTGACAGACTGGGCGAGCTGAACATTCCCGCCATATTCGAGCTGCGCGACAACGGCACCCATTCCTGGTCCTACTGGCAGGAAGACCTGCACAGCTCATGGCCGGTGTTCGCCGCCGCGCTCGCCGAACAATCCTGACGATCCCATCCGACGGTCACCCGCGTCGAGCGGTCTGCTCAGGCCGACGCGGCCACCTCTCCGGTGTTGCGCTCGGTGCGGGGCCGATTCGTCGCGGGCCGCCAGCCCAAAGCTGGGGCGATCAGCTCGACGGTGTCGTGCAAGATCTGCTCGTAATCGGCCCGGTGGAACTCATACGGCAGTTCCAGCCGCAACTCCGAGGCCCGCGTGAGCACCGGATCGGCCCGCAGCCGCTCGATGATCTCCTCGGCGCTTCCGACCACGTCCGGCGCGAACAGGACCCGCCGCTCCCCCTGTGGCGCCAGGGTGCGCTCGTACCTGCTCGCCGCGTACTGCCGGTAACGCTCGCGGGTCGTGCGGTCGGCGCTGTCGAACGGGACGATCACGCGTCCCACCGCGACCCGGCCGGGCCGGGCCGGATCCGTCAGTCGGCGGTAGTCGCCGATCAAGCTCAGCTGGGTGGCGGTGAAATCGTCGCTGCGGTCGCCGAACACGATATTCCCGGTCAGCAGGTTGAGCCCGTTTTCGCCTGCCCAGCGGACCGAACGGCTACTGCCGCCGCCGTACCACAGCCGGTCGATCAAGCCGGGATTGTGCGGCTGCAAGCGGGGTCGCTGGATGTTCCCCGGGGAGTGGATCACCGTGTCGGTGCCACCGAGGTAGTCGCCGCGCAGGTTGTCGATCAGCCTGGTGATCCGGCCGTAGGACAGATCGTAGTTGCGCCAGTCCCCGTCGAACACCAGGTTTCCGATCAACTCGGCATGCGGCGGCGTGCCCGCACTGAAACCGGCTTGCAACCGGCCCCGGGAGAGCACGTCGGCCAGCGACAGATCCTCGGCCAGCCGGAACGGGCTCTCGTATCCGATGGGAATCACGGCAGTGCCCAACTCGATTCGGTTGGTGCGCTGCCCGGCGGCGGCCAGGAACACCGCGGCCGACCCGACGCCGTGCTCGAGATGGCGCTGCCGGACCCACGCACCGTCGAAACCGAGGCTCTCACCGTACTCGAACAGCTGCAGTGTGTCCTCGAGCCCCGAGTAGGGGTCGTCGTCGAGATAATTGCCCGGAGTCAGGAACGACAACGTCGTGATCCGGGATGTGGTATCGCTCATGGAGTTCAGCGCCGCTCGTACGGGATCTGCTCACCGGCCTCGATCGCGACCGGAAGCCGATGCTGCGCCGGTGGCAACGGGCAGGTCGCCAGGTCGGTGTAGGCGCAGGGCAGGTAGTCCTGCCGGTCGGCGGCGAAGGCGTCGGTCGGGGTTGCGGTGGCCTGCGCTGTCATGTGGTGCTCCTCTGTCTGTCCTCGGTTCGGCGCTGTCCTCGAGGCCCAGCATTACGCGCGCGGCACCCCGGCGTCCGAGCGTCGCCGCGCCCTCTGTCCGAGGGCGCTGCGCCTCTCCTGGGTGACGCCGAACGGAGGTGATACCGAAGTCAACCGAATGCATGTGCCGAGGAACAGGATTGCGATCAGCGCGAACACAAATATTTCGCTCGCGTCACGCGAAGGAACAGCCGCCAGAGGATTCGCGGGGAATGATCGGACCGGCTCGTTCGATTCGGGCTGCGCCGATCCATGTCGACCGGCGGAGTTCAACTCACTCGACCAACCGGCGACTCTCGAACTACGGAGCTTGGGGCGTGATCGTCACCGCACTCTCGAGTTCGCGCGTCCTCGGGCTAGTGTCCGCAGCCGTCGTGGTAGTCGAGGCCGGGAGCGTAGAACGACCAGGTTGCCTCGTCGAGTACGGACGACATGCGTCGGCACGCGGTCCGGAGCGGATCGGCGCGCAGTTCCTCGAGCCCACGGAGATCCCAGACAGCGATGGTGTGGTCGGCAGCACCGATTCCCAAGGTATGCCCGTCCGGTGCGAATGCGACCGGCCTCATCGATCCGCCGGTCTCCATCGGAGCGCCGAGTGGGCGCGGACGCTGCCGATCGCTGAGGTCCCACAGTCGGGCGGTGTCGGCGGTCACCGCGAGGGTCCGGCTGTCAGGCGCGAACGCCACCCGGTGAACGGAGTCCGGATAGCCGGGCAGCGGTTGCCCCGACAACGACGGACGGGCGCGGTCGGTGACGTCCCACAGCAGCACGCCCGGATTGCTGCCGCCGGTCACGAGGGTGCGGCCATCCGGGGAGAACATCAGGTGCCTGGCGGTCTGGGATGTGCCACCCAACTCACTGATCGAGCGCGTCACGTCGGCGACGTCGTAGAGGACGACGACATCGCGCTCGCGCGCGGCCGCGACGGTGCGGCCGTCCGGTGAGAATGCCAGACCCGTCGTCGTGCTGGGTCGCCCGACGGGCTTCGGACTCAGTCGCTTCGGGTTTCCGGGTTCGGTGATGTCCCACAGCATCATGGCCGGATGGCCGGTGACGGCGAGTAACTTGCCGTCTGGAGAAAAGGCGATGGCGCGAACGATATTGGTGAAGTCGGTCAAAGCAGCCCCGACCGGTCGGGGCTCGGCGAGGTCGTCGATGTTCCACAACGTCGTGGTCTGGTCGGATCCGCCGACGGCGAGGATTCGCCCATCCGGGGAGATCGCTGTCGCGGTGATCGTGTTCCCCGGTCGCCGTACCTGCCCGCCGGGCACCCGGCGGCCGGCCTCCAGCCTCCACAGCCCGACGGTGTCGCCGGCGGCGACCGCGACGACGGGCCGCCGCTGAGCGAACGTCATCTCCGACGCGTCCGCGCCCAGTCCGCCGAGCGACGCCGAGAGCCGTTGCGGCCGGTTCGCATCGGTGACGTCCCACAAGATCACCTGGCCGTTGTCGCCGCTGGTGGCCAGCCATCGGCCGTTCGTTGTCAGCGCCTCATGGTTGATGCCGCCGGTGTGCTCGACCGTGAATCGACGGGTCTCCCTGGGTGCGTCCGCCGCAGTGACATCCCACCACACCACTGTGTGACCGACGATCGTGACGGCGGCGCGGCCATCCGGAAGAAAGGTGGACAGCCCGGCGTTCCAGAGGTCCGTCGGTGTCGCGGTCGGCCCGGGGGGCGAGTCGTCGTGAGCGACCAACCGCGCGGTGCCTGCTTCGAGGGTGAAGAAGGAGACCGCTTCCTGCTCGGAGGTGATGATCAGTGAGGCGTCGGGGGACAGTGCGAGTTGCGCGACGGCCCGAGTGCTCGCGATCCACGATCCGGTGAGACTCTGTGGCGCCCTGGCGTCGCGAACATCCCAGACGCCGACGAGACCGTTGGTATAGCTCACCGCCACTGTGGGCGTCCTGCTCGCGAACGCCACGGATGTGACCCGTGCAGGCACACCGGTGAAGATCGAGCCCACTGTGTCGATGGAGCTCACTACCCGGGGGCCCGGCGTCTCGCTCACGTCCAACAGCATCAGGGCGCTGCCGAAGCCGACGGCCAGCAACCGGCCGTCCGGCGAGAAGCCGAGCGCGCCGACTGGAACGATCTCCATCGCGGGCAACTCGATTCGGGATGGTTTCGCACGATCGGTGATGTCCCACAGTCGCAGGATGCCGGCCCCCGCCGCCGCAAGTAACTTCCCGTTCGGGGACACGGCAAGGAACTCGATCAGGTGGTCGGAAGCCAGTGCGTCGCCCCATCGGGACGGCCGCTCGCCGTCGAGGTTCCACAACTGGAGACTTCTGCCGCCGTCGGCGAGTGCCAGCAGCCGGTTGTCCGGCGCGAAGGCGAGCGGGGTGGCTCGTCCGAATCTGCCCGGCAGCACGGTGGCCAGAGGGCTCCCGGCGAGCGTGTGGACCAGGCTTGCCGTCGTCTCCGGATTCGGCAGGTTGGCGTAGGCGGCCGCGCCCAGCCGCAAGGCCGTGTCGATGTCGGGGGGACTGCCGTTCCTCGCCGCATCCGCCGCCGTGATCAGGGAACGTGCTGCCGCGACCCGTTGCTGATCCAGCGCCTCTTGCTGTGCCCGTACCGCGAGGACCGTCGCGACCAGGGCGAAGACCAGCAGCACGCTCAGCACGGTGACGACACCGCCGATGATTCGCCGGGTGATCCGCCGCTGGCGGATGTCCTCGCCTTCTATCTCGTCCTTGCTGAGCTTGTGGACGGCGGCGGCCAGGGTAGCGACGTCGCTGCGGAACTCACTGTGTTGCAGGGAAAGAGCTTCTTTCCTTGCCCAGCGCAGATCCGCGTAGTTCGGCTCCGCGGAGAACCAACCCGACAGGCAGTCCGGGAGCGCATCCGTACGGTCCCAGTCGAAATCGCCCGTCGCCTCGTCCCAGCAGATCTCCCCACCGGTGAGCGCCACTAGGAATGTCTCCGGGGAACGGTGCGCCCGCCACCACTCGACCTCCCGGCGTACCCACACCGATCGGGCGGCAGGCGGAGAGGCGAGCAGGACGAAGTTGTCCGCCTTCACCAAAGCGCTTTCGATACCGTGCCACAGGCTGGCATTCACGCCCAGGCCGGTCCTGTCGCGGAAGACCCGCAGCGCGTACGGCCGATACCACCGGCGACCCAGCCCACGCAAAGCGCGCTGCAATGCCGGCGCCAGTTCGGTGTCGAGCGCGTGACTGTAGGACATGAAGACGTCGTAACGACCGGGCTCGGCCATCAGCAGCGCGTCACTCCCGACTTGCCTTGACACACGCCGGGCGGGAAACTCCACGTCAACCGGTTACTCACCGGAACACGCGAGAATTCCGGCGGGGCCTTGGGCAGGCGGTCCAGCACACCGTCTTCGTAGAGCGACGCACAGCCATCGCCTCGCACGAACTCCGGATCGACGCCGGTGATACACACTCCGCCCGGCCGGGTAACTGTGAAGGTGCATGTTCTGGACTTGGGCCCTTCATCGCAGCCGTACCACAGGAATCCGTCCCGCGGCGGTTGATCGTAGATCAACCGTTGCTGAAAGGTCGCTTCCAAGCGCATGACCGTGGTGCCTTCCGGGATCAGCAAGCTGCACGGCGGGGCGGTGTGATTGGCGGCGAGGCCGCATTCCCCTCCGGCGTCCGAGCGGATGAGCATGCTCCACGGGTGATCGCCGTTGGCGAGAATATTGAGCTTCGAGCCGGGCGCGATAGTCGCTCCAGGCTGCGCCGAGTCCGTGGGCGGTGCCTGCGGCTGCGACCGGAACACCGAGTAGGCGATCGCGCCGGCCACAGCCAGGAGAACCACCGCCGCGACCGCGATCACGATGCGCCGCTTCGAATGGCTGTTCCGGTTCGGCTCCGAATTGGTCGTATGGCTGATCGGGCGCTGGGACATCGCCTCCCCTTCGGCTGTCCGGCTGGCAAACGCCGACAACTGCCCGAAGTCCAGTTCCGCGAAGGGGTTTCGGGTTGCCGTCACCGACGCAGGGCCAGTTTATTCGACCGCGCGACGGTAGAGGCAGGGAATGACGAACATGCTCGGCGGCGACGCCCGTTCTATCGAGTTCGAGCGCAAGGGAATCCGGGGAGGATACCGAGTTGGCCGCCGTCAGCGCCGCCGCCTACGCGCCGGATGGATCTCCTATCTTCGCTACCGACGCGACCGTGCCACGTTGCCCCGCGGCACGGCATCCATGGGAACGCCCGTTCAGCGCCGAGTCGGCCACCGCGTCCTCGACGCAGGAGTAGATGGGCAGTTGAGCGTCGAGGTCGATGAGGGTCACGATGCGGGCCAGGACCGAGCGGCCGACCACGCACAGTCGCATACCCTGATGCCGGCATCTCTCGGATTCCTCGGCCAAGACCAGCAGGGAACGGCATGCCATGAAATCGAGCCCGGTGGTATCGATCACGATCGGATTCGGCGCCGCCGTAGCCGCGGCGGCCTCGCGCAGTATTCGGCGCCACGTCGGCAGTGTGTAGGCGTCGATTTCGCCACGAGCATGGAGAACGACCGTGCTACCGCGATGTTCGATGGTGGCGTTCAGTCTGAGGCGAGCATCCTCCGGCTCATCGGTTGGTGGGTGCAGGGGGCCGGATTGACCGTGCAGTGCTGTGCTCATACGGGCACTCGATTCGTTTCGCGCGTATCGCGCTCGACATTAGGGCCCACCCTGCATCCTCAAGACAGACCTGTCTTTCTTTACTAACATAGACAGGCCTGTCTGTACAGCGATATCGTGACGGGGAGATGGCGACTCCGAACCTTTCCCACGCCGCACCCGCGGTACCTGCCCGGGAGCGAATCCTGACGACGGCATACACGTTGTTCACCCGGCGTGGCATCCGGGCGGTGGGCACCGACGAGGTGATCGCGGCGTCCGGTGTCGCCAAGGCCACACTGTATCGGCATTTTCCGTCCAAGGACGATCTCGTCCTCGCGGTGCTGCAGCGCCGCGAGCAGCTGTGGACACTCGGCCTGGTCGAGAAGCAGTCCCGTTTGCTCGGCAACACACCGGAAGAGCAACTGCTGGCGATCTTCGACGTCTTCCACGACTGGTTCCAGCAGCGCGAGGACTTCGACGGCTGCTCGTTCATCAACGTGCTGCTCGAACTCGGCGCGGGACATCCGGCCGGGCAGGCAAGCATCGGATATCTGGACAATATCCGGGGCATCGTACGCAGCCGTGCCGAGGCGGCGGGATTGTGCGACCCGGACGACTTCGCCCGCTCCTGGCACATCCTGATGAAGGGCTCGATCATCTCCGCCGCCGAGGGCGACCTCGAGGCCGCCCGGCGCGCGAAGCGCATGGCCCGCATGCTCATCGAGCAGCACCGACCGGTCGAGCCATGACGAAGCGGGCCCTGCGCCGCCATGGACGCGTCTTAGCGCAGCACATTTGTTGACACACTGCCAACAGAGCCGGAAGTCGTCACCTACCGCCGTAGCCGTCGTCGGATTCACACACGGCTCGCAGACACGGCACGAATGGAACCTCAGCTGTTGCCGTAGACACGATCCGGCACGATCAGCACCACCGCACGACGTTCGGCGGCCATCACCCTGTCGTACTCTTCCCAGTCCTCGTGGACGCCACCGGCCGCGGTGAACACCTCACGCAGCAGAAGCCGCAGCCGCTCGGCATCGATGCCGGACACCGGGTCGTCCGGCCCGGCGATCCAGACCGGCCCCTCGACGGCGGCCCACTGCCAACCGACCCGGACGACGATCGTCATACGCGCCCGGGCACGTAGGTTGTCCAGTTTGCGGGCATCGCCGCGCACCACGATCCCCACCACGTCCGTACCGGCCTCAGGGTGCGCCAAGACACCCGCGTTCACCACAGACGACTGAATCGTTTCGTCCGCCCGGAGGGTCGAGACGACGCAGAGTCCGTGGTCGCCCGCGATCAGCCGAGCGAATTCCGCCAGATCGGTCATGTCGAGAGTTTACGTAGCCAGCACTGGAAGGTTGCTGTGCAATCGCCACTCGATCGGTACCTATGTCGGATAGGCGGTCCCGTGCCGCTGTGTAAATGGCAGTTCGCCGGGGTAGTCCCGAGACGATTGCCACGTCGGCGTTGCAGGGCTGTCCTTCGGTCGGGCTACACGCGCCGCAATCGGCATGAAAACGCGAATGCAGAGCAACCCAAAGGCTGGTACGCATCATGGTGCTACAGGTCCTCGGTGCCCCTCTCGCGGACGTCGAATCTCGATCGCGGGCCGCGTCGTGACCGCAGAGGCTCCTTCGTCCTCGTCCCAGTCGGTGGTGCGCACCGATCGACCCGAGCGATACGGCAAGCAGCTGGTCGCGCATCTCGGGCGACGCAACGGCGGTTCATGGTCGGCGGACTCCGCCTCGGGCTGGATCGACTTCGAAGTCGGGCGAGCGACCCTCACCGCCCGGGAAGGCGAACTGCATCTGCGCATCGACGCGGCCGCCGAGGATCTGCCGCGGCTCGAGGATGTGCTCGCGAGACATCTCATCCGGTTCGGCGAGCGCGACCATCTGACTGTGACGTGGCAGCGAGACCTTTCCGGGCCGGATTCGACCGATCCGCGAAGTGGCCGCCTGCCGGACAACTGACGCTCCCACCACGGCGGGGTCGACCCGATGTCGACAGCGATGACGACCGACCAATCCTCGAGCTTGCTCGCCGTAGCCGTTACCGACGACGAGCAGTCGCGCCGACCGGAACCTACCCGAGTCTGCCGCCTGACCAGGACGGTTGTTTCGACGGCCCGCGCCGGGCGGCGGCACCGACCGGATCCGATCTTCAGCCGACTGTCAGTAGACCGAGGGCGGCGGCGGCCGCGGCGAGCCCGAACGCCTGGCTCCGAGTCAAGCGTTCGCCGAGCGCCGCGATGCCGAGGAGAACGGGGATCGCGGGGTAGAGGGACGACAGCACGACGGCGATCACGACCAGTTCTTCCCGGGTCGCTAGCAGGTAGCAGACCAGAGCGAGGGCGGCCAGGACCCCGGTGACGAGTGACAGGAGGATGGCGAGCGCGGTGGCACGCGGGCGGCGGGGCATGGTCCGATGCAGCAGCGGCAGGAGGGTGGCGATCGCGGCCAGGCGTCCGGTGACAACGGGCCAGGTTCCGGCCGCCGCGTCGGCTTGTGCCAGCGCGAGGTACTGGAGGGCGATGCCCGTGCCTGCGAGCAGTGCGTCCACGGTCGCGGCTGTCGATCTGCCCGCGGTGCCGTGGCCGTGCGAGACGAGCCAGAGTGCTGGAATCGCCGCCACGATCCCCGCCCAGGCCAGAAGCGATGGCCGTTCGCCGAGCCACAGCGCCCCGATCAACACCGGCAGCGTCACACCGCTGACCGCGCTGACCGGGACGACCACGCTCATGGCGCCTCGGCTGATCCCACGGAAGAGCAACAGCATGCCGACCGCCGTACCGGCCCCCGAGATGGCACCCCACGCAAGACTTTTCCAATCCGCCGCGGCGGCGAACAACGGCGCGGTGACCAGGGCGACGATCAGGCCGCCGACTTGTCCGAAGAACGCGACGACGAGGAAGTGAGCGCGTCGAGCCAGCAGGCCACCGGTGAAATCGGACAGACCGTACGCGGCCGCGGAAACCAACGCCAGCGTGGCGCCCGACGTCATCCGGTTCGCTCCCGCTCTGCTTGTCCGACCGGGCAGATGGCATCGGTTGTGCAACAGCGACGGTCACACAGGCGGCACAACAGATCGGCGTCGCCCACCTCGCCGTACAGCCCGGTCAGCAACTTGCCGAGCAACTCGGACAGGGCGGCGCGTTCGGACGGGTCCAGGACGGCCAGGGCTCGGGTCAACCGATCCCTGCGTGCGGCGAGAATGCCGGCAGCCGCGGTGCGGCCTCGCCGCGTCAACCGGATGGACACCTCACGGCCCTGACCCGGCCGCCGTTCGACCAATCCACGTTGCAGGAGCCCGTCGATCATCCGCGCCGCCGCGGACTGACTCAGACCCACCCGCCTGCCGAGCTCGGTACCGCTCAGCGCGGCGGAGGTCGCCAGCACCACGAGTGCCGAGGCAGCCCTTGGGCCGGCCCCTGACATCTCGGTCACGTCCTCGAGCATCAGATCGGTCACCGCCAGCGCCGCGGCTCCGAGCAGATTGCCGGTGCGGTCATCATGCATGACTCATGCATAACACGATGGACGTGAATACACCATGAGTCGAGCGTGATTCGATTCGCTGGTCGACGAATTCGATAAAAGCCGATCAATCCGTTGCCCGTGCGACTCGGCCGAATCACCGCGGATGCGGGATCACCACGGATGCGGGATCACCTACGGTGGTGGGCACGGCTCGAACTCGACATCGCTTCTGGTCGGGCGCGATCGTCGCTAAGCTGACGCCGTCGAAGGCCGCCCCTCCGAACATGCGCGGTGTCGCGGGGCACAGGCTCAGAGTCGCGCGCGAAGCGGTGAGGTGTGCGATGCGGGATAGCTGGTGGCGGCGGACGGTTGCGGCGGCGGCTTGTGGCGCCGGCGTCCTGTCGGGATTGCCGGTGAGCGCGGCGGCGGATCCGGTTGCGGACGTCGGCGTCGTGTGGTTGTGCCGACCGGATCGGGCCGATGATCCGTGCCGAGCGAGTTCGGCGACAACGGTACGCCGGGCCGGGCAGCCGGACGTGCGGGACGAACCGGCGGCGAACGATTCGGGCTCGGACTGCTTCTACGTCTATCCAACGGCATCGTTGGAACCGACCCCCAACGCCGATACCTCGGTGACTCCGGAGATCCGAGCCGTAGCCGAACAACAGGCGGCCCGCTTCTCCCAAGTCTGCCGGATATACGCGCCGGTGTACCGGCAGCGAACCCTGGCCGCGCTGGCGGCGGAGAAGGCGTATACCTCCGAGCGGCGCGCCGACATGGCGCGGATCGCCTACGAGGACGTGCTGCGGGCCTGGCGGCAGTTCATCGGCGAGCGCCGAGACGGCAGACCGGTGGTGTTGATCGGACATTCGCAGGGTACACGCATGTTGCGTCAACTGATCAGGGAGGAAATCGACCCGCGGCCGGAGGTACGAGATCGGATCGTGTCCGCGATCCTGCTCGGCGGCAATGTGGTCGTACCGAAGAACCGCGACGTCGGCGGCGATTTCCAGCATCTGCCGCTGTGCCGCGCCGAGCAGCAGACAGGGTGTGTGCTCGCCTGGCAGACATACGACGAGACTCCCCCACCGGACAGCCGATTCGGTCGCAACCCCGTGACTCCTGAGCCGCTCCCACGTCCGTATGGCGACGACTACGAAGTCGCCTGCACCAACCCCGTTTCTCTGGACCGCAACGAATCTCGCGTCGCCGCCAGTGTCCTGCGCGTGAATCCGGTGCCCAGCCCGCTCGGCGTCGAACTGGCATTGCAGGACGGAGCGTCCGCTGTCGTCGCGCCGACCCCGTGGCTCGATCCCGCCGAACGCTACCGGCTCCAGTGCTTGCGCAACGGCGACACGAACGTGCTGATGGCGACTCCGGAGCCGGGAAGCCCCGACTTGTACGCCGTGCCGGACGCGACGTGGGGTCTGCACCTCGCCGATGTGGAGATCGCGTTGGGTGATCTGGTGCGCATCGTGGCCACCCAGGGCCGCGCCTACCATGCCGCCCACCGCTGACAATCCACCGAGCGCGACCAACCGTGGATGAATCCGCCACGGACGGTGTCCCGGTCGAGCCCAGCCATAACGGACGACACGGACAAAACAGACGCCGACCGCGCTGCGCGGGACAGCCTCTCCGGGTCCAGAGAAGTGCAGCGCATGGCGCACATCGGGGAGCTACGAAAGCCGGGACGAGCTCACAGCAGGTTGGCGGTGCGGGATGCCAGCCACATGGTGTGCTCGCGACTGATGGCTTCTTCTGCGTCCGCGACGGCCTGCGGCCATTCGACTTCCGAGACATCGGCCAGCTTGTCGGCTTGCAAGGCCAGTTCGTTCGCTGCCGTGGCGTAGGCAGAGTTCCGTGCCGCGTACTGCTTGATGCCCATCCATGCGGTACCCGCGGCGATGCAGGCGGCGATGACACCTGACCAGTCGATCTCCCAGACGCCGAACGCGCGCAACCCGGCCAACACCAATCCCAGAACTTCTCCGAAAACCAGTGCAACACGCCACCGAGACATCTTCTGCTTCGCGTCCTCGGCTTTGTTCGCGTACCACTGACGCTGGTCTTCGGTGCGGTCCCGGAGGTAGACAGCCTTGCGCTCCGTGAACGGGGCGGCTCGCAATGTCTGCATCGCGGACGTGGCGACGGCATCGCCCGCTCCGATCGGAATCTGGTTGCCGAACTCCGCGGCGATGGCGGCAAGGCGGTCCCGCATCGCGGCGCGGGCATCGGCCGCGCTCATCGAGGGCAGGAACGGAGCAGCGCCCGCCGCATATCGCCATGCCAAGGTCTTGGCGGACTCCGCGAGCGCGCGCCCGGAATACCAGTCCTGCTCGGGCCGCACAGTGCTCGACACGATCTCCGCTGCCAGCGCGGCGGCGAACCCGAGCAGTGCCACCACACCCCATACATTGACGGCGCCTGCCTTCCAAGTCAGCGCTCCGCCGACCGCGGCGAACACCGTCCCGCCGAGCCGAATGCGGTTGAGCCGCAGCGTCATCTGCTGCCCCCGCAACGACGCCGCGTCCGCACTGCGCCAGAACGCGGGCATGTCCGCATCGGACATCCGACTCATGTGTCCCCTCCCACCAATACGCGACCCAGGAATGATGACACGGAGTAGAGCACCGCGAGGAGCGAACTTCAGGTGTAAATGGTCCTGGGCCGTCGAGATCCCCCGCTTTCTGGCTGACCTCGGTGCGCGATACGCTTTTCAACCGGATCGTCGGCTGGAAGTATCGGCTGGTATGAGGCCGACGCCCACCGATCAGTAAGCGCGAGAAAAGATCACCCGCTTGCCGTAAGCGGCCGGTGCGGAACAGCGCACGCACCGGCCGCTCTCGGTTGCGCCGGCCGACGGCACACACCGTGGGGTCGCCGCGGTGATCGCTTTGATGTCGTTCTCACAGCTTGGTTGCCCGCAGTGCAAGGCCAGCGCCCACCCTCTCGCGACAGCAGTCTCGAACGCCGCCCAGTCGTCGACTGTGCGAGTGTGGTCGTCGCGAAAGTCGGTGGCTCGCTGTAGCAGGTATGCCTGGAAATCCTCGAGGATGGTCGGTATCGCCGTGGGCAGCCTCGACAGCTCCACAGGTTGCTTGCCCTCGTCACCGAGTCGGCGCACCAGCACCGCGGTGCCTGCCGCGAGATCGCGTGGGCCCAGTTCGATACGCACCGGCACACCGCGCATCTCCCACTCGTTGAACTTCCAGCCCGGCGTCTGATCGCGGTCGTCGACATGCGCCCGAATTGCCGCCGCGCGCAGCTTCGCTGCCAGCTCATCGGCGGCGGCGAGCACCGCAGCGGCGCTGTCACCACGTGTGATCGGCACGATGACCACCTGGTGCGGCGCCAGCTTCGGGGGCAGCACCAGGCCGCGGTCGTCGCCATGGGTCATCACCACCCCGCCGAGCATGCGGGTACTCATCCCCCATGAGGTCGTGTGGCACAACGTGTCCCGGCCGTCGGCGGCGGCGTAGCTGATGCCGAAGGCCTGCGCGAAATTGGTGCCCATGTAGTGCGAGGTTCCCGCCTGCAGGGCCTTGCCGTCACGCATCATCGATTCGATGGTGAGCGTGTCGACCGCACCGGCGAACCGCTCACCCGGGGTCTTCTCCCCCGGCACGACCGGCATGGCCGCCAGCTCCCGCGCGACAGTGGCGTAGATGTCCAGCGCCAGCTCCATCTCCGCCCGCGCCTGCGGCTCGTCGACGTGCGCGGTGTGGCCCTCCTGCCACAGGAACTCGGTGGTGCGCAGGAACATGCGCGGGCGCATCTCCCAGCGCACGACGTTGGCCCACTGGTTGAGCAGCATCGGCAGATCACGGTGCGAGGAGATCCACTTCGCCATCATCTCGCCGATGATCGTCTCCGACGTGGGCCGCACCACCAGGGGCTCCTCGAGCTCCTTGCCGCCGGCGTGGGTGACCACAGCCAGCTCAGGAGAGAACCCCTCGACGTGGTCGGCTTCGCGTTCGAGGTAGCTCTGTGGGATCAGCAGCGGGAAGTAGGCGTTCTCGTGCCCGGTGTCCTTGATCCGGCGGTCCAGCTCGGCTTGGAGCAGCTCCCAGATCCGGTACCCGTACGGTCGAATCACCATGGTGCCCTTGGCCGGACCCCGATCGACGAGACCGGCCTTCACGACCAGCTCGTTGTACCAGGTGGAGAAGTCTTCGCTCTGGGCGGTAACTCCGCGCTCATCCCGTGCCATACCGGTAAGGCTATCGCTCCACGCTAGTGAATTCGTGAGGCACATGCGTGAATGCTAATATCTACGTAAGTAAATGTTAATACCGTCGACTGCTGGCGGGCTGCCGTTGCGTACATCCGGCACGGTGCGCATTCCGGCGCGCGCGAGCCCGCTGGCCCATCCCGAACCGCAGCTGGAATGCTGCGCAATTCGTGTCGGATCATCAGCGCATAGGCGGCAGACGGGCCGTCCCCGCTAAGCGCCGGCGCCCGCCTCGGGCTCGTCACCGCTACTCGCCGACATATCGGCTTTGCTCGAAAAGACTCGCACTTCGGCGCCTGTGAATGCGGCGAGCATTACGGCTTCACCGACATTGCCGAGCGGTGGAACGGCCACGGCCGCCGCGGACGCGAGCAACAGCAGTCCTGTGCTCAGCAACGGAGAGAGGCGCCCTTCGCTGCGCCACAATACGATTCCGGCGACGAGCAGCACCGCAGTCACGACGAGCGCAGGCACCGGAGGTGCCGGGGATTCGGCAGAATAGCGAAGGGTATCGGCGAACCAGCGGGGCACGAGTCGCAGGTGCGGCAGTTCGGTGAGCACGCCCCACGCCACCAATGCGACGGTGAGCACCAGCGCCGACCGCCGCCACCGCGGGCTCGCTCCGGTTCGGTCGGCCGCCCAGAGCACCAGCAGCGGGGTCAGCAGGGCGTGGCCGACGAATCGGCCGAGACTCAGAGCATGCAGCAACGCCCCCTCCCCCAGCGTCGCTCCGAGCCCGACGATCGCCGAGTCGTAAGCCACGCCGATGCCCACCAGGCCCAGCAACCAGATCCGGGGGATTCGGGTGATGCGAGTCCACAGCAGCACCACGCAGGCCAGCTGGATGCAGGCAGTCAGTAGCAGGACGGCGGACACCATAACGAACTGGAGAGTACCCGGGGTTTTCGCCGCGTCTCCAACCCCGCGTCAGTGGTGCGGCCCGGGCGGCGCCGGGGCGCCGGTGTCTGTTATCAGGCTATCCATTAAATTCTGGCCATGGCGATCGTGGCAGTACTGGCTCCTGACAACGCGCTCGGTTTCGAAGTAATGCTCCCGGGCTTCGTGTTCGGCGCCGCGAATTCCGTGAGCGGGCAAAAGCATTACGAAATCCGGGTTGTCACGATCGGCGGCACTGCCGCCATCGCCCCCGTGCACGGTGTGGTGCGACTGCAGACGGATTGGGCTCTCGACAGCGTCGCCGATGCCGACATAGTCCTCGTGCCGGGGCAATCCGAGTTCCAGCGCGAACCCGCCGACTGCGTTCGCGAGGCGCTGCTGGACGCGGCCGCGCGCGGAGCACGGATGGCTTCCGTCTGCGTCGGCGCGTTCACCCTTGCCGCGACCGGACTGCTCGACGGGCAACGGGCGACCACCCATTGGGAACACGCCGCCGAGCTGGCGCGCCGGTATCCGCTCGTCGAGGTGGACGCTTCGGTGCTGTTCATCGACAACGGCGCGGTACTCACCTCGGCTGGGGCAACGGCGGGGCTCGATCTGTGCCTGCACATGGTTCGCCGGGATCTCGGCGCCAAGGTGGCCGCCGACACCGCCCGCCGGATCGTGATGCCGCCGCAGCGAGACGGTGGGCAAGCGCAATTCATCACCTACACCGACCCCGAAAGCCCCGACACATCGCTGCAACCGGTCCTCGACTGGATGCAGGTCAACCTGCACCGCCCGCTCACCCTCGACGACATCGCCGCGCACGGGGCGATCAGCGTGCGCAGCCTCAATCGCCGGTTCCGTGCCGAGATCGGGACCACCCCCTTGCAATGGTTGCTACGCGCCCGTGTGCATCGTGCGCAGCAGCTGCTCGAGACCACCGACCTGTCGATCGACCGCATCGCAGAGGAGGCAGGCTTCGGCGCCGCCACGACCCTGCGCTACCACTTCGCCCGGCTGACCCGGACGTCTCCGCAGGCCTACCGCAACAACTTTCACCATTCTGGCCGTGCCATGCGGTCCGTGGATCGCCACCAGGAGCCGACCGGTCGGATGGCCGAGTCCACGCACTGAGCTACGAACAAACTGTGGCCAGATCTGGGCAATAGATGGCTATCTGGCCACTGGGCGGCCGCTACTTCCGGGCACACACTGAGTGCGCACATTTCGGAAGGAGCACGATGACCGTTCAAAACGCCGATGCGACCCAGTTCGCACTGCCCGCTTCGGATCTCGCCGTGGCCGCGGACGCGCTGGTGGCCGAGGTGTCGCCGCCGCTGGTCTACAACCACTGCGTGCGCGCCTACCTGTATGCGCGGGAGTTGGCCGCGGTCGACGGGTTGCGGGCCGGTGCGGACTACGACGACGAGCTGCTGTATCTCAGCTGTCTGCTGCACGACCTGGGGGCGACGGACTTTGCGAACGGCGACCAGCGTTTCGAGATAGACGGAGCTGACGCGGCCGCGGAGTTCCTCAGGAGCAAGGGTGTCGACGAGCAGCGGGTGCAGACGGTGTGGAACGCTGTCGCCCTGCACACCAGCGACGGCATCGCGCGTCGTTTCGGTACGGTTGAGGCGCTGATGCAGATGGGTACGGGAGCTGACATCGCGGGGCTGCGGCGTGCACAGCTGTCCGACGGTTTCGCTGCTCGAGTGCATGCGGTGTGGCCGCGCTATGACCTGGGCTACGCATTCGGTGAGATTCTGGCTCGGCAGGTGCGTGACAATCCGGCCAAGGGCAGCTGGTTCACCTTCCCGGGTCAGCTCTGCCAGCTCTACTACCCGACGCACGCGCCGACCACCTGGTTCGACGCCGTCGAGGACGCTGGCTGGAACGACCGCCCGGTACGGATCGGGGACCGTGGCCTGGGAGCCCCCCAGCCGACCGAGCTGGCCTCGCTGTTCGCGCGGTACTTCAACGCCGGTGACCTGGACGCGTTGATGTCGCTGTACGAGCCGACGGCGCTGCTGTTGCCGAGCCCGGGTGACCGGCGATCCGGCGCCGAGGCCATCCGCAGTTCGCTCGCCGCGATGATCGACTCCGGGGCGAAGATCGAGTTGCGGCCCCGTCGCGTGCACGTGGTCGGGGAGCTGGCTTTGATCTCCAACGATGCCACCGTGTCGGGCGCGACGCCGGACGGTGACCCGGTGTTCTCCACTTCGACCGAGATCGCACGGCGCGGGAGCGACGGGTCGTGGCGGTATGTGCTCGACGACCCGTATTTCTCCCTGTGAGCAGGTCGGGCACGCGTACCGGAATCTCCTGTCGCGCATATCGTTCGATGGCCGCCGCGCTGTGCGGTGTTCGCGAGCGCACATGAACCGGCGTGCAGCGCTGCGGACGGGACTCGGCGCTGTCGCCGGAGCGGGTGCGCTGTCGAGTCCGTTCACACCGGTTCCGCCGGCCCGCGGCGGAACCGGGCCGGACGGGTGGCGGGTGCAGATTCCCGCATTCGACGGTGTGGATGACATGGATATTTTCGCGCCGCTGGAGATGTTGGGTTATGCGACGCATTTCGATTCCCGTGCACGTGTGGAGCTGGTGACTGCGGCGAGTCCCGGTTCGGTGGTGCTCATGTCCGGCACCCGGATCGACGTCTCGGCCGGGTGGGCTCCGGAGCGTGCCGATGTGATCGTGGTGCCCGGCGGCGGTTACGGCCTGTCGCCGGGCTCTCCCGGCGTGCCCGGCGAGATCGCGCGCGGGCACATCCCCCGGCTGCTGGCCGCCGCCCGGCGTGACGGTCTCACGATGGCCTCGGTCTGCGTGGGCGCGATGCTGCTGTCAGGGGCCGGGATCACGCGGGGCAGGCCGTGCACGACCCACCACCGGCTGATCGAGCAACTGGAGCGCGAAGGGGGCGTGATCACCCGGGCACGGGTCGTGGACGACGGCGATCTGGTCACCACTGGCGGCGTCACCTCCGGGCTGGACCTCGCTCTGTGGTTGGTGCAGCGGGAATTGGGTTCGGATATCGCCGTGGCGATCGAGGAAATCATGGAGTACGAGCGACGGGGGACAGTGTGGAGGCGGGACAGGGCATGAGCACATCTACTGCGGACCGGAATGAAGCCGAATCGCCGCGCGTCACCCGGCGCGGGTTGTTCGGCGCGGGCTTGGCGACGGCGGGAGCCGCGGCGGTCGGTGTGGTCGCGGGCCGCGCGACCGCACCCGACACCCCCCAGGGGACGCGGCTGGAACCTTTCCACGGGCCACACCAGGCAGGCATCGCGACCCCCGCGCAGTCGCACGCGCTGTTCCTGGCGGTCGACGTCGCGCGACCGGACCGTGAGGCGCTGCGCGCACTCCTGGCCGGTTGGACGGCGACCGCCGCCGCGTTGGCGGCCGGTGCACCGCTCCCGGAGCAACCGGGGACGCCACCGGGGTTCAGCGCCCACACCGACTTCGCGAGCGGGCTGGCTCCGGCTCGCCTGACTGTCACCTTCGGCCTCGGGCCCTCGGTGTTCGACGAGCGGTTCGGGCTCGCCGCCCAACGTCCGCGACACCTGCGACCGCTACCCGCGTTCACCGGTGACATCCTGCATCCGGCGTGGTGCGGCGGCGATGTGCTGGTGCAGGTATGCGCCGACGACGCCCAGATCGTCAGCCACACGTTCCGCGCGTTGCGGGCACGCATGCCGGGACTGGCGCGCCTGCGCTGGACCCAGCACGGGTTCCTGAGCCGTCCTGCCGACGGTGGCACCTCGCGAAACATGTTCGGCCACAAGGACGGCACCGCCAACCCCCGCCCGGGCAACACCGAGTTCGATCGAACGGTATGGGTTCGCTCCGCCGACGAACCCGGCTGGTTCCAGGACGGCAGCTACCTGGTGTTCCGCAAAATCCGCATGAGAACCGCCGAATGGGACCAGCTGCCGCAGACCGAGCAGGACCGCATCATCGGCCGCCGCCGCAGTGATGGGGCGCCCCTGGGCGGTGCGGCCGAATCCGATCCGGTGGACCTCACCCACCACGGCCGAGACGGCGAACTTGCGATCCCGCCCGGCGCCCATGTGCGACTGGTCCATGGCATTCCCATGCTGCGCCGCGGCTACAACTACGACTACGGCACACTGATCTCGAACGCCGGGGCCGCGGGCTCCTCCCCCGAGACTCCACACACACACCTGCCCGGCACGCCCGAACATACTCACGGGGGCCACAACCAGCTCGACGCCGGCCTGTTGTTCGCCGCCTACATGAACAACCCGCCCGAACAATTCATCAGAGCGCAGAATGCACTCGCCGCCGAAGACCGGATGAACCCCCTCATCGAGCACACCGGCAGCGCGATCTTCGCCGTCCCGCCCGGCGCGATCCCGAACGAGTCGATCGCGGCGGCGTTGCTCCCATGAGCGCTGCCGCTTCCCCCGAGCCGACCGAGAGGCAACCATGACAACGTACGGAGTTCTCATCTTCGACAACGCCGAAGAACTCGACTTCGCAGGCCCCTGGGAAGTGTTCACCACATCGGCGATCCTGCGCGACGACACCGACCGCGCCGTCCTGATAGCCGAACGGCCCGAGCCGGTCCGATTCAGCAAAGGACTCCGTGTCCTGCCGGACCACACACTCGACGATCATCCACCGCTGGACGTACTGCTGATCCCGGGCGGGCGCGGCGCACGAAAGGTGGAGCCGTACAACACCGTCGTCACCGAATGGATCGCCCGGACAGCCGCAGATGCCGCGTGGGTTGTCAGCGTCTGCACCGGAGCGTTCCTGCTCCACGCCGCCGGCCCAGCCCGGGGACGCCGCGTCGCCACCCACTGGAAGCACGAGGACGAACTCGAAGCGCTCGGAGACGTCACCGTCGTCCGAGACGCACGATACGTCATCGACGGCAACATCCTCACCAGTCAAGGTGTCTCGGCTGGCATCGACAGCGCGCTGTGGCTCGTCGGCCAACTCCACGGCCGCGCGCACGCGCGGGCGGTGCGTCGCGAAATCCACTATGACCCGGCACCGCCCTACCTCGCCGACGAACCCGGTGTCCGGTGAGTGTGCGATCGATGACGAGACACCAGCCGGCGCACGGCTGTTGCCACGCCGAGCTGCCGGTGAACGGTCGTCCAGAGCACTGCCGTTGAACTCATCCGTGTGGCGGCGACCGCATCCGGGATCGCCGCCGCACGCTCCGGCGTCCGACATCACTTGTGGTCGACCGGACCGGTCAGCGAATACGTGGTCCAGGCTGCTCGCGCGGTGGGGTGGTCAGGGCCTCGATCCGCTTGACCGGCCACTGCTGACGCTTCTCGTTCTTGTCACCTGCCGCCCGATCCGATGGCTGCGGATACGCCTGCGGTATGACGACAGCCGTGCGTGGTCGAGGACGTTATTGATCGGAGCCCCCGGCGTCCCGGTCCCGGGTCGAACGTGACTTCTGGCGCTGGTAGTAGCGCGCGACCCGTGCGCGGTTGCCACATCGATCGGGTGAGCACCATTGCCTGCGCGGATGGGTGGGCAGGAACAGCATTACGCAATCATCGGCGGCGCAGCGTTTGAGCTGGGAGATGCGCGGGTCGGTGAGCAGGTCGATCGCCGAGTCGGCGAGCTCCGCGGCCACGCGTGCACCGGGGTCTCCGGCGCGGCGAGCGATTGCGATGACCGCGTTGCCGTTCCAGTCGAGGTGACGGGTGACCGGGGCCGCCTCTCGGGCGTCCTCCAGTCCGCGCAATGCCGCCGCAGGCGGGCGCTCCCCTCGCAGTAGTGCCTCGACCGCGGCGGTCAGGTACTCACGCACCGCCCGCACAGCGGCGAGGTCCTCGCCGGCCGGCGAGGAGAGCGATTCCGACAGGCGGCCGTTCTGCAGGTCCAGCCAGGCGGCGAGTTGCTGGGGCGTGCTCAATAGATCGGCCCCGAGGGGTCGGGTGTTGACCAGGTCCAGAGCCAGTGGTTCGCCGATCAGCGGTTCGAGATCACGCATGCACTAATGCTAACTCATCAGGTTGACGCATTAGAACCAATCGGAGTATCACTAATGTGACCTCGCGAAAGAAAGCATGTGAATAATGAATGAACTGCCACTGGTCCTGCACCGCCACCTCGACGTCGACGGTGTCGCGGTGTTCTACCGGGAGTCCGTCCCGCAGCGCCCGAACGCGCCGACCCTCCTGCTGCTCCACGGCTTCCCCTCGGCCTCTCACCAGTTCCGCCGCCTCATCGATGCGCTCGGCAACGACTACCGACTGATCGCGCCCGACTATCCGGGCTTCGGAAACACCATCACCCCCGCGGATTTCGAGTACCGCTTCGACAGGCTTGCCGATATCACCGAAGGTTTCGTCCAAAAGCTGGGACTGTCACGATTCGCGATGTACGTCTTCGACTTCGGAGCACCGGTGGGTTTCCGGCTGGCGGTGCGCCATCCCGAGTGGATCACCGGGCTGGTGATCCAGAACGGCAACGCCTACGAATCCGGGCTGTCGCAGGGCGCCCGCGAGTTCATCGGCCTGCGCCCCGACCAGGACGGGGCGCACGACACCATCCGCCGACTGCTCACCCTCGAAGGCACTCGCGGCCAGTACGAGGGAGGCGTCGCCGAGCCCGCACTGCTCGCACCGGATGGCTGGACATTGGACCAGTACTATCTCGACCAACCGGGACGAACGCGGGCGCAGGTCGAACTGGCCTTCGACTACCACTCCAACGTCCGCGCCTATCCCGGATGGCAGTCGTGGCTGCGGCGACACACCCCGCCCACACTGATCGTCTGGGGCGCGAACGACCCATTCTTCCCGGCGCCCGGAGCGCACGCCTACCTGGCCGATCTACCCGAGGCGCGACTTCACCTGTTCGACACCGGCCACTTCGCCCTGGAAACCCACCTACGCGAGATCGCCCCGCTCGTCGCGGACTTCCTCGACCACGACCTTGCGATGGAATCGGACTGACTGCGCGGACCGGGCGACCAACCTCACGACGCGCCCCGCCGAGCTGCTTCCCGAACCATCCCATCGCTCGACACTTCGCCCGAACCAGCGGGTCCGACCGAAAGGTGGTGATCCGGCCGAAGTTCGACTGGCCGAGCCCGGGTCCACAGGAAGTTTTCTCCACTGAACCCTTGCGCAGCACCGACATCAGTGCTATAAGAATCTATGTCTGGTGACACACTTAATCTGATTCGTTCTATTCAGGATAGAGTGAGTTGGAGGTGACGACCATGCTGATGCGCACCGATCCGTTCCGCGATCTGGAACGTCTGACGCAGCAGGTGTTCGGCACAGCGGCGGGCCCCGCAGTACTGCCGATGGACGCCTGGCGCGAGGGCGACCAGTTCGTCGTCGAGATCGACGCTCCCGGCATTGACCGTGATTCCCTCGGACTGGACGTCGAGCGCGACGTCGTGACCGTCCGCGCACGCCGACCGGAACTCGACGCACAGCGCGAGATGATCGCCACGGAACGCCCTCGAGGCGAGTTCAGCCGCCAACTGTTCCTGGGCGACAACTTCGATACCGACCAGGTCCGTGCCGACTATGCCGACGGCGTACTCCGGCTGACGATTCCGATCGCGGAAAGGGCCAAGCCGCGCAAGATCGCCATCGGGCGCGGCGACGGGCACCAGGCGATCGACGCCTGAACGCTGCGGCGGGAGGCACCGTCATGACCGGTTCCGCTCCGAGCACGCAGTCGATCGACGAGTTCGACGCCTGGCTGCTCGATCCCGACCTGGAGCAGCTGTTCGCCGAGGTGGACGCGATTCTGTGCGAAGCCCGCGACCGTATGCGCGGGCGGCCATACCCTTCGGTCCCGGCGCCGCGCTCACGGCGCACGCCGAGCCCGCGACCCGGCCAGGACCCGGTGGGAACGCCTGGGAGGCGGCCCGGGGCGGGGCGTGCCAGCCAACGCGCTCCTCCGCCGAGCCGCATACGACGACGTAAAGAAGGGAGGTGATGCCCGGATTCGACTGATGGAAAGGAGTTCCGCGGCGAGCCGTCGCCGCCCCTGCGCCAGGCGCATTCGAGCACAGCGTGCGACCCTGCTCCGCGCGCACCGCCGCATCATGCGGCATGGCAGGGAGGACGGCATCGCCGCAGGGACAACCTGCTCGTAGTCACGTCACTCTTCTCCAGGCCGGGGGAGGGACACAGGGCCCTCCCCCGGCCTGGGTCCGTACCACCGGTCAGCAGAACGAAAGGAGATTCGTCATGTCCGCCTTCCCCAGGAGCAACGACGCCGACTACGCCGAGCAAGACGTCCTCGCCTACCATGCCGACCACGACTTCGGACTCGACACCACGACGCTCACACCGCTGGCCGAACGCATTCGTACCGCGTTCGACACCGCTGGTATCGCCGACCGTATCGATCAGTCGCTGCTCACGCCGCTCCCCGACGAGGACTATCCCCTCGCCTACTGACTTCGACCGAAAGCGGTCCCCGGCACCGTCGCCTGGTTCATGCCCAGAAATCGGCGTGCACCGAGCCTGCCGACGCATACGCGCAAACTCCGCCAGCGATCCTCGGTCACCCATCGCTCGTCGCGCTGCTCATGCTGCGGCTGTCGGCGCCTCCGTGGTACTCACCTCGCCGGCGCGGAACCCCGCCCGGCACCCCGGTGCCGGCCGCAAGCACCGCCGACCTCGATCAATCACCGGTAAAGCCGGGGGTGATTCGGAACGCGGTGGGTATCTCCCTCCAGCCGAGACGTTCGCTCCACCCGCCGCCGCTACCCCGGAGAGACACAGCCGCGATCAGTTCGGAGGTTGTCGTGACCAGTGATCCACAACAGGCCAAGCGCCCGGTCAGCGGGCTGCTGGCAGGCCCCTACGGGCATCCTTTCCACCCGATCCTGGTCACCGTGCCGATCGGCACCTGGGTGGCGAGCCTGGTGTTCGACATCGGTTCACGGATCGTGGACGATCCGGACTTCCTCGCGCAGGGCGCGCTGTGGTTGATCGCGATCGGCGTGCTCGGCGCGGTGGCCGCGGCCGCCGTCGGATTCCTGGACCTGTTGGCGATCCCGAGCGGCACCCCGGCGTTCCGAACAGGTCTGCTGCACATGAGCCTGAACATAGCCGTCACGGTCGCCTTCGCGATCGGCTTCCTGTGGCGCCGAGCGGGCGACGGTCCGCACGGTCCCGTGGCGCTCGGTCCGCTCCTGCTGTCGGCGATCAGCCTCGTGGCCTTGGGCGTGTCGGGCTACCTCGGCGGAAAGCTGGCCTACCACTACGGCGTCCGCGTGGCCGACGAGGCGAGCCAAGCCGCGGGCTTCCGGCGCTGATCCCCATCCGTTCCGACCGAAAGGAGATCGTCATGGCCATCGCGGCATTGATCACCTGGCTGCTCACCGCAGGAGGCGGATTCGTCCTGCTCGCCTCGTGGATCTCGAAAGGCGGCACTCGGGAGCAGGGTACGACTCAACTGCCGCCCCCGGTGGTATTCGGCCACTTCCTGCTGGCCGTCGCGGGTTTGATCGTCTGGATCATCTACCTCGTCGTCGACGAGGACGCGCTGGCGTGGACGGCATTCGTCCTCCTGATCCCGGTAGCCCTGCTCGGCTTCTTCATGCTGGCTCGCTGGCTGCCGGTGTACCGCGAACGGGCCGCGGCCGGTCCACCGCAGACTCGGGCTCCGGCCGGCGCACAGCAGACTGCCGAAAGCCACTTCCCCGTTGCGGTCGTCGCCGGTCACGGCGTCTTCGCCGTCACAACGGTGGTACTGGTACTGCTGACCGCCCTCGGGGTAGGGGGAAGCTGACAGCCGCCGAAGTCGGACACCCGGCACTGGCACCTCGCTGACCAGGCGGGTGTGCCAGTCCGCGGACTCGGCCGCATCGGCGCACACACCGGTGGGGCCCCTGTCGCGTGACAGGGGCCCCACGGGTCGCGCTATGTCAGGGCTGGCGGGGGTGGGTGCCGGTGGTGGGAACGGTGCGGTTGTCCTTGCGGCGAGCCAGGCCGGTCAAACCGGCGAGCCCGAGGAGGCCCAGCAAGCCCCACAGGCCGGTCTTGTCACTGCTGTCGTCATCAACGTGGATGTCCTGGGCCAGCGGTGATGGCGAAGGGATGGGGGCTGCTTCGGCTACCCCTACCCCGCCGAGCGTGAGGGTCAAAGCGGTCAATGGGATCGCGATGGTCTTGCGCATCTTGCATCACTCCCTTTCTCTCGATGACCCACGGGCGGTACCCGGTGTGCGGGATCGGAAACAATGCGGGATCCGACAGTTCCCGGCCCACTGGCTCCCGGTCTGCCCGGACCCCCGACGGTCACCTTCCCGGGGCGCACGCGGTCGACTTCACCGGACTCGCGCGAAATATCGGACCGGCATTCGAGGCGACGGCAATGCTCCCCCGTCACATGGAGGCCGCTGCCGATCGGCGATCGAAACGTCATCGTGGGGTACGCGACCGCGCCTGTCGGCGGGGCGATCGGCCGAATATCGACTTCACGCGGTTCAGCAACGGGGCGAAGGGGCGTGGATCGACGTCGCGCAGTGCCTCGGTGAGCAGTCGGATGGGTTCGGAGCACGAGTCGTAACGGGTGCCGGGCTTCTTGGCGAGCGACCGGTGCAGGATCGCGTCAACCTCACGCGGAATCCAGTGATGGCGTTCGGAGATGTCGGGGGGTGCGTCGTGCAGGTGGGCCTCCGCGGTGGCCATGAGGTTCGGGTTTGGGAACGGCGGGAGGCCGGTGAGCAGTTCGACGGCCGCGCAGGCCAGCGAGTACTGATCGGTCGCCGGGGACACCGTGCCCGCCCGCAGCAGTTCCGGCGCGGCATACGGCACCGACGCCACGATGAAACCATCAGTGGCCAATGGTGGTTCGGGCCGGTTCAACCACCGGGCCTGATCGAAGTCCGAGATCTTCACCGTCGCCGGGTCGTCGGCGCCGAGCAACACATTCGCCGGTTTCACGTCGAGATGCAGGACATGGTTGGCGTGCGCGAAATCCAGCCCTGCCGCCATATGGGTCAGCATGTGCAGTACCCGGGGCAGGTTCGGGTGCTGGTGGGGCATGCGCACCAATGCCGCCCCCGTCGTGCCTGCCACGTACTCGCGCGCCGACCACAGTCTTCCGTCGCATTCGCCGTGGGCGTACATCCGCACGATGTCGGGGTGCCGCAAGGCGGAGAGGATCTCGAATTCGTGCACGAATCGCGCACGCGCCACGGCTGACCGACTGTCGTCCGGACCCAAGATCTTCAGTGACACCGGCCGCGACCGTGCGGGGTCCTCGGCCAGGTACACCTCGCTGCTGCCGCCGTGCCCCAACCGGGCCCGCACGACGAATCCCGCGAACTGTTCACCTGACTCGAGTGCCACCGCCTCACCATAGTGTGGTGGCGCCGGTCGCATCCCCAGCTCTGCCCAGCTGTGGAATGCTGCCGATTCGGCCAGTCGAACCGTCACGCCGAACCCAGCGGACGAGCCGAGGGAATCCGGTGTACCGCAGGTCGCGATTATGGCGTCTTGCCCGGCCCTCCCGACGAAAGCGGACCTACAGAAATTACAACAGGGTGTCATCGGGCTGCCCGTTCAAGCGGATGCCGGGGAACCGATCGAGTGCGCTCGCGCGATGACCTGGCTCAAGCCGTATCCATTGACGATCGGTATGCCATAGCGGTCTTCGAACTCCGTTTTCAATTCGATCCCGGCCGGCGCCGCGCAGCAGATGGCGAACCGGACGGACGAGATCGTTCTCGGAATCCGTCCGGGCAGCTCGGACAGCGCTGCGTACAGGCTGGGCACCGCAGAGAAGTAGGTGGGTCGGGTGCGCTCGATTCGTTCCAGGAACGTTCTCGGGTCTACGGCACCCCCCACAGTGGCGCGCCCCCCAGCGACCAGCGGTGACAAGGCTCCCACCAAGATGCCGCTCATCTGCCACATAGGCATGATCGACAGGCTGTGCTCGGTGTCGGTCAAGGCGAAGACCTCGATCACCAGCCGGCACATGGCCTCGAGGTTCCGGTGGTCGAGCACGGTGCGTTTGCTGCCTCCGCCGTATGTGATCAGCGCCGGTGCCTCCGGGCTGGGCGGCGCTGCTTCGGTGGCGCCGGGTTCTGCGACGCAGAGTTCTCGGACCGAGGTGACAGTTCGAACCGACAGGGTATCCGCCAGTGAGCGCTGCGCGATGAGGATCTCGGCGCCCGCCTCCGCGATCCGCCGACTGGTCTCCGAGTCGGTCAGCAACGGGTCGACCAGGCTGGCCGTGGCACCCGAACGCCAGGTGGCGAACAGCGACACCAACAGCTCGATGCTGTCAGGCAGCATGATGGCGACAACATCGCCGGTCGTGACGCGCGCGGCGCGCAAGCCCGCCGCGGCACGCCGCACGGCGGCCAGAAATCCGGCGTTGTCGAGTTGGTTGCTGTCATCGGCAAGCGCGGGAGCGTACGGCGCGGCGACGGCGCGACGGTCCGGGACGGTAGAAAGCGTCATGCGACATCCTCCAGCAACGGTGTAGGGGGAATGCTGACCACGGTAGGAACCACTGCGCGGGTCGGCACCGTCGCGAATCGATCAAATTCTTCGCCTGCTTTGTCGCCACGAGACAGTATCGGGCTCGCATGCGGCGTGCCCGCTCCACGACGAGGTAACTACTATCGAATGGTGACGGGTTCTCGTCGCAACGGCGATATCGAGCCCGACCGTATCGTCGCAAGAATCGCCGCCCGCATGACCGAGCGGGTGGCGGACATCAGCGCGAGCATCTACCGCGGACTCGGGGACGATATACCCGAACTGGGTGCCGATGTTCCCACCATCGAACTGCTCCGGGCCAGCGTGCAGGGCAACGTCGACACACTACTGCACGCGTTGCGCCACGATATTTCGGTGTCACGGATATACCTGCCTTCGGCAGCGATCGAATACACCAGGCGGTTGGCTCAGCACGGCGTCCCGCTCAATACCCTGGTTCGGGCCTATCACCTCGGCCAGCGGCGGGCAACCGAACTGATATTCGCCGAAATACAGGCTGCCGATATATCGCCTGCGGATCGCTTTCTCGTCGGACGCGCGATCAGCACCAGGCTGTTCCAGTACCTCGACCACATCATCCAGCAGGTCGTCGCCGCCTACGAAGAAGAGCGCGAGCAGTGGTTGGAAACTCGCAACAGTGTGCGCGCGTTGCGCGTGCGCGAGCTACTGGCGGGCAAGAAGGGCGTCGACATCGACCGCACGATCGACCAGATTCGCTATCCGCTGCGTTGGCACCATCTGGCACTCATCGTCTGGTACCCCGATACCGGGTCCTACGGTGACAGACTGCCCGAGCTGCAACGATTCGTCCGTGAATCGGCCGAGACAGCGCGAACCTCCGCGAGCGCCCTGTTCGTCGCCGACGATCAGATGAGCGGCTGGGCGTGGCTGCCCTACCGTTCGGCGCAACCCGACGCGGTCGACAGTGTCCGGGGTTTCGCGGCCACACAGCCGGATGCGCCATGGGTGGCGATCGGAACAATGGCGCCTGGTTTGGCAGGGTTCCGCCGGTCTCATCACCTTGCTTTGAACGCCCGCGCGGTCGCGCTGGCCCGGGCGGATGGCGAACAGCGCATCACCGCGGCCGGTGACTCCGGATTGTCGGTCGCTGCTCTACTCGGTGGCAGAATCGCGGAGGTCTGGGAATGGGTCGGCGAGGTGCTCGGCGACCTGGCCTCCGCCGACGAGAACGACGCACGGCTGCGCGAGACGCTCCAAGTATTCCTGCGCGCCGGTTCGAGTTACACAGCCGCAGCGGCAGAACTCGACCTGCACTACAACTCGGTGAAATATCGAGTGGGACGGGCATTGTCGCGGCGCGGCAAACCGATCGCCGACGACAGACTCGACATCGAACTGGCTCTTCTGATCTGCCAGTGGTACGGACCACCGCGGCGCCGCCACGAGAACGGCTGATCCAGCGTAGGCGCTGTCCGGCGC
This sequence comes from Nocardia sputi, assembly GCF_023501985.1. Taxonomy (NCBI): domain Bacteria; kingdom Bacillati; phylum Actinomycetota; class Actinomycetes; order Mycobacteriales; family Nocardiaceae; genus Nocardia; species Nocardia sputi. The sequence goes on along the minus strand of NZ_JAMFLC010000016.1, from coordinate 45,940 downwards.
GGCAGTGACGAGCGCTCCGGCCGACGGCCCCACCTGCGGGGTTCGGATCAGCTCGTGAGGCCCACGAAGAACTCTTCCACCTCGTTCCGGAAGCCGTCGAAGTAGGACGGGACGCCCGGCCACAGTTGCCGGCAGTCCTGTTCCAACTCGATGAGGTAGTCGTACACCTGGTTCCAGAGCCCGGGTGCGAACTCGAGGTAGCTTTCCATCGCGTTCACGATGGTGACACGGCTGTCGGGATATTCGTCGCCGAGGTCGCACAACCTCGTCGTCAGATCATCCGTGGTCGCGTGGAACCGCGTCTTGTCGTCCGCGATTTGCCGAGCGATCAGGTCTGCGAAATCCGCTCTGCTCATCCGGCCACTCGCGCACCTATCGGCGGCGGGAGCGAGTCTCTGTTCGTTGTCGAGGAGTTGATCTCGCATGGGCGCGCGTCCGAAGTCGTCGAAGACATCCCGGACCGGCTGCGGTAGTCGATCCAGCCGCGCCGGTTCAAGGTGATCGGGTAGCGGGTAGGCGGGCAGCGCACCGTGGCCGGCCGCAATGGATTCTGTTGCCGCTCTGCTATGGGCACGGATGGCGTCGAGGAGGCTCCTGAACTCTTCTGGCGACAGCAGACCGGACGCGGTGGGTGTTGCCATTGCTCTCCCCTCTCCGGATGGCTCTTCGGTGGGCACAGGGCAGTGTATGAAGCGCCCAGCAGAATCGGATTCACCTCTGACGGGTGAATCACTGCGCAGAAGCGACGCTGCGCGACAGGTGGCCCGGCGGGTTTCGTCCACGTCGTTCCCACCGGCCCCGAACTACGATCGTGCGCGTGACGGCACCGAGACTTCGAGCATTCGATGCGAGCGGACGGATGCTGGATGATCCGAGCGACATCGAGGCGCACGACCTCGTCGCGAGCCTGAACGCCCGCTGGACGTACGCGACAGTGGAAAGGCTCGATCGCGAGCCCGCAGGCCAGTTCTACTTCCAGATTCCTCTCGATTACGGCGGTGACCAGGACGCGGACGCCGACGAGGAACCCCGCGACGATTACGACGTCGAGTTCCGCGATGGTGGCCCGGACAAGCACCACTGCGCCCGGATCACCGGCTTGTACGGTTTCGCCGGAATGGATCTCGTGCACAGGGTCTATCGCGCATGGCGCGCGGAAGATCCCGCGCTGCCCGAGCTGTTGTCGTGGAAATTGCTGGAGCAGTGCATGGGAAGGACAGGCTCCGCGGCATAGCGGAGCCTGATCCGCCCCTCGGCGAGCGATATTCCGCCGACCCGTTCGCGGCAGGTCAGCGACGGAACAACCGTCGGATGGATCGAGTGACACGGGAGAGTACTCGCGGTTGCGCAGCGGTTGGTTCGACTGTCTCCCGAGCCGACGCCGCCTGGGCGAATCGCGCATGTAGTTGTTCCCGGACCTGGTCGGGCGTGTAGGCGCGGCGGCGGCGCTCGGCGCGCACCACCACGACACCGGTGGCGACCACACCGGCCGCACCCGCCAATCCCACTGCCTTCCACCACCTCATACCGCATAGGCTACGACCATGACGGGTACGGGCATCAGTCTCGACCGAGCGGTCGAGGTCACCAGAACAGGTGACATTTGGCTTTTCCGTGGCCATTCGACAGTGGACCGGGTGATCCGGATGACGACGAACAGCCCGGTCAACCATGTCGGGATGTCCGTCGTGATCGACGATCTACCCGCACTGATCTGGCACGCGGAACTCGGGCGGTCGCTTCCGGACATGTGGTCGGGATCCGCGCACCGTGGCGTCCAGTTGCACAACTTGCGCGACGCGGTGCTGGTGTGGGCACACCGCTACGGACAGCAGGCCTGGTTGCGCCAGTTGAACCCTCCTGCCACCCAGGAGATGGAGGACAGCGTGTTGCGCACCATCGCCCGGCTCGACGGCACCCCGTTCCCCTCCACCGCCGGTCTGGCGGGACGCTGGCTGCGCGGCCGCACACGCCTTCCCCGCCGCAAGCCGAGCCGGTCGGCCGCCCGGGGGTTGGAGAACGCCTACTGCGCCGAAATCGTCGCTGCGACATACCAGGCGATGGGCTTGCTCCCCCAACGCCGTAACCCGGACTGGTACGACCCGGGCCGGTTCTGGAGCGGAGACCGTCTGCGGCTGTCCGGAGACTACGACCTGAGTGGCGAAATAGCCGTTCGGATACCGGCTCGGACGACTTCCTGACCACTCCCGGTCCGTCAATCTGGACTGAGAACTCCAGCCACATCCGGATCCATGCCTCGTCCGGAAACGAATCTCGACGGAGAAGTTCATGTCCGGTCGACGAAATCGGCAACGATGGGGCAGAGTTCGGCGCTCCGACGCGGCACCCGCGATCCGATATCCGGCGCGGCCCATCATCGATGCCTTGCTCCACGCCATGATCACGCGCCGCAGGGCTCCCCCACCACCGACGCGAGCCTCGTGCACATCTGGTCTCTCACCGGCACCGTCGAGGACGACGCCGGAAACACGGCGGGTTTCGCGGAATTCTCGCCGCGCGACGTCATCACGACCGCGGGCTCGCCGATCCTGGACATCGCCGGACCGATGATGGCCGGTATAGATCGAGCAACGGCTGCTGCGATGATCCCTGCGGTCCGAGCAGGAGATCGACCCTTGGTCGGCATCGGACTCTTCGGCCGGGTCATCGATCGCTACCGGCGCGCACCGGATGTCATGTCGACTCGCCGAATTCTCTTCGAGCACTGTTGATTACATGTACGGCGCGCTAGCATCTCTTCGGCAGTTCTGGAAGAGATGTCACTCGGCGGAGGTGCGATGCCACTCGGGCGATGGAAGTCCGCGACCCACCCGAAGATCGATGACGTATCGATCGACGACGTCCTGCACGCGCTCGCCGATCCGACCCGACGGCGTATCGTGCGCGCGCTCCTGGACGGGGGCGATAGACCCTGCGGCACCTTCGGTCTCGGCATTGCGCCCTCTACGCTCAGTCACCACTTCAAGGCGCTTCGCAATGCCGGGATCATCCGCCAGTTCGATCAGGGTCGCCAGCGCATGAACACGCTGCGGCTCGATGAGCTGGATACTCGATTCCCCGGCCTGGTCGCCTCGGTCCTCGCGCACGCCGAGCCGAGTCGCCCGGCCTCGCCGATGGATGCCGACCTGTCGGGAAGTGCGCCATGACGCTGATCAACGTCGCCCGAGCCTGCGCCATCCCGGTCAGCCTGTGGTTACCGGCAACGCTCATCCTCGATCCCGGCTACCGCGCGAACAATATCTTCGCCGCCCCTGATTTCGGCTTCTCCCTCGTTCTGCTGATCGCCGCATTCCTCCCTCGGCGCACCGCGCTGCCCTCCCTCATGGCCGGGTACTTCTTCGGCTCCGGCGTCATCACCATCGCCGCACTCGACCGCTTCTACCGCAGCGAATCCTTCCGAGGAATCGTCGATTCGATCATCGCCGCGACCTACCTGTCCGTCGCGCTGCTGCTCTTCCACCGGATCGGACGCACCGGGACAGACGCGCCGCGGAACGGTGGAAGATCGCCACAGCCGACCGCTCTCACCGAGTTCGAATGAAAAACGGCGATTCCGGTTTGGTGTTTTCGACCCCGGGTAGCCGCTCCGAGACCGCATAGGACGTGCGCAGCGGCGATGGCTTCGCTCCCTCTGCGAATAGCACCTGCGCCCTGCGCACCACAGGGAACGGCACTTCACGCGCGTCCAGGACCGGAGAGCGAGAGGAGGCCCCGTGCACTACATCGATGAGACCAAACATTTGCTGAGCGATCTCGTGGGGCGAGTAATCGAGTCGGCGAGCAGCCACTCGAGCAGCCAAACCGTGACCATCGCCCGTCCACGAGCCGAGGTCGAGCGATTCTGGCGCGACCCGGAGAACCTGTCGGAGGTCCTGGGCGAGGTCGCCGAGGTCCGAGCGACCGAACCGTCGACCTACGAGTGGACGTTGCACTCGGGCGCCGACGGACGCGCCACCTGGAAGACCACGCTGCTCGAGGAGGACGGGCACCTCCGGTTCGTCGGCTCGACCGACGAGGACACCCCTTCCGCGCAGGGACTGGAGCTGGAAATCAGCTTCCGTGACGCGCCGCGGGATCTCGGTACCGAAGTGACGATGCGAGCGCGGACCCCGCTACCCGACCTGCTGACCGGCGCGGGGATGTTCACCGCTCTCTACCGAGCCCGCGCTCGGCTGCAGACCGGCGAAATGCCCACCCTGGCCCACAACCCGAGCGCTCGCTCCACGGCTCGGTGAACAGGAGTTGACATGCATGCGCTCTGTTGGAACGGCGTCGACGACCTCGCCGTGGAAACCGTGCCCGACCCCGTTCTGGTCAACCCGCACGATGTCATCGTGCAGGTCCGCCTGACCGCCACCTGTGGTTCCGACCTGCACTTCATCGACGGATATCTGCCGGGAATGCGGGAAGGCGACGTCTTCGGACACGAGTTCATGGGTGAGGTGGTCGAAATCGGAGCCGAAGTCACCTCGACGAAGGTGGGCGACCGCGTCGTCGTCCCGTCCTTCATCGGGTGCACATCGTGCTGGTACTGCGACCACGAACTATACGCCCTCTGCGACACCACCAACCCGAACGGCGCACTCCAACAGCCGATTCTGGGCTACCCGAGCGGCGGGATCTACGGCTACACCCACCCCTTCGGCGGCTATCAGGGCTCTCACGCGCAATATATCCGCGTTCCTTTCGGCGACGTCAACTGCTTTCCGATCCCGGAGGGCATCACCGATGAGCAGGCGCTCTTCCTGTCCGATGCCGTGCCGACCGGTCTGATGGGCGCGGAATTCTGTGACATCCAGCCGGGCGACACCGTCGCGGTGTGGGGCAGCGGCGGCGTCGGATTGATGGCGGGACACAGCGCCCGTCTGCTCGGAGCCGACCGGGTCTTCGTCATCGATCGTTTTCCCGAGCGATTGAGCGTGGCGAGCGAGCAGTTCGGCGCCGAGACGATCGACTACACCGCCGTCGACAGCGTCCAGGAGACTTTGCGCGAGAGCACCGGCGGCCGCGGCCCGGACGCCTGCATCGATGCCGTCGGGATGGAAGGACACGGCACGGGACTGCAGCAGTTCTACGACCGGGCCAAACAGTTGCTCCGGCTGGAATCCGACCGCGCGACACCGCTGCGCGAAGCGATTCTCGCGTGCCGGAAAGGTGGCGTCGTCTCAGTGCTCGGCATCTACGGTCTGACGGACAAGTTTCCGATGGGCGTCGTGACGAACAAGGGCCTCACCATCCGGACCGCACAGCAGAACGGCCAGCGATACGTGCCCCGGATGTTCGATTACATCCAGCAAGGCGACCTCGACCCCTCCTACCTGATCACTCATGACATGCCGCTGGAAGACGCGGTGTACGGCTACGACGTCTTCAAGAACAAGAAGGAAGGCTGCATCCGATCCGTCTTCCGGCCTTGACGCCCGTCGCACCGGGACGGGCGGAGCCGGCGGGTAACCGCGTCGAGCCTGTGGAGCGCTTCGCCACGTCGATCGCGGACGTCGCCTGCGCGAGTTCGGCGGTCCCCGGCGTTGTTCTGGCGTCGATCACGTCATGGTGGAGCCGAAAACCCGCTACCGTCCGAGCTGGGTGACGGGTGCCCACCCCCTGAGGGCGCCCCACCCACCCGGGGGGTGGGCACCCTCCACCCCCCGGGGCCCCAAAGGGGGCTTGTGGGTCACGCGAGACGAATCGGTCTCGCGTGCGGTCAAGCAGGCACCCCGGACAGTCCCCACGCTTCGACCGGGTCACGGGAATACCAGTGACCGGTCCATTCCCGGCCCGACTCGAAGGCGTCATAGAACTCCTCGTCGTCGGGCAACTCCGGGCCGTGCGCGTAGACGACACCGGGACGGTCGCGGTGAAAGCGGCGGGCGCGCTCGGCCGCGCGAGCGGAGCGCTCGGCGAGATAGGCGCGCTGGGTGATCAGCCACTCCTCGCTCGTGTAGGCGTCCGGACCGCCGTAGTCGAGCGGATAGTGCATCTGGTACTCCAACCGGGCCAGCTGCTCGCCGGCGTGCTCGTACAGCCATACGATCCATCCCGGAACCTCCGGCTGCGCAGCCAGCGCCCGCGCAGCGAATCCACTACGCGCCGTCGCGCTTTCCGGATCACACTCCGCCGCGGCCGTGACCTGGGCAACAGACCCGGAGTCCAGGCGACCGCGCTCTCGGTCTTTTCGATGCCTACCTCCCATAGCCGATAACTCTAAGTCTTCGCACCGCCCCAGACGAGGGTTTGCTCGAAGTTGGCCCGCGACCCGCTCGACTCGATGCCCGGCCGGGCTGCCTGCGCTTACGTGAGGAACGAAGGCCTGCCCGGGATTTCGCTCCTCGCAAACCGGGCGGGGCCGGTCATGGCATCGCGGAACGGGTGTTCGCCCCACGGACTGGATGGCCGAGACCGAGCTGGATTCTCATGAGCCGTAGTCGGTTCGGATTCGACATCCGGATGGGCATCGAGCAACCGATCGAACAGCAGACCATTTCCCCGCCGTGCCGTCGATCGGGTGATTGCGCCGCTGCGTCCGGCGCCTCTGGAAAGCGATTAACAGAACCGGCATTCCGCTCACGCGGAGCTGCGGGCAAGGGCGTGGCCGCGCTCATGACTTTTCCGCCTCCGGCATCGATGCGATCGCCGCGCCTGCCGACAGCAGTCTCTCTGCCAGCACGCGACACCGCTTCCCGAGTTCCGGAGGGTCGAGCACTTCGAAGTCGTGCCCCAGCAGAAGCACGTGCATGAGTACCGTGTCGAGTCTGTCCGCGCCACTGAGCACCTCGCAGCGATCAGCGCCGCTCCGCCGTACGACGGCGGCCGCGGCCGGAATCTGCGCACGTACCGTGTCGGCCGAGGCGTACACGAGGAAGCGCGCCTGGTGCGGGTAGACCCGGCTCGCCACACCCTCCTGCACGTACGTCGCCGCGTCGGGTGCCGCGCGCGGGCGGAAACGCCAGGTCGGGCGGACACATCGACCCTCCGATCGACACGGAAGCTGCGCCAGTCATCGCGATCGATGTCGTAGGCGAGCAGGTACCAGCGTCGATCAGAAGCGACCAGGCGGTAGGGTTCGGCCCGCCGCCGTCGCACCCCGCTACCCGACGGGTAGTCGAAACCGACCTCGACCTCGTCACGGCAGGCTCTGGCCAGCGCCATCAGTGCCGCGGAGTCGACCGGCGTGCGACCACCCCCGAAAGACTCCACCGAGCCGGAGAGCGCGCGCACTTCGTGCCGCAACCGCGCGGGCAGCACGCGATCGAGCTTGGCCAGCGCCCGGAGTGCGGCGTCGCCCGCGCCGACCACAGCGCCTCCCGCACCGGCCAGTAGCGAAACCGCGGTGACGATCGCCTCCTCGTCGTCGAAAAGCAGCGGGGGCAAGTCCTGTCCCGCGGCAAGCCGATAACCGCCGCCGACGCCCTGGTCGGCATGCACCGGATAACCGAGCGCGCGCAGCCGCTCGACATCGCGCCGTACCGTGCGGGTGGTGACGCCGAGCCGGTCGGCGAGCTCGGGGCCGGTCCACACCTGGCGTTGCTGCAGCAGCCCGAGCAACGTGAGGACATGCTCGGTGGTGCCGCGCTCGTCACCGCTTGCCACGCGCATGTCGCTCAGCTTGCCAGAAATAGCGGACCGATACTGTCCGCCAGAGGTGTCAGGGTGGTCGTATGGATGCAGATGAATTCGACTGGAATCGCAGGCTGCGCGAGCAATGGGAATTCCACTGGAACCATCAGCTGCGAGGCCGCCTCGACGGCCTCACCGACGACGAGTACTTCTGGTCGCCGGTGCCGGACGCCTGGAGCGTGCGACCGCGCGGCAACTCGACGGCGCCCATGCAGGCCGGCGCCGGTGATTTCACGATCGACTTCGCCTTTCCCGAACCCGTCCCCCCGCCCTTCACCACGATCGCCTGGCGCCTGGGTCACGTCATCGTCGGGGTGCTCGCAGCGCGCAACGCGGCTCACTTCGGCGGGCCTGCTGCATCGTATGAGACGTGGGAATACGCGGGCGACGCGGCCACCGCGCTCGATCAGCTCGAGACGCAGCTCGAGGCGTGGCTGGCCGGGGTGCGCGGGCTCGGCGAGCCCGGGCTGCGGGTCCCGATCGGCGCGACAGAGCCCTTCCCCGAACTGCCCATGGCCGATCTGGTGTTGCACATCCACCGTGAGCTGATCCACCACCTGTCCGAGGTCTGCCTGCTGCGCGACCTCTACCTGCACACTCGGCATTCCTAGGAGGAAAACACACGGTGGTGCGGGGCCGAACTCTTCGGCGTACGGCACCGCACCCGCATCCGGGCCGATGAAGTGGGAACAGATCGAAGGGACGTTCGATACCGTATTGCGGCGCGCGCGGTCGGTGAACGATCGTGACCGCGCGGCGCTATTCTCGGCGAAGGATGGCAAATTGCATCGGATGCAGCTTCCATATGATCAGCCGCAAATCGAAACGGTCACTCGACAATAGGGATCGAAATGCTCTCCGCGGCATTGCCCCTGCCATGAGGTGATGGTTCAGCGCGACACCGCACGACACGAGCCAGGGCCGCGGCGTCGAGCCCAGCACGCCGAGGCCCCTGGGGGTGCCCAGACGGCTCCGGAAACAGACTCTTGACTCGTTCCAGAAAAGGGACGAGACTTCCGTGCATGCCAACGGCCTCGGAGTTCCAGCAGATGCTGCGGGGGGTCTCGCTGCGTGTGACCCGTCCCCGGGTCGCGGTGCTGAGCGCGGTGCACGACCACCCGCACGCCGACACGGAGTCGATCATCCGCGCTGTTCGATCCGATCTGCCAGAGGTGTCCCATCAGACGGTGTACGACTCGTTGAACGCGCTCACCGCGACCGGCCTGGTTCGGCGTATTCAGCCGTCCGGGTCGGTCGCACGTTACGAGTCGCGAGTCGGCGACAATCACCACCACGTCGTCTGCAGGGCGTGCGGGGTGATCGCCGATGTCGACTGCGCCATCGGCGATGCCCCGTGTTTGACCGCATCCGATGACAGCGGGTTCTCGATCGACGAGGCCGAGGTCATCTACTGGGGCCTGTGTCCCGCTTGTGTGGAAACACAGGCTTCCCGATCACCTTCGTGATCGCAGCCCACATCACTCATTCAGGAAGGAATGCTGTGTCATCCGATAGCCGCCCGCCCAATCCTGACACCGAAACTCGCAGCGCGAGCGAGAGCGAGAACCCGGCGATCCCGTCCCCCACTGCGAAGACGGATCATCGCCCCCGCAGCAACAAGGACTGGTGGCCGGAGCAGATCGATGTCTCGGTGCTGCACGCCCATTCGTCCAAGTCCAACCCGCTGGGTGAGGACTTCGACTACCCCGAAGAGTTCGAGAAACTCGATGTCGACGCCCTCAAGGCCGACGTCACGGCTGTTCTGACCAATTCACAGGACTGGTGGCCTGCGGACTACGGCCACTACGGCGGTCTGTTCATCCGGCTGAGCTGGCACGCGGCGGGCACCTACCGCATTGCCGACGGTCGCGGCGGCGGCGGGCAGGGCGCCCAGCGCTTCGCACCACTCAACAGCTGGCCGGACAACGCCAACCTGGACAAGGCGCGCCGACTGCTGTGGCCGGTCAAGCAGAAGTACGGCAACAAGATCTCGTGGGCCGACCTGCTGGTGTTCGCCGGCAACGTGGCCCTGGAGTCGATGGGCTTCAAGACTTTCGGCTTCGGCTTCGGCCGCCCCGACATCTGGGAGCCGGAAGAGGTCTTCTGGGGTCCGGAGGACACCTGGCTCGGCGACGAGCGCTACAGCGGTGACCGTGAACTGACGGGTCCACTCGGCGCCGTGCAGATGGGCTTGATCTATGTGAATCCGGAAGGGCCCAACGGTCAGCCGGATCCGGTGGCCGCCGCGCGGGACATCCGCGAGACGTTCGGCCGCATGGCGATGAACGACGAGGAGACCGCCGCGCTGATCATCGGCGGTCACAGCTTCGGCAAGACCCACGGCGCCGGGGACGCGAGCCTGGTCGGCGCCGAACCGGAAGCCGCCCCGATCGAGCAGCAGGGCTTGGGGTGGAAGAGCGCCTACGGCACGGGCAAGGGTAAAGACGCCATCACCAGCGGCCTGGAGGTCGTCTGGACGTCCACCCCGACCAAGTGGGGCAACGGCTTCCTGCAGAACCTGTACGGCTACGAGTGGGAGCTGACCAAGAGCCCCGCCGGAGCATGGCAGTGGAAGCCGAAGGACGGCGCAGGCGAGGGCGCCATCCCGGATCCGTTCGGCGGGCCCGCGCGTACTCCGACCATGCTGACCACCGACCTGGCGCTGCGGGAAGATCCGATCTACAGGGAGATCACCCGTCGCTGGCTGGATCACCCCGAGGAGCTGGCCGAGGCGTTCGCCAAGGCGTGGTACAAGCTGCTGCACCGCGACATGGGCCCGATCAGCCGCTACCTCGGCCCGTGGGTTCCCGAGCCGCAGCTGTGGCAGGATCCCGTTCCCGCCGTCGATCACGAGCTGATCGACGAACAGGACATCGCGGCCCTGAAGAGCAGGGTCCTCGAGTCCGGCCTGTCGGTCGCGCAGCTGGTCAAGACGGCCTGGGCGTCGGCGGCCAGCTTCCGCAGCACCGACAAGCGCGGTGGCGCCAACGGTGCTCGGATCCGGCTGGAGCCGCAGAAGAACTGGGCGGTCAACGAGCCCGACGAGCTGGCCAAGGTGCTGCCGGTGCTCGAGCAGATCCAGCAGGACTTCAACAGCTCGGCTTCCGGCGGCAAGAAGGTCTCCCTCGCCGACCTCATCATCCTGGCCGGATCCGCGGCGGTCGAGAAGGCCGCCAAGGACGCCGGGCAGGACATCACGGTGCCGTTCGCGCCCGGCCGGACGGACGCGACCCAGGAGAACACCGATGTCGAGTCGTTCGCGGTGCTCGAGCCGCGGGCCGACGGGTTCCGCAACTATGTGCGGCCCGGCGAGAAGGCTCCGCTGGAGCGCCTGCTGCTCGACCGCGCGTACATGCTGGACGTGACCGCTCCGGAGTTGACGGTGCTCATCGGCGGCTTGCGCGCCTTGGGCGCCAACTACGGCGGCACCACGCACGGTGTGTTCACCGACCGGCCGGGTGTGTTGACGAACGACTTCTTCGTCAACCTCCTCGACCAGAACACGGAGTGGAAGGCGTCCGAGTCGGCGGAGAACGTCTACGAGGGTTTCGACCGGTCCTCCGGCGAAGCCAAGTGGACCGCCACCGCCAACGACCTCGTCTTCGGGTCGCACTCGGTGTTGCGTGCCGTGGCCGAGGTGTACGCGCAGGCCGACGCCGGGGCGAAGTTCGTGAACGACTTCGTCGCCGCGTGGGTGAAGGTGGTCGACAACGACCGGTTCGACCTTGCCTGAGCTTTCGACCTTGCCTGAGCTATAGGTGAACTCCAGGCCGGCCCTTCGGGGCCGGCCTGGCTGCTTTTACCGACAGGCCGGAGCGACGCTGGGCACGCCCCGGGAGAACAGTCCTCGCCGGGCGGACCTGCGTAGCAGTCCTAGACGGGGGACTTCGTGGCCGTGTCGTCGGGGCGGTGGCCGGTGGTCATGTAAAGGGTGCGGCGGCCGACCTCGACCGCATGGTCTGCGAAGCGCTCGTAGTAGCGGCCGAGCAGGGTGACATCGACCGCCGCGGTGGTGCCGTTGTCCCATCCCTCGGCGAGAACCGCTGCGAACAGGTCTCGGTGCAGCTCGTCCATGGTGTCGTCGCGGACATCGAGGTCCGCGGCATCGACGGGATCGGCCGTGGTCAGCACGCCGACCGCGGCATCCGCGAGGTCGACGGCCGTCTCACCCATGTGCCTCATCAGGTTTCGCACCGCTGCGGGGACCGCGCCGCCCGGATGGCGGCGTCTGGCGGCGCGGGCGATGTGTTCGGTCAGCGTGCTCATCCGGGTCAGGTCATCGATCAGCTGCAGCGCGGTCACCACCTGCCGCAGTTCTCCCGCGACCGGGGCTTCGAGCGCCAGCAGCGTGACCGCGGCGTGCTCGGTGTCCTCACGCATCGCGACGGTTTCGGCGCAGTAGTCGATCGTCCGTTCGGCCAGCTCCAGATCGGCGCCGAGGAGCGCGTCGGTGGCCATCGCGATGGCCTCGCGGTTGCGCACGCACATCACCCGCAGTTGGTCGGCCAACTGCTCGAGGTGATCGTGGTAGCGGGTGCGCACCCCTCCATCATCGCGCAGTTCTGCCCTGGTAACCCACTTTTCGGTAAGCCGTGACGGGCGGGGTGATGTCCACCGGGCAGTCGGTGTCACGCTCGCCGCCTTCTTTTCCACGAGGAGGTGTGTCATGCCGCCCAGCCTGGGCGGGATGTCGCGAACGGATACGTCGATCCGGGGCGCCCGTCCGGCGGACTGACCGTGAGGTTCGGTTCGGTGTGGATCGCAAAGTCTATGTATGGCGGCGGAGCGCGTATCCGACCGCGGTAGCGCCTGCGACGAGCACCGGGACGAGTAGCAGCGCTCGCGGCAAATCGGCGACCTCGGCGGCGAAGCCGATCGCCGGCGGCGCCAGCAGGATCCCGCCGTAGCCGAGGGTGGTCGCGACCGCAACGCCATTCGAGCCGCCGCGAGCCCCCGCCGCCGCGACCGCGAGCGGAAAGAGGTTGGCAAGCCCCAGCCCGGCGATGCCGAGACCCGCGAGCGCGAGCCACGGCCAGGACGTGAGCGCGGCGACAGTCGTCCCGAAACACGCTGCCAGACCGCCGGTCAGCAGGACACACCCTGGCCCGGCCGCGGCGATCAGCGCGCCCCCCGCCAACCGGCCAACTGTCATGGCGCCCTGAACGAGCCCGTACCCCGCCGCCGCCAGCCCCTCGGTCGCCCCCAGATCCGCGCGCAGATGCAGCGGCACCCAATTGTCCAGGCCGCCTTGGGCGAAGGCCGCACATAACCCGACTACACCGAACATCGCGACGATCCAGGCCGGGCGATTCCCCGCTGCCGAGCCGGATGGCGACGACGGCGCGCGGGGAACGGGGTCAGCGCTCAATACCCACCCGGCCGCCGAGGCCAGCACGACGCCCAGCGGAGCCACCGACAGCAGGTGCCCGGCAGGCGAGAGGTGTGCGGCGAGCACCGCACCGACCGCGGCCCCGGCCAGGCTGCCCAGACTGTTGGCCGCGTGCAGCGCAGGCATCAGCGGGCGTTCCAGCGCGGCGACCAGGTCGACAGCTACCGTGTTGACGGCGACGTCGAGCGCTCCGAAGGCCACGCCGAAGACGGCCAACGCCAGAGCGAGGAGCGGCACGGACGTCGCCAGTGGCGGCAGTACCACCGTCGCCGACAGCATCGTCGCCGCCACGGCCGCCACCCGGGCGGCGCCCCAGCGTCGACAGATCACCCCACCGGCCGACATCGTTGCCACCGCTGTGACCGACATGGTCAGAAGAGCCAAACCGAGCTCGCCTGGTGCGGCGTGCAGGCGGTGCGCTACAGCGGGAATGCGCACCGCCCATCCCGCGAAGACGAACCCTCCGAGGGCGAACAAGACCGCCACCGCGGCCCTGGCATGCCGCAGCGGCGCGGAGCCCGCCCGCCGAGTGAGCACAGCCGATTTGTTACCAGTCATAGTCTTAGACGGTAAGCATTTCGACCTTTACCGGTCAACAGTTACACTGGTAAACATGTCGGGGACGAGCAACGCTCCCGGTCGCCTCGAGCAGGTCCGGACATTCCTGAATACCTGGCGGCTACCGCACGAGACCCGAACGCCCGCAGACGATCTCCCTTCGCTGATCACGCGGGCCGCGGACTGGCGCATCGCCCTGCCGGACATTCCGCTCCCGCGCACGCACGATCTGGACGAGTTGCTCGCGCTGCGCACCGACCTCCGCGCGGCACTCGGTCAGCCGTCCCCGGCCGGCCTGCGCGAATGGTTCGAACGGCACCCGGTGAACGTGACCGTCGAGGACGAAGCGCAACCCTTGCGCTACCGCCCCTGCGACCACGGCGCGGCGGCGACCATCATGGCGATGGTCGCCGCCGCACTCGCGGAGCATCAGTGGGCCCGGCTGAAATCGTGCCCCGACTGCCGCAACGTCTTCTACGACCACAGCCGCAACCGCAGCCGCACCTGGTGCTCTATGTATGCCGAAACGCCCGACGGGCGCGCCTGCGGCAGCATCTCGAAAGTGCGCGCGTATCGAAAACGTCAGCGCGGCGACTGATCACCGGTTCCCGTTGCCCCTTACCCGGCCGTTGTCGGGACGGGAAAGCGTCAGGGGTGACCATGGTCCCGTCAGTGCGGGCACGAGTCCTCTGACCCCTTCCGGCCGAGGCGAGGAGTCTCGCAGTATCGGCCGAGGCCTGCGGCTGCCGCAGGCACGGTCAACCGTGATTCACCCGGGAAAGGGACCCCCATGAGCTACCATCGCGACCCACTCGCACCAGCGATACACACCGCGCACGAGTGGCTGCGCACTGTCACCGAAGGACTCGCCACCGACGACCGGGCATTCGCACACCGCGCGCTACGCGCCTGGCTGCACACCGTACGTGACCGCATCGGCGTGAACGCGGCCGCGCACCTGAGCGCCCAACTACCCGAACTCCTCCGCGGGATCTTCTACGAGGGCTGGGTTCCCGCCCGTGTCCCCGTGCCGCACGACGTGCCGTCATTCCTCGGTCAGTTCGCCCAGGAAGCAGGCGTCTCCCGCGAGGAGGCCTACGCACTGGCCGGCGCGGTGACCGACGCGCTGGCCGACCTTTTCTCTCCTGGGCAACTCGATCACGTGTTCGCGTTGTTGCCGGAAGATCTGCGGGCCGTACTGCGCGGAACCGACCGCACCGGCGCCTTGCCGGAGGCCACCACAGCCACGCGTCCGGAACCGTCTCGTCTCGACGCATTGGACAACCGGCTACGGGCACTCACCGACGCGGTCGCCGTTCTGGCCCGCAGCCTCGAAGAAATCTCCGGTAGCGAACCCCAAGACCCCGCTCAGGCATCCGCCGCCCAGCAAGCTCACCGGATCCTGATCGCCGAAGGACTCACCAGCGCCGATGCACCGACGCGCTGACCCGATCGTGTCCGTACGCCCGGCGTGGAGCGTCGGTCCGGCAGGCTGACACACTCCGCGACAATTCACGCGGCCGCCCGAGCAGCGGCCATGTTCTGATGCCGGTTCGCCGGGAAGAGGACTTCGGTCGGTACCGAGCGTGCCGACCGATGCGTAGTGTCGACCACGCATCTCCTCCCCCGGATTGGACACCACCATGATCACGGTGTTTCTGGTCGACGACCATGAAATAGTCCGCCGCGGCCTCGCCGACCTGCTCTCCGACGACCCGGAGCTGTCCGTCATCGGCGAAGCCGGCGACGTCGCCCAGGCCCTCGCCCGCATCCCCGCACTCCGGCCGGACGTCGCCGTCCTCGACGTGCGCCTACCCGACGGCAACGGCATCGAACTGTGCCGCGACCTGCTGTCGAAACTCGACGATCTGCGCTGCCTCATCCTCACGTCGTTCACCGACGAACAGGCCATGCTGGACGCCATCCTCGCCGGAGCCAGCGGCTATGTCGTCAAGGACATCAAGGGCATGGAACTCGCCAAAGCCATCAAAGAAGTCGGCGCGGGCCGCTCACTGCTCGACAACCGCGCCGCCGCCGCTCTGATGCAGCGGCTGCGAGCCAATACCCACCACGACGGTCCCCTGGCCGGACTCACCGATCAAGAACGCAAACTTCTCGACCTCCTCGGTGAAGGATTGACCAACCGGCAAATCGCTCAGCGCATGTTCCTCGCGGAGAAAACGGTGAAGAACTACGTATCCCGCCTGCTCGCCAAACTAGGCCTGGAACGGCGAACCCAGGCAGCCGTCTACGCCTCGAAACTCCGGTCGCGGCCGTCCGGATCCACCGTCGATCTGTGATTGTCGGCTAGCGCTCGAGAAGTCGCCGCCTCACCTGAGCGACTCCCCGGCAGCGGGGACTCGTAGCCGACCACAACATCAGCCCCGCGTCGGCGCCCTGTGTCCGCACCCCCACCGATGCATGCTGGTGTAGATCCGCACGGGTATCGGTGCTGCGGGGCCGCACCGACATACCGGCACCGACGCACCACCTGATGTCGATGAAGGCCCGCCCTCTGAAGGGTTCGTTGTGGATTGAGCGGGCCTGCCATCACCGTGGTGTCGTCTGGATGACGGGTGCGTCGGAGGTCGTGCCCATGGCTTTACTTGCCGCGCAGCGCTGCTGGACGGTGGCCGTCCTCATGCGAAGCCCCAGGCGAGGAGAAGCGCCCGAGACCACGCAGATGAACGTTCTGCCTTGCGTGTGCCTGAAACCTCGGTGCACACATGTCTTTCGGCGAGTCGGGTGTAACAGGTGCTGCGCCGATTTCGAATACCCGAGTGGGTGCGACTGTTTCGGTCACCTCCGGTGGCCGGCGCCCGCCTCGGATACGCGCGCTGCCGCCGAACCAAGCACACGATTTCCCCCTGCCGGCGGCAGCGCCACCGGCCCCGCCTGCAACACCGGCGAGGCCGGTTCGCCGAACACGCCATCGACGTCCGCGCCGATACCGCCACCGTCAGCCAGGAGTACGCGCACGCCGCGGTGCGGCTGCTGGCGATGCAGGCTCCGGTGGCCGGGAAACTGCAGTAATCACCTGAACAACAACCAACCGTGCAGCAGGTGCCTCGAAGCGTGTTCGTGATCACTTTGCCGTCTGCTGAGAGTCCGCGATCCCGGTGAGGATGCGGCGCAACCCGTACGAGAACTGTTCAGCAGGGCTCAGGTCAGCGGATTCGGTCATGCGCGAAAGCCGGGGATATGCGCCGCTCTCGATGACCTTGCGCATGTAGGGGGCGACGGCGGCGCGCCACTGCTCCTCGGTCTGACCGGTGCGCCGCTGGGTCTCTTTCTCGGCGAGTTCGCGCATGACCGCGCCGCGAACGTAATCCCTGATCAGCCCGACGGCCGAGGCCGCGTCGGCGATGTCGGCGGTCAGCGGCCCGGCTGCGGTGAGGGCGTGTTCCAGACCGCGTAGCCAGTTGGGGCCGAGCGATGGCCGGGTGGCCAGCAGCGGGGCGAGCCAGGTGTGCCGCAACCACAGCTCGCGCTCGTGGTGGGCATACGCCTCGAGGTCGGCGCGCCAGTCTCCCGTCAGCGGCACATGGTCGCCCTGTACCGCATCGGCCATGAGGTCGAGCAGGTCGTCGCGGCTGTCCACGTAGCGGTAGAGCGAGGTTGTGCCGGTCGACAACTCGGCGGCGACGCGGCGCATCGACAGCGCGTCGAGCCCCTCGGCATCGGCGATGGCGACGGACGCGTCCACGATGCGCTCCACAGTCAGGGCCTGCCTTTTCGGCCGATACGGCTCACGCTCCCAGATAAGCGACATGGACAGAGTCTACTGGAGTGGATACAGTGTGCCCATGAACGGGCACGCTGTATCCACTGATGTTCTGATCGCCGGCGGCGGATCCGTTGGGCTGATGCTCGCGGTGCTGTTGCGCCACCACGGTGTCAAGCCCCTCGTCGTCGAGGAGAAGCCGGAGCTGTCGCCCCACCCCAGGGCCACCGGCATCGGGTCGCGGACGGTGGAGATCCTGCGCGAGGTCGGCCTGGAGCAAGCGGTCGACGAGGCCGCGGTCGACTTGCGGGCGGGAAAGATCAGAGGGCGCACACTCGCCGAGGCCGACTTCACCGAAAGCGCGGAGTGGAAGACGAAAACCGCGGACGAACTCACCTACACGCCGGCTCGGATCCGCGGCACCTGCCCACAGAACCGGCTCGACCGCGTGCTGATCACCAAGGCCGGCGACGTGGAGTTCGGCGTGGCGCTCGACTCGTTCGAGCAGGACTCCGGCGGCGTCACGGCGACTCTGTCCGATGGGCGTACCGTGCGGGCGCGATATCTGGTGGCGGCCGACGGAGTGCGCAGCCGGGTTCGGCAGGTCCTCGGCATCGGCCTCACCGGTCCCGGTGTGATCGGTGAGGAGACGACGAGTGTTCTGTTCGGCGCTGATCTGCGTCCGCGCAAGTCGTTCGCGATGTGCGATATCGAGCATCCCGACGCGACCGGCCTGCTGGTGACCGTCGACGGCGAACGCGAGTGGGTGTTCCTCACCCGTCTCGACACGGAGCCGACTCCCGACCTCATCCGCACCGCGCTCGGCGACCCGTCGATCGAGGTGGAGATCCGCAGTGTGCTGCGGTTCCGGGGACGCGGCCAGGTGGCCGATCGGCTCTCCGTCGGGCGGGTCTTCCTGGTGGGCGACGCGGCGCACGCGATCCCCCCACTGGGCGCGTTCGGGTTGAACGCCGGCGTCGCCGACGCGCACAATCTGGCGTGGAAGCTCGCGCACGTGCTGCGCGGTGAAGCCGGACCCGAGCTGCTGGAGACTTATCACGCGGAACGCCATCCGGTGGCGCTCATGACGATGGAGCAGGCGCGCCTGCGGTTCGACGATCCGTCCCTGCACTGGGGAAAGGACATGGCGCAGGCGCGCAAGGCAGCGGGGGTGATCAACGCGCCGGTGGTGCACATGGGATACCGGTACGGCGGCGCGGAGCTCCCCTCCACCGAGGACGTCGCCCTCGACCTCGACGGAGCGCCGGGGTCCCGCCTGCCGCACATGTGGGTGGCCGACGGGGTGTCCACGCTGGATCTCGTCGGATCGCAGTGGTGCGTGCTCACGGCCGATCCCGACGTGGAGGCCGACGTTCCGGTGCACCTCGTGGATGGCTGGCCGTACGGGACGGTGCTGGTCCGCCCCGACGGGTTCGTGAGCCGTTCGTACCGATAGCTCGTTGGGATCGGTCGCAACCGGTCGGATGACGTTCGTGCGCTGCGAGATAGTGGGTCCAGTCGCGGGCTGCGAGCGATCTCCAGCGCACCGCGGTGGAGATGTGGAAGTTGGCGGTGTGCGGCAGAAGCGGCCCTGGGAGCTCGCTGGCCAGTTCGATCAGCGCACTGTTGCGATGCGCGCGCACGCTGATTCCATGGGCGTTGAGCCTGGTCGTGAGCGTGCCAGCCGCAATCGGCGCGTCGACGGTGCGGGTACCGGGGAACAAGAACTGCCGCGGTGCAGCGGGCCCGGCGCGTCGAGGTCTGCGAGCCGGCGTGCGCAGCATCTGCGCCAGCGGTGGTGGCAGCAGCACCGGATGCCGGTCGAGGTCGAGAAAAGGAATCGGCGCCGATGTCGAGGATGTCCTCGGTGCTCCGGCGGTGGATTCGCGTCACTGGCAAGCCGTAGAGCAGTACCAGCGCTCCGGCAGCCCGGACATCCAGTGGCACAACGGAGTTCGGGTCGAACAGTGATTGCAGTGCTTGGCGATGGCTATCGGCGTCGATCGTGATCAACGGTAACGGTGAGGTCTGCTGGTGGACGCGCAGCCCCGTGGTGAGCTTGTGTGTCCGAGTCCAGGCGATGAACCCTGCGATACGCACGGCACGATCGGGGGTGCCTGCGACCCAGCGATCCAGCCATGCCTGAGCGAGATCACCGAGTTCACGGGCGTCGTCGGCGAGGTCGGTGAGCAGGGGCGATGGCGGTACGGATGATGCGGCGATCCCGTTCGGCTGGGTACAGGAGCATCCACGGCGACTTCCGGTGCGTCCTTTCCTGTTCTCCTCCGTCTGTCCTGGTACCCATCCCCACGAAGCCAGGAGTCACCATGACCCACCCGAATGAATTCCAGTCCTCGGCGGCAGAACGCATGGACGCATCACGGCAGTCTGCGGCACCGGCGTGTTGCAGCACCGAACGGCAGACCACGTGCTGCGATGCCAGCGACAAGGCGAGGTGCTGCGCTCCGGCGGCCACGGCAGGCAGCGGCTGCGGCTGCCAGTAGCCCCTCATCCGGCACGGTGCGGTGCGCGCCTCGTATGGCTCGCACCGCGCCTTTGTCCGATCGTGGTGATCCAGCGGCTGACCGGCGGGGCGTTGCTGAACCGGTGTGCCGGTCTACGGGGCGGAGGGTGGTGTGGCACCACAGCCGCAGCCCCCGTCGCTGCTGGCCGCGCCGCCACATGCTCCGTCGCGGGGCTGGTAGTCGTGCACGTGGCCGGTGCGGTCCTGGCTGATCTGACAGCAGGCACGCAATCGCGCCTGCAGGGCGGCGCGTCCGCGTTGCACGCGAGATTTCATCCCGGAGACCGAGATACCCGCCTCACCGGCAGCCGCGGCATGCGTGCGCGCGTCGAGGTCGACCATCTTCACCGCCGCGGCCTGCTCGGCGGGCAGCCCGGCAAGCATCGGCACCAGACACGAGGCGAGTTCTTTCTCCGCCGCCGCGTCGCTCTCGAGTTCATCCCCGTGCGCGGAGGGGTTGTCCGGGACGGCGTCGACGGGTAACTCGCGGCGATGGGCCGCGGAACGGTAGTAGTCGGTGATCGCGTTGCGGGTGATGGCATACATCCAGCCAAGCAGCCGGCCCTGCTCGCGCAGATCGTCCAAGCTTCTGGCCATCCGCAGGAACACGATCGACAAGATGTCATCGGCGTCTTCCGGGCGTGAGACACGGCGGGCGATGAAGGCCCGCAGGTCGCCGGAAAAGCGGCGCCACAGCTGGTCGAGATCGCCAGGATGCGGCTGTGGTGTGGTCGCGGTGGTGGCCGTTGGCTGGCTCATGATCGGGGTTCCTCTCCCTCTCCAGCATCCTCGCCTGCCGTCGTGGTGGCGAGCCTTGATTCCTCAGCACAGATACCGACGGCGCTGACCGCGATCGGACGCATCCGTGCGTCCCGATCCGGAGTGTCACGTCTGTATGGGTGTCGAAGTCGATTTCGGATCTCTGGTTCGACAGACCCCGTCAGCGCGGGGAGGAGGTGAGAGCGATGCTGACGACACATCTGCTGTCGGATCTGACCGACGAAGAGGTCGATCTGATCGTGGCCGAGGAACTGCATCTGCTCGACGCCACCACATGAGCGCCATCGACGCCTGTAGCGGGCGTATCCGCTGAAACAGCAGCCCACCTGTGCCCGTACGGTAGGTGGATCTCGACGCCGCTGATCGTTGCATCCCGACGTCGCATCGAACTGCGAGATTTGATATCGGTGAACTCTGAGATCCCCGCAGCCATGACCGGGAGGCCCCAGTGCGGGGCGTTAACGTCTCACCGTGTGAGCGAGGCGGTTGAGGACCCGGCAGCATCGACGTCATCGGCCGCAGCGCGGCGCGATGCGCTGCTGCTGGTGTTCGGCTCGGGTGCGGTGATCGGCGTCCTGGGCGGTTTGATCGGGATCGGTGGCGGGGAGTTCCGGTTGCCGCTGCTGGTCGGGCTGTTCGGATTCGCGGCCTGCACGCGGTGATCCTTAGCAAGGCGACGAGCTTGATCGTCGTACTCACCGCGCTCCTGGCTCGGCTGACCGCCTCACCCTACGACGAGCTCAGCCAGCACTGGACGATTGCGGCCAACCTGCTGATCGACAGCCTCGCCGGGGCCTGGCTCGGGGCCGACTGGGCGACAACGCTTCATTCGCGCACCCATCGCCGCAGCCCTGGCAATCAGTCACTTGGGCCAGGTCGGAACTCTCGCACTGCCGACGGCGGCGCGGGTTGGCGGCGCGGCACTGGCCGGTGTCTGCATCGGGATCGTGGCCGCGTTGATGGGTGTAGCCGGCGGGGAGCTGCTGATCCCGACGATCGTGCTGCTGTTCGGAGTCGACATCAAAGTCGCCGGAGCTTATCGCTGATGGTCTCGCTGCCAACAATGCTGGTCGCGTTCGCCCGCTCCAGCCGGGACCAGAGCTTCCAGATCCTGCGCGCCGACATCGGATTCGTCCTCGTCATGGCCGCCGGGTCGATCACGGGACCATCATCGGTGGGCTGTTGCTCGGCGTCGTCCCCAGCGCCGCGCTCATCCCGATTCTGATCGCGCTGCTGCTCGCCTCCGCGGTCAAGGTCTGGCGCCACCAGTGGTACCGGAACGCGTGAGGTCGGAATTCGCCGAGCGGACTTACCCTCTCGCCTCGCCTCGTCGTCGCCGAGTTCCAGCATGAACGACATCCGAAATCCGCTGAAACAACCAGCCCTACCCCTTTCGCGAGGTAGGGACATGGGAGTGGTCTTCAGCGAGCGCTCGCCGGCCGAAGCAGACGCGTCAGAACGGGGATGATGGTGACCGCGGCCCACAGTCCCGTCGCCGCGACCAGGGCGGTGGCTGTGTCGGCGACGGTGGCGGTGCCGAGCACGTGCCCGCGCAGGGCGTCGGTGGCGTGTGCGACCGGATTCACCGTCGCGATGGCCTGCATCCAGCCGGGCATGGTCTGGATAGGCGCGAACGCGCTCGAGACGAACATCAGCGGCATCATCACCATCATTCCGGCGAACTGGACCACGTCCGGGCGGCGTAGCCGGTCCCCGATCAGCCCGAACAGGGCGCTCATCGCTCCCGCTAGCACGACCAGGACCATCACCGCGGCGACGGCATCGATCGCGTTGCCGTGGAAGTCGAAACCCAACAGGACGGCGGCGATCCCGAGCAGCGCGGCTCGCGCGAGGGTGAACACGGCCTCGTTGATGGTGCGCGCCATCCCGGGTAACGTCGCTCGCATCGGCAGGGCCGCGAAGCGGTCGTGCATGCCGTTGGTGTGATCGATCGCGGCGGAGACTCCGGCGTTGGTGCCGGCCATCACCGTGGAGACCGCGAGCATGGCCGGGGTCAGGAAGTCGATGTAGCTGACCCCGGCCGGGAAGCCGGGCCCGGCGGCGACGCTGCGGAACACCTGGCTGAACAGCACGAGCATCGCCATCGGCATGGTCAGCGAGAACATCAGCAACTGCGGGACACGGGCGCTGGTGCGCAGGTTCCGCACAGTCAGTGCGGCGAGCTGGTCTCCGATCGGGGAACGCCCGATCGCGGTCGTCGTGGTGGTCATCGGTGGGCTCCTGTGGTGTGGGCGAGGTGAGTGAAGACGTCATCGAGGCTCGGGGAAGTCACATCCAGGTCGGTGACCTCGATACCGTCGCGGTGCAGGTCGGCAACCAGCGCGGTCGCGGTGGGGGCGTCATCGACGGTGACCGACACCCGCACCCGGGTGCCGTCGACTCGCTCGGTGTCCGGGGTGAAGGGCAGGTCCGCGATCTGCCGGGCGGGGACGGTGGCGTGCAGGACCTTGCCGCCGACGATCCGCTTCAACTGGGCAGGGGTGCCTCGGGCGGCGACCCGGCCACGGCTGAGGACCACGATCTGGTCGGCGAGCCGGTCGGCTTCCTCGAGGTATTGGGTAGTGAGCACCACGGTGGTGCCCGCGGTGGTGAGCTCCTCGACGACGTCCCATAGTCCGGCACGGGCCAGGGGGTCCAAACCGGTGGTCGGCTCATCGAGGAACAGTACCGACGGGTCGCCGACGAGGCTTGCGGCCAGATCGACACGGCGGCGGGAGCCGCCGGAGAGTTCCCCGACCCGCCGGGCCGAGTACTCACCCAGCCCGAGCCGGTCGATCAGCGCGTCGGCACGTGTACGGGCGGTGCGGCGCAACCCGTTCAGGCGGCCGATCAGCTCCAAATTCTCCCGGGCGGTGAGGAATGCGTCGAGTCCGGCATATTGACCGGTCACCCCGATGCGTCGGCGAACCTCGGTGGCATCGGCGATCACGTCCAGACCGGCGATCTGCACGCGGCCGACGGTGGGCCGCACCAGAGTGGTGAGGGCGCGGATCAGGGTGGTCTTGCCGGCGCCGTTGTGGCCGAGCACCCCGAGCGTCGTCCCAGCAGCGACTTCCAGGTCGACACCGTCGAGCGCCCAGGTTCTGCCGTAGGCGACGTGCAGATCCTCGACCACGACCGCCGGGGCGGTCATCGCACACCCCCGACGCGGTCAGCGAGGTCGTTGAACAGGTGAATGGTCATCGAAAAGGTTCCTCTCTAAAGAAGTGCTCTCACACCCGGGCGGATGCGAGTCCGCTTCCTCAGACGAACCAACCGCGAGATGGACGCAACGACCGCCGGTGAGGGCCGGCCGGTCAGGTGAGCACTGGTATCTCTGGACGCAGGCGGCGATCCGAACAGCGGCCAGCAGGGTAGACCAGATGTCATCTGGCTTAGGGGCCGTGCAAATGGGCGGTGTGCTGAAACCCTGTAACCGGGCCGTTGTAGTGCGGTAGTGGCTTACCTGCCTACGGTGTAGACCAGCCCGACACCCGGCCGACTCACCTCCCCGATGTTCCGAAGGTGCGGCATCGGGGCTGGATCGTCGGTGGGCCCTGAGAGTATGCCCGCGAACGTTGTCGAACATGGGAGAAGTGCATGACGGACAAGGCTTTACGGGTGATCGGCGAGCTCATGGGTTCGGCGTCGTCGGCGGGCTCATTTGCTGCGCGTCGGACCGGGTCGGCGGAGAACCTGGTGATCGAGGTAGATGGGGTGGGGCCGATCCGGTTGCCGGTGACGCCGGCTCAGGCGCGGCGACTGTGCGAGGTCGCGCGGCCGGCGCGGTATGGATTGCGCGAGCAGACCCTACTGGACGCGAACGTGCGCGACACCTGGGAGATTCCGCCGGACCGGGTAACGGTCGACGAGCGGCAGTGGCGCCAGACGTTGCTGCCCATGCTGGACATACTGCGGTCGGAGCTAGGTCTGGCGCCGGACTGCGAGTTGTCGGCGGAGCTGCATTCGATGCTGGTGTATGAGCCGGGACAATTCTTTCGGCGTCATCAGGATTCGGAGAAGGCCGACGGCATGATCGGCACGTTGGTGGTGACTCTGCCTTCGGCGTTCACCGGCGGGGAGCTGGTGATCGAGCAACAGGGGACGAAGGTCACCGACCAGGGGTCGCCGGAGGAGCTGTCGTTCGTCGCGTTCTATGGCGACTGCGAGCATGAGGTGCTGCCGGTCACCGACGGTTTCCGGATCACGCTGACCTACAACCTGGTGGCGAAGGGGCGTACCGGCCCGGACGCCGCCGCTTTCGCTATGCATCCGTCGGTCGCGTTACTGGCCGAGCAGTTACGGACGCATTTCACCACACCGATCGAATTGCCGACGTGGCGTACGCACGGCGAGCCGGCGAAACGCCCACCTCGTCAACTCGTCTACCTGTTGGATCATCAGTATTCCCAGCACGGATTCGGATGGGATCAGCTCAAGGGAGGCGATGCTTCACGTGCTGGGCTGATGCTCGCGGCGGCCGACATCGCGGGATACGACACGTCGCTGGCGCTCGCGGAGGTCGAGGACTCCTACGAGGAGGACTACACCTCGTGGATGATGATCTATCGCCAACGTTGGGAGCGCGTCGAGGACGGGTGGAAATGCGTCGAAAGTGCTGACGTGGAGTTCGATGAAGACGGGGAAATGGTGGAGCCTGTGCCCGATGACCCCGCGAGCCTTCCGGTGCGCTCCAGCCTTCCTTTGGTCCCGGGATCGGAAGATCTCGGCGAGTTGCGCTGGTCGACCATCACATTGACGTGGCTGATCGACCGGTCAGGGGCGGCCGGTGTGCCCGCTGTGCGGGAGGTCCGGGATGAGGAGTTGTGTACGGGCGGATCGAAGTCGACGCTGGAGCCGTTCGCGTCGGAAATCGAGGGTTACATGGGCAATGAAGGAAACACCGCCAATTTCTGGTATAGGCGCGCGGCGATCATCATCCGGCCCCGTCAGTAGAACGGCCCGGCATGCAATCCTCCGCGTCAACCTTCGACGCGGAACGACCTGTCAGCCCACGGGCTGACGAGTCGGCGGGTTGCTGTTGGGCAGCCAGCAGGGGCATGCCGCGCATCTGGAACCCGATATGTCGTCCGAGGTATGCAGGATCCACATGCCGACGACATATTCCGGCTCACCGGCACGCTCCGGCCCCGGCTGGTCGCGTGGAGGTCGTGTGCTCGGCGAGTGGACCGCGGGTGTCGGCGTGGGCGCAATCATCGGTCGCCGTCCGATCACTGCTCCTCGTGCGGACTAGTGAGCCGTCTCGAGGCGTGCGGCCGCCGAGTCCATGAGTACTGCCGCCTTGTTCGTGAGGTCGTCGTGGACCTCGGTTGCACGCCCTGGTCGAGTCCTCGCCGACATCTCAGTCCTTCGGCGCGGGGTTGATGGTGTCGCCGTCCCAGCTCAGATCCGAATTCTCGGTGATCTCGAAGGCCTCGAAACGATCGTCGGCCACAACCGCGTCGATCAGAGCACGTGAGCCGGCGACGATCGTGGAGTCGAAGTCGATCTCGCTGGCCACGACCCATGCGTGGTCGGCCGGCCAGAGCAGCTGCGGCGTCACTCCGGGGAAGTCGGTCGTCCATCCCAGGCCCGCCGCATGCACCCACCTGGGGTCGGCGAGTTCGGAGAGACTGGTGTCGAACAGCATGAAGTCGCGTCCCGGCCACTGCAGGAAAGGCCCCGCCTCGACCGCCCGTCCGACTTGCGGCGAGACAGAGGCAGCCAGCTCGGCGTCGATTCGAGCTCGCTCGCGCTCGAGGTTGCGCGGATCGCCGTCGGTGGAGGCGACGAACACCGCGCCCGAGGATGTGTGCAACTCGCCGAATCCATTCCAAACTCCAGCCGTCACCTCTTCCGGTGTCTCGGTGGCTGCGCGAAGGTGGACAGTGAGCGCGGCCAGCAGGCTCGGGTCGAACCATCCCTCGACGGTCTGGCCGACTTCCCAGCCGTCGTCGAACGACATCGCCGCCTCGTCCTCATCATCGGTGAGGTTGCGCCACTGCACCAACGGATGCATCACTCTGCCGTTGCGCGCGGCGACCTCGGCCCACGGCCACATCGCCTCCTCCACGATCGCCGGATTGCCCCACTCGTCGGTGACCGTGACGTCGCGGCGGGTCGCCTCGACCGGATGCAGGATCCGCGCATAAGCCTCGAAGCCGGTACCCGCGATGCCGCCGACCCCGTGTTCGCCGACGCGCGCCAGCAGCCACCCACCGCGCTCGAAATCCGTTGTGAACTCCACCCAGCCAGCCTAGAGCCACGCCTGTCGGGCATCTCTGTCTCTGACGTCAGCTCCATCGGGCTGCTGTAGCCAGGCGAGGACCGACCGTGCCTGCCGCGCGGTGACGCTCACCTCGCCGACCGGTTCGGCGCCATGGGCGGAAACTACAGAGCCTGTCCGGGCGCACTGCGAATTCGCTACGGATAGCAGCGCCGGTCCCGCTGTCTTCAGCCTGCGGACGCCCCTGCTCAGCACTGGGTTGCCCACAGGCTCCGTGGCCCGCGTGCGGGATCCATCCGTTCGTTCTCCGCCGGCGGCTGTCCTCGTCCTCGACGGTCTCCGGCTCGAACGCACTTCTGGGCTGCCGTGGATCCACTGCGTCGCCATGGATTGGCCGCATCCTCGGGCGGGGCAGGTCGATGCCGAAGCCGTCCGCGACGTACCGCTCCAGCGACAGCTGCTTATGGTCGGCGCCGTCTCGGCAGGACTGCGGCATGCCCGCGTACGCCAGGAACTGCGTTCCAGGGGCAGAGACGTGGATCCGATGTCACTCACTGGTGACAACCGAGCCTTAAGGACTTCGCTAGCTCGACCGGAGATCATGACGTGGCAGAAACACAGCGGACGAATGGATCCTGATGTCTCCCACCGAACACCCTGACAGCGCACAGCCGTGGCGAGGTGTCACGCCACGGATGGGCAAGCCACGCGTATCGCGCCGGATACTGTGGATCTCACTGCTGATTGCGGGAATGGTCGTCGTCGCGGTCGCCGTCATCGCGTTCGACTCGGTGTCCTCCGGCAAGCTGCCCTGGACGAAGACGACCTACGCCGCGGAAAACGCGACGGACCCCTGCGGCCTCATCGACGGCTCGGTGCTACGAAGATGGACCGGCACCGAGTCGACCACGCGAGAGGGAGACTACAACCCTGTTGTCGGCGATCGCTACCACGACTGCACTGCATCGAGCGTTATGCGCGGTCGGTATGCACAGGCTCCGGAGATAGAGGGAACGGCCATAGACGCAACGATCTCCGTCTCCACCTCCGTATGGCCATCACACCGCCGTGCCGGCACCGTCTATGAGAGCCAGGCGAACCCCTCATGGGAGCCTCACATGGAGTACAGGTCGAGGGGTGGCGTGCCTGATCTCGGGCAAAAAGCATACTTCGAGCGCGATGTCATCGAATTCGGGGAGAATACCCGGGTCGATTATCAGATCGGTGTCCTCGACGACAACCTCTATATCGAAGTGTCCATGAGGTTCGAATTCAGCCACTCCCATGGTGTCGCGCCCACAACCACCGCCGACATCGATGACATCCAGCGGACTACCGAACAGCAGGCCAGGCGCGCGATGGACAAACTCCGGCGATAGCCGACGAAATCGTCGTCCTCCCGCGGACCCTTCCGGCGTATTCGGTCGACACCGGATCGGGCGATGGTGAGCGGTTCCCGTTCACCGGTCTCGAGACAGCGCGCTGTTTGTGAAGCGAAATTGATAAGCGCTTCTCGCATCGAACAGAACGGCGACCCCGGCAGGGACGATGCCGACGAGCGTGTTGCCCACCATCGGCGATGTAGTCGAGGCACTGGTCACGTTGACCGGCGAGCCGCACCCGCTGCTGCCTGACACCGAACCACATCCCCTGTCCCCCAGCCGACGGCAAAGCCTCGGCGACCCCGAACCATGAGGTAGCCCAACGCGCTATGAACCCACATACGTGGCGAAATCGCTGCCGAATGGGTGTTCTAACAACAGGTAGAGACCGGTGAAGGTGAAACCGACCATAGTGAGCATCAGAGCCAGTTGACCGGTGAGCCGGTGCGCGGGCGGAAGCAGTCGCAGGCAGCGGTCGTGGGCCGCGGCGACACCGAGGATGTGGCCGACCACCACGGCCGAGACCTTGATCGTCCCCAGCGCCGCGGGGTGGGTGGACAGGAGGTAGGCGACGTCGCGGTCGGCGAGCCCGGCGAGATTCCACCCTCGTCCGAACGGATCCGCGAACAAGAGCATCGTCGCCTGCCCCTTCTCCACCAGGAACGTGAGGTAGTGGGCCACCAGATAGCCGGCGACGATCGGGGTCAGGCTGTGTGCCAGACGAGCGGGAAGTCGTCTCCGCTCGTCTTCGGGCAGACCTCCGGTCGCTCGGGCGGCGATTCGGAACGCTACCCCGACGACAGCGATGAAGCCGAGCAGCCCCAATGTGTTCAGTACGGTCGGCAGGACTTCGGATCCGTTGCTGCCCGCCTCGGCGAGCACGCTGCGCCAGGACGGGAAGGTGGTGAAGCTGTCGAATGCCGTCGAGCCGAGCAGGGTGGCGGCGACGGCCACCCCGCCGATCCGTGCCGGAGTGCCCGCCAGGTTGTCCAACGGTGAGCGCAGCACGAGCTCACCGGTTTCGCGACGTCCGAGCGGACTCAGCCTGCCCAACAGGCTGCTGTACACCTCGAGCGGGTCGGCCCGCTCGGCCCATGTCGTGCCCCACACGATCAGTCCGATCGTGCTGACGACGAGGTATGCGACGAGCCAGGTGGTCACCGCGGCCACCGAGCCCGGTTCGGGGTAGGCCAGTTCGAGCCACACGAAGGAGAACAGGCCGAGCACGGCGGGCCACTGTCCCCAAGAGCTGGGATAACGGAGCAGACCGCGAGTGGGCGGACGGCGCGACACCAGGCAGACGACGCGGTGCACGGCACGCGCCGGGGACAGGATCTTCCAAACGGGTCCGGCGATCAGCGAGGCGACCATGACACCGACCCACAGGAAGATGTAGACGACACCGGGGACGGGATTGCGTCCCGGGTCGGAAGGTCCGAACACGCCGATCGCGACGACGGCGAGGGTGACGGCCGCGCTCACCACCGAAATGCCGATCCGAATCGGCTCGGCGTCCACGATCGCTCCGACTACCGAGGGGAGCTCGAATCCCGGTGATCGTGGTTCCAGCCGCGGTCGGCGCCAGGCGACCGCGAGGACCGCGAACGAGAAGGTCAAAGCCCAAGCGGCGCCGACGAGCGCGTACGACAGCGGGATCGGCAGGTCGGTGGCACCGCCGATGCCGTGGGCCAGAACTGTCATCCGCGCACGAGCAGTGTCGCCACCGTGCGCCGGGCGTGGTGCAGCTCGATCTCCACCCGTCCCGGCACCTCTACGGTGAAGCGGAACCGCTGGCCTGCGCCCGGGGTGATCGGGAAGGTGCGCTCTGGTGTGGCGTGAACGTGCATTTCGTCGTCGGTGTCGCTGTCGACCACGATCTCGATCGGTCGTCCTACCCGGGTCTCCAGGCGGACGTCGGCCGGACTCACCGAGCCTGCGGCGATCCGTACTGCGACGACGAGGCTGTCCGTGTCCCCAGCCACCGCGGTCGTCGACGCGGAGGGCGCGGGATCGGATGAAGCGCAGCCGGTCACGAGCAGACCCCCGAGAATCACGAGCGCGGACCAGCGCCGCACGGATGCCATCATTCCTCCTTGTCCGCGCCGTGTTCGGCCGTCGACCCCGCCGTCCGTTCGTGCTGGTGCGCCCGACGGTCTCGCAGGGCGACGAACACGACGACGGCGACCACGAGCAACGCGGGCAGGAAGGCCGGGATCGCCAGCAGAATCGAATGATCGGCCAGCACGTCCACGCCGTCGTATTCCGGGTTCATCGCGACCCCACGGGCTCCGGCGTCACCGTCCGGCCGACGTGCGGGTACCGGTCGTTGATCCGCGCCGCACCCCAGGACAACGCCCCGACGAGGACGAGGCTGCACAGCAGTACGACGAGCGACGCCGCGGCGAACAACCAGGAGGGGTGGTCGAACGACCGCTCCCGTTGCAGCACGGTGATCTCGGAGATGAACGGCCGGGTGAACGAGGCGAGCGCGGGAACCTCTTCGACGCCGATGCCGGGGTCCGCGGGCATGAAGATCGGCGCCGCGGTCAGGACGCGCCCGTCCTGCAACCGCAGGACGGTCTTCCACGACCCGTGCGCCGGAACGGGTTCGGTCGAGACGTAGTGGCCGGGGCCCACTCGCCGCAGCTGGTCGACGACCAGTCCGCGACCGGGACTGTCTCCCCCGATCCCGCCTTGCCAGGCCAGGACCTGCATCCACTCGGGGTCGGAGCCGACGAGATCGGTGGGCGTGAGGCGAACGTCCGCGAGCACCATCCTTGCGTCCGTGGCGGATTCGGCGTCGCGCAGTGTGACTGTGGCCTCCGCCCGCTCCGGTACGTCCATGAGCAGACCGTTGGCAGTCGCGGCCGCCACGATCGCGACCGCGGCGACCATCAACCCGCGGCGCACCGGCGGAAGCGGCAGCGGTTCACCCCGTAGCGTCATCGCCAGCAGCGCGCCGACGACACCGCCCGCGATGCTCGTGGGGACAGCCATCGCCAGGAGTTCCGGCCACATGGCGGTCGGCCACGGATTGACGAACATCGCACCGATCCAGAGGGATTCCAGCCATAGTCCCACCGTCGCGATGCCGAGCCCGCACAGCGCACCCCACCAGATCGGCCGCCGGGTCAGCGGCAGCAGCGCGAGCAGTTCGACCACGACCGCGCAGCCGAGATAGAGCGGGAATACGTTGCGCGGCGCGTCGATGACCGGCCCGCCGACCAACACGGCCACCACGGCACGGACCGATGCGGCGAAGCCCACAACGACCAGGGTGCTCAACGGCCCGAGGCTCGCACGGGCAGCGACGAGGGAAATGGAGGCAG
The DNA here is from genome assembly GCF_023501985.1 of Nocardia sputi. NCBI lineage: Bacteria > Bacillati > Actinomycetota > Actinomycetes > Mycobacteriales > Nocardiaceae > Nocardia > Nocardia sputi. Next base: position 14,390 of record NZ_JAMFLC010000016.1, on the reverse strand, counting down.
CCGCGACGATGAGCATCGGCTGCAGGACGAGCCGGAACTGCTGCACGCCGAAGTCGAACTCCACCTGGAACACCGAGAGCCCGATGAGCAGGCCGCCGAAGGCGAAGGCCCGCAGCAGCCACATCCGCCGCCCGTCCGGACGGTCGGCCTCGGGCCGGCTGTGCCTGCCCTCGAACTCCAGCAGCAGCACGCCTACCAGCGATAAGCCCGCGCCACCGATGAGCATCAGATGCGTCGGCCCCCACAGGGTGACATCCTGGCCGAACAGCCGATGCCAAAGGTCGTCGAGGGGGAATCCGATCAAGGCGTACAGGCCGGCGCCTGCGATGAGGATGCCGCCGACGGGCGCGTACCACGTGCGGGTGATCCGCACTGCCGCGGGCCCGGGCTTTTCGTCCAACGGAAGCACGATCGCCGACATCCCGGCGGTGAACAGGAAGAACAATCCCGCGAGGATGAAGTAGTGGGCCGGGTTCGCCAGCGGCCCGTCATCCCGGCCGTTGCCCACGTGCAGGCTGACGTCCCAGATGAATCCCAACAGCGCGGTCAGGATCGTCGCGAGGAACAGCGCGAGCGGAAGAGCGACCCAGCCGGGGCGGTTGAACAATCGGCCGAGACGGTCGGCGATCCGCTGGAGCCAAGTGATGCGCCGGGTGCGGTGCAGATACCCGATCCAAAGCAGAACGACGGCGACGAGCCCCGCGGCGCCGGTCATGGCCGCTACTTGGTCCAGCGCCGCTCCGCCGCCCTCGGTGCCCGGGGCGGCCAGCGATCCGAACCTTTCATGCGCGATTTCGCGCATGGGAGACCTCCATCACACGAACGAATATATGTTACGAACGGTACCATAAAAGGGGCCGGCTTCGGGCGCAAACGGCGGTCAGCCGACGATCGGCAGGGTCCGCTCGTCATCGAGCTTGGTCAGCGCCCGTTGCATGGTTCCGGTGACGAACTGGTAGGCCTGCTCCAGATCGAGTTCCGGACCCAAGGCCGCCCGCAGGTCGATCGGGTCCAGGAACTCGACGGTGATCTTGCTGGGCAACGGCAGATGACCGGCGAGATCTCCTACGTCGAGCCCCCATGGGAGTGCGAGCGAGATCGGGAAGACCTTCAGCCGCAGCATCCGGTCCAGCCGAAGCAGGCGTGCGATCCGGTCCCCACGGGTGAGTACCAGCTGACTCTGCTGCGCACCGATATTCACCACCGGCACGATCGGGACCCGCTCGTCCCAGGCCAGGCGGAGAAAACCGGTACGACCGGCGAAGTCGATCCGGTCCTCCTCCCAGGTCGGGCGGTGCACCTCCCAGTCGCCGCCGGGATAGACCAGCACCGCCGCGCCGTCGCGCAGTGCTCGCGCGGCGTTGGCCGCGTCGGCGTTCACCGTACCGAAGCGGCGCAGCAACGAGCCGATCACCGGGTAGGCCATCACCATGTCGTGGGCAAGCTGGAAGAAGGGCCGCTGCGGGCCGAAACGGCGGACGAACGCCAGGGTGGTCACCATGACCTCCGGCGACACGTTGCCGCCGGAGTGGTTCGCCACCAGCAACATCGGCCCTTCCTCGGGTATCCGCTCCAGGCCGCGCACCTCCGCCCGGAAGTAGAGGCGCGCGAACAGCCAGCCCAAACCCATGGTGTCGCCGATGAATTCCGGGTCGCGGTCGGCGGGATCGGCGGACGGGATCCGCGCCTTCACCTGCTGGGCGACCCAATCCGTCGCTTGGTCGACCGTGCCGGTGACCAATCCGAAGACACTCATGGGTTCGCTCCGGCTAGGCGCCGGTCGAGAGCAACTGATCGAAGAACGCCCGGTAGCCGCGCAGCACCTGCCGGAGGTTCTCGGTGTCCGCCGTGTCGCCGCGCCGCTCGTCCAGTTCGCGCTTGCGCTGCTGGTAGGTGGCGATCATCTGCTCGATGGCGTCGTTGACCAAGTCGTCGGCGCGTGCGACGGCAGCCCCGGGATCGTCGACGAAGGTGACTTGGACCTCCCGCCACTGGGTGCGCAGGCGATCGAAATCGGCTTCGGCGAACAGCGGAGCGGGCTGATCGCCTGCCACGGGAGCGGCGCTCGGCCCGACGCCGGCTCCCGGCACCGAGTCCCGGGACTCGGATGGCACGGCGTTGCCTACCCCCGTGCCGTCGATGGGTTCCCCGCGCTGGGTGTCGGTTGCGGACTCCCCTGCCCGAGCATTCGCGTGCACTGCGTCCGATCGATCGGCTGCGTGAGAGGGGCGGTCTGCCTCGACCTCATCGCCTGCACGCCGCTCGCCTCCGGAACCGACCACGTCGGGGTCCGCACTCCGCTCGCCGCCGTGCGATACCGCTCCTGGTTCACCGACCCGCTCGGCGTCGGTCTCGGGGCGACGGCCCGTCTCGGGAGTTCCCGCGCCGTACCTGTCGTAGTCGGCGCCGGTGCCCGTCGTGGTCGCCGACTCGTTTCGCGTGCCGTCGCCGGGGAATCGCCGCTCGGACTCGGTGCTCATGATTTCACGCCCTTGCTCTCCTTGCCGGCCACGCCGAGCAGGTCTTCGAACAGTTCCCGGTAGTGCACGATGGCCGTGCGCCGGTCTTCGGTGGACACCGCGGTGCCCGTGGGTCGCGTCGCGATTTCGCGCGCGGCGCGATAGTGGCCCAGCGGCGCGGCGTGCTCTACGGAAAGATCGGCGATCTGCTGCTCGTAGTTCTCCGTGGGATAGCCGCGCTCGGCCATGATCGTGGTGACGAGGCGGTCGGCTTCCGTCAGCGCCCCGGCGGGGTCGTCGATGAATCGCTCCTGCACCTCTACCCAGCGGGTGGTGTAGACCCGCTTCTCGTCGTCGGATAGTTCGCGTAACCGCAGTTGTGCGTGCCTGCGTTCGCGTTCGGCGAGTTCGCGCTCGGCGGCCTTGCGGTCCTCGTGTGCCCGGACCGTCCGGTCGTACTCGGGGCCGAACTTGCGGCGTAATCGCTGTCTGCGCAGCGCAGGCCACACCACGAACGCGACAAGGGCCGCGACGACGACAATGGCGATGACGACGATGATTGCCCATACTGCAGCCGACATCTGAACCTCCTTGTCGAGCTTGTTCGCAGGGGTAATGCCTCCTGGAGGAGCTTCCAAACCGGTGAGCGTCTGCGGAACAGCTGGGCACCTCTGCCCACGGTGGGTAGGTGCCGCGGGGAGAGGCCGGACTGCGGCGAGCCCGGCCAGCCCTTGTCGGCTTGGGCAGCGGGCCGCAGCAGGCGGCAACTGTCAGACCGACACTCCGTAGCGGGTGGCGATCGCGACGGCGCGGTCGCGCAGGCAGGCGCGTAACCACTGCGGGGCAAGGGCTTCCGCGTCCGTGGCGAGTTGCCACAGCGCCCACTCGGCGTGTCTGGGATCTTGGAAGGTCACCTCCAGCCGCAACCAGCCGTCCGCGTCGGCGTCTTCGGCGCGGACGGCCAGCGCGGTGCTCACCAGCTCTTCCCGTCGCGCCGGGTGCACCCGGACCAGCACGGTGACTTGGTCGCCGCCGGTCCGGAAACGCGTGCTGCGTTCCCGCCAGGCCCGGTCCAGATCCACCCGGTCCGGTCGCTGTGCGGGATCGGGCAGTTCCTCGGCGGCCAACACCCGCGACAGCCGATAGGTGCGGTCCGCCCCCGATCTTGTTGCCAGCAAATAGCCCTGGTCGCGCACGGTGACCAGACCGATCGGGTCCACCGTGCGCCACTCCGGAGTCTGATCCACAGCCGCGTAGTGGACGCGCAGCTTGTGCCCGGCGAGGACCGCGCGCCGGATCTCGGCCACTACGGCGTCGGACACCTCCTCAGCGACCAACCGGCGCGAGAAGAGGTCGGTCTCCGGATCGATCAGCAATCGCTGGGCCGCGCCGGTCGCGGTGGCGCGATAGCTTTCCGGTAGCGCGTCGACCAGCTTGCGCATGGCCGAAGCGAGCGCCGAGCCCAGGCCGAATGCCTGCGCGCCGCGCCGTGACCCGGCGACCAGCAGGGCCAGCGCCTCGTCGTGATTCAGTCCGGTGAGCTCGGTCTGGAAACCGGGTAACAATGCGAAACCGCCGTGCCTGCCGCGCTCGGCGTAGACCGGCACGCCTGCCGCGGACAGCGCCTCGATGTCGCGCAGCACCGTGCGGGTGGAAACCTCCAGTTCGCGGGCCAGCGTGGTCGCGGACAACCGACCGTGCCGGCGCAGCAGCAGCACCAGCGAGACCAGACGGTCGGCGCGCATGCGAAAAACTTTAGCGGAATACACGACACAGGATGTCGTGATTCGTTGCGAGGCTTACCACCACGGCGTCACAGACAGCGGCTATCGGGCCGATGGACGTACGTACTTCAACGAATCGAATGGAGCTGATGTGGTAGCGGAACGAACGGCAGTCAACCCGGTGACATGGTCGGTGCAGATGGGATTCAACCAAGGTGAGCTCGTCTGCGGGCACACCCGGACCCTGTACTGCTCCGGGCAGACCGCGATGAGCGGTGACGGCAAACCCCAGCATGCCGGTGACATGGCAGCGCAGTTGACGCTGAGCCTGGACAACGTGGAGGCCGTGCTCGGAAAGGCCGGCATGTCCCTGGCGAACCTCGTCCGGCTCAACGTCTACACCACCGACGTCGATCTGCTCTTCCAGCACTACGGCGTGCTGGCGTCGCGGTTGGCGGCTTCCGAAGTGGCACCGACTACCACGATGCTGGGGATCACACGTCTGGCGATCCCCGGCCAGATGGTCGAACTCGAGGCAACCGCCGTCGAGTGATACCGACTCGCCGCCTCCGGGGCTGCCGGAGGCGGTGAGTAGCCCAGCCCGGGGTGGGCCGAGATTCCGGGCCGAGGGGGTGACTGTCAGCGTCAACGTGCTGACGATCTTCCGGCCGGGCGTGCCAGTGAAGTCCTCTGGTCTTGGTCCGGATCGAGGCGACAGGGGCGCGGTGACTCCGGCCTAATACCCTAGGGTGGTATCGTACCTAGCGATTCAGCTGCCCGGAAGGATCGCATTGCCGCAGATGTCTGGTCGGCCGAGTGCCACCCGCCCGCCTCACCGTCCCACTCGAACGGGATGCTTTCCGGCGCCCGCAAGCTTTCGCATCGAAATCTCGTCGCTAGGGTGGATTCCACAGTGAAACTTATCGGATGGTTGCGGCCCAGCGGCTTGACGCTGGCGATGCTTGCCGCGGCGCTGCTCATGGCGCCGTTGCTGCACTGCACGCTGCTGGATGCCGATGACCACTCCTCCACGGTCGCGCGGCACGTCCATGCGGCCGTGACTCCGACCCCGGCGGCCGTGGTTTCGGCGCTGGACTACCACTCGGACGTCAGCACCGACGCGACGCACCGTCACGGTGTACCGCACGCAGTCCACTGCGCCATCACACCCGCGCTCCCGGCCGGGGGCGGCAGTATCGCCCCGCCGCAGTTGCTCCTATTGATGCTGGCCGCGGCCGTAGTCCTCGCGATTGCGGGCCGGGCGGGTTCCGCCGGAGTACGCGGTCCGCCCGTCGCGGCCGTTCCCGTCGTCAGCGGCAGAGTACTGCTGACGCGCTTCTGTATCGCCCGACGCTGATCGGTCAGCGCCAGGTCGGCGGGTGTCGTCCCCGCGTCGGCCGGTGTCTGTTCCCGATGCACGTCTGCGCCCTACGGGGCGGTTTCGATACGGAAAGCGAAGGTCATGGACAAGTATGTGCTCGATGAGCGCGCCGGGGTGCCCGCAGCGCTGGTGCCCGCCCCGGACGCGGCGCGGCATCCCCGAGCGCTCGTCGGCAACACTCCCGTGTTGTGGGTCGGCGCACCGCTGGCACCCGCCGGCCGAGGGTTCTGGGCCAAGCTCGAGGGATTCAATCCGGGCGGGATGAAGGATCGTCCCGCCCTGCATATGGTGCGGCGGGCCAAGGAACGCGGCGATCTGGCGCCCGGCGCGCGGATAGTGGAGTCCACCAGCGGCACCCTCGGTATGGGGTTGGCCCTGGCCGGGATGATCTACCACCATCCGGTGACCGTGGTCACCGATTCCGGTCTGGAGCCTCTTGTCGCTCGGATGCTCACGGCCTACGGGGCGCGAGTCGACGTGGTCGACCAGCCGCACCCGACCGGCGGCTGGCAAGAGGCGCGCCGCGTCCGTGTCGCGGAGTTGCTCGACCGCGAGCCCGGCGCGTGGTGCCCGGATCAGTACAGCAACCCGGACAATGTCGACGGCTACGAATCGCTGGCCATCGAGTTGATCGAACAACTCGGCGGAGTCGACGTGCTGGTATGCGCGGTCGGCACCGGCGGCCATTCGGCCGGGGTGGCGCGGGTCCTGCGCCGGTTCAATCCCGATCTGAAGCTGATCGGCGTCGATACGATCGCATCCACCATCTTCGGGCAACCGGCTGGTACGCGGCTGATGCGCGGCCTCGGCTCGAGCATCTACCCACGCAACGTCGACTACGCCGCCTTCGACGAGGTCCATTGGGTCGCGCCCTCCGAAGCCGTGTGGGCGTGCCGCACGCTCGCCGCGACCCACCATGCCAGCGGCGGATGGAGCGTGGGTTCGGTCGCTCTGGTGGCGGGATGGGCCGCCCGCGGCCACGACCCCGAGGCGCGGATCGCGGCCGTCTTCCCCGACGGGCCGCACCGCTATTTCGACACGATCTACAACGACTCCTACTGCGAGGATCTGGGCTTGTTGGACGCCGATCCGCCGATCGAACCGGAGACCATCAGACACCCGGCCGAGCGGGTCGTGCGGTCCTGGACACGCTGCACCCGTGTCCTGGACCCGAGAGCTGCCGCCTTCGGACGGAAGCAGTCGCGATGACGGGATTCACGCAGTTCCGCAGCTTCGATCTCGCCGCTCGGCTGCTGATGGTCAATCAGTTCGGCATCAATTTCGGCTTCTACATGTTGATGCCGTATCTGGCCGGCTACCTGGCCGGCCCACTGGGCTTGGCCGCGTGGGCAGTCGGGCTGGTGCTGGGTATGCGGAACTTCTCCCAGCAGGGCATGTTCCTCGTCGGCGGTACGCTCGCCGACCGGCTCGGTTACAAGCCGCTGATCGTGGCCGGATGCCTGTTGCGCACCGGCGGTTTCGCGCTGCTGGCGTTCGCCACGTCGCTGCCGGGTTTGCTGATCGCCTCGGCGGCAACGGGTTTCGCCGGAGCGCTGTTCAATCCCGCCGTCCGCGCGTATCTCGCGGCCGACACCGGCGAACGACGGGTGGAAGCGTTCGCGGTGTTCAACATCTTCTATCAGGCGGGCATTCTGGCCGGGCCACTGGCCGGACTCCTGCTGATGACGTTGGATTTCCGCGTAACGGCGGGTGCGGCGGCGGCCGTGTTCGCGGTGCTGACGGTCGCGCAGTTGTTCGCGCTGCCCACCCGGCGCGCCGCGCTCCCGGCGGAAAAGACCTCGGTGCTCGAGGATTGGCGCACCGTCGTCTCCAATCGCCGGTTCGTGGCCTTCGCGGTGGCGATGATCGGCTCGTATGTGCTGTCGTTCCAAGTCTATCTCGCGCTGCCGTTGCAAGCAGGCTACATGGCAGGCGCGCGATCACAGGCCCTGACCTCAGCGGTGTTCGTGATCTCGGGTGTGGTCGCGGTGGCCGGACAGTTGCGTATCACCGCGTGGTTGCGCTCCCGCTGGAGCTCCGGCCGCAGCCTCGTCGTCGGCATGAGCGTGCTGGCGGTGTCGTTCCTGCCGCTGGCGATCGTGCCCGGACCCCAGCGGTTCGGCGTGGTCGCGGCCGTGGCCGCGCTCCTGGTGACGGCGGCGCTACTGGCGGTCGGGACGGCGGCGGTGTTCCCCTTCGAGATGGACACCGTCGTATCGCTGGCCGAGGGCAAGCTGATCGCCACGCATTACGGTTTCTACAACACTGTCGTCGGCGTCGGCATCCTGGGCGGCAACCTCGCCACCGGCGCGGTGGTCGGCGCCGCCCACGCCGCGGGAGTCGAGTGGGCGGTCTGGGTCGGTCTCGGCGCGGTCGGCGCGGTCGGCGCGCTGGCCTTGCACAGGCTCGACCGATCCGATCGTGCGAAGCGTGCGGTCGCCGGTGGCGCCCATGGCGATTCCACGCGCGGTCGGCACGTCCTCGAGGTCGAGGACCCGGTGGAGGTGATGAACTCCCGGCGATAGCTGGGTCACCACCTCGACAGCGGCCGCCGCGATGACGGCGGTAGCGCGGGATTGCTTTCGCCCTTGCGCCCACCTCGTCACACCGTGGCGGCCGCGGGCGAGGACGAGCCAATCTTCGGCGCCAGGCAGATGGAGCCGCCGTGACACGCGGGAAGCTCCGGGCAGCCAGGTCAGGACGGCCAACGCCGCGGTGGCGACCGTCGAGTCGACACCGAAGTACGTCCTGACCCGCACCCCCAGGTCGCGACCCAACGAGTGCTGATCCGAGAAATCGACCCGATACAGTCGTCGACGGCGTTGTCCGGGAAGGTCGAACGTTTTCGGATCCGTGTAGTTGCGGACCATTCGCTCGCCATCGTGAAAATAATTGCCCAGCAACCGATATGTCCATTCCGTCGCGGCCGCCCCATGCCGCTCCCCCGCCCCCAGCAGCACCACCAGATCGATCGGTCCGGGCGAAGCGCGATGCACGGCGGCAGCGAGCAGGTTCGTCAACCCGGGCGCGAGCCCCACATCGACGACCACCGCGGCCGCAGGCGCGAGCCGTTCCAGCGCGGCGACATATTCCGTCGAGGCTGTGACGTCTACGAATGGGATTCCATGTGTGCCTGCGATTTCGGCGAGCCGAGGATTCTCGGCACCGGACGCATTGACCACCACATCGATACTCGCCAGAGCGGCGCGATAGGAGCGCAGATCAGGTTCGGTCGAGTCCACCGTCCGGTCCGCGCGGGCAGGGTCGCGTCCGGCCGCGATCGCGTGCACTCCCCTCGCGCGCAATTCGGCCATCAGATGGACACCGACAGCGCCGTACCCACCCAGTACCAACACGTTTCTCACAACCACCACCATCTGCTGAGAAAGCACCGTCAGCTCGCTACCACGGTCGGCCCCCGCAGCGCGGATTTCCTGTGGTGGGCGACGATTTCGCTGAGCCGGAACATCTCACGCGGGTCCGGCAAGACATGTCGAATCGCGAAGACCGCGACCCGGGTGATATGACGCGCCGCGTAGCTGAAGGCTGCGGGCGGTTGTGGGATTCCGAGGCTTTCGATCACGTGTTCTTCCGACAGCGCCAGCGCCAGCCAGCGTCCGAACCAGCGCAGCGGCCGTGGAAACCACCGCGTGGCGAACTGATCGATGAGCGCATTCGCCAACCGCTGCCCGGCCTCGGAGCAGGCGAAATCCGGGCCGTGCTCGTAGGAGTGGAGAAACTCTTGCATGTCGTGCCAGGTCTGCGGAATATCGGCGACGCCGAGCCGTGCCGAGACCTCGCGCCAGTGGACGAGCTGGGCGCGGCGCTCCTTCTCGCTGAGCCCTGGCGCACCCGCGACCTGCCGCAACAGCCGATCGTAGATGAGCGTGAACACCGCGGCGCTGTGCTGAAAAGTGTGCAACGGCATGGGCCAGTTCCGGGCGACGGTGGAATGCCAATTCCGGACATAGTCCAGGCTCTGGCCGGTCACAGGGCTGGAAACGCCGTCGTCGATCCAGGAGAACAGGTGAAACATGGTCTCATCGGCGCGTCGGATACCTTGCTCGTAGAGCATCCCGGTGCCGTTGCGGTCCACCGAGACCGCCGACGCGGGCGGCCCGGCGAAGCGCACGAAACCGACTGTATAGAACAGGTGCACCACGAGCAGGCTCCTCGGCACCAGCTGACAGCTCGTCAACCGCACGATTCGCTCGCTGTCCACCGCGGGATCGAGCCGTTCGATCTCCGCTTGAATCCATTTTCTACCGCGCTTCGCCTGCCGAGCCGCCACAATCCAACCACCTATCACTAGAGGTTCACTACAGTGAATTTTTCACTGTAGTGAAGCTCTAGTCAAGGGGCCGCGCGAGGATCAGCCGTGGGAGGCGGACTCCTCCGGAGTCAGGCCCATGCCTGCCGCCCGCTTGCCAGCGGCATCGGCGGGAAGAGTTTCGCCCAGAACTCGTGACGCACCGCGTCCCACAGCCTGGTCAGCTCCGGAAGGAGCTCTCGCGCTTGCGCGAGGTCGGGATAACCGCCGGGGCTGAACGACACTACCGGCGAAGCGTCGGACGCATGGTCCACGGCGACGATGGCGATCAAGTGGTGCTGAACGAAGCGCCAGGTCACACGCAATCCGTCGACTTCGGTTCGGTGCACATCATCCATCTCGGCCACTCCTGCGCCGTGCGCTCACCCGACGGGCGCGCGGGCCACTACCGGTCGGCCACACTCGGCCGTGCGCCACCATTTCGGCGGACGATCCGGCCCGGTCACGGGCGGCCCACCCTGGGCGCTCGCGGTGAAAGATCTGATTATCGGACATCAGGGAATCCTGCTTCGATCGTGACGTCGGCGCGTCAAGGTGCTCGGGGAGGCAGTTCCACGGCATTTAACCTAAGACATTAGAGTTCATAGTTCAAGGGTTCATTGTTAGGATCAGGTGACATCCCCCACCGAGGAGTCGCGTTGTCGAACCGGGAGAGCGCCGGATTGACCGCTTTGGGCGCCGTGCTGTCACCTCTCGAAGGTGGCGGTCCGAAGACCGATGCCGTGGTGGAGCGGCTGTGCGCCGCGATCAGCCTCGGTCTGATGACAGACGGCCAGCAACTGCCGAGTGAGACCGATCTCGCCAACCAGTTGGGTATATCGACGATGACCCTGCGCGAGGCACTTGCCGTACTCCGGCAGCGCGGGATCGTGCACACCAAGCGCGGCCGCGGTGGTGGCAGCTTCATCCGCGGTTCGGCGGAGGTTCTCGAGAGCGCCTCGCTGGCGCGATTGCAGCAGATGAGCATTCAAGAGTTGCGCGATCTGGGGGATGAACATTTCGCCGTCACCGGAGCGGCCGCCGTGTTCGCCGCCCGCCGCGGGTTGCGGGCCGATATCGCCCGGCTCCGCTCCCTGGCCGACCGGCTGAAGGACAGCAGCGAACCCATCTCCGCACGCCGCGCCGACAGCCGGTTTCATATCGAAATGGCGGTGTGCGCGCAGTCCACCCGGTTGACCCGCGCCGAGGTCGCATTGCAAGCCGAACTCTCCGCGTTGCTCTGGTTGCCGCGGCTGAAATTGGACCCGGAGGCCGAGGCGACCGCTCATCGGAATTTGGTGGACGCGATCGAACGAGAAGACGATGCCCGAGCGAGAGAGCTGGCAGAATCACAAACCGAATCACGCATCCGCCGCCTCGTCGCCCTACGCTTGGAGCTCAGTGATCGATGAGGGACACCGATAATTCCCCCACCCCGGTGACCGTCGAGTCGCTCGCTCATACCGTCGGAAAGCTGGCCGACGAGGTTTTCCGATCACTGGGGATCATCGGGACGGCGCTGGCAACGCTGTGGGAAGATCTCGCCGATCAGCCGCGGTCCACTCCACGGTCGACCGACCTCGTTGCGCTTCGCGACACCATTGTCGGTGAACTCGAGCGGCATGGGAAACTCCTCGAAAGCGCGGGCGTAGTGCTCGCTGATGGCATTCTCGCCGATCGTCCCCGTCACCTCGAATGGTGGTTGCTGGACGCAGAGAGCCGACCACAACGCCTGCTGCTGGAATTGAACCCGCACAGCGAATATTTCTACGACTACACCGGAATGGAATGGTTCGCGATTCCGCGTGACCAGGATCGGCGATGGGTGCACGGCCCCGCCCTGGATTACGCGTGCACCGATCAATACGTTTGCACATTCGCTGTACCGGTCACGATTCCTTCGGGAACCTTCCTCGGAGTCGCCGGTGCGGATGTCCCTGTCGCCTCGCTCGAGGAGATCCTGCTCCCGCGGTTCCGGGCATCCGGTCAGCGGGTGGTGCTGGTCAACGGCGAGGGCCGCGTGATCATGGGCACTGATCCGGAATTCACGACCGGATCCAAGACGAGCCGAATGGACCGGCCTGCCGCCGCGGTGCCGATCGAGACCTTGCCCTGGTCGTTGCATCCGTTGGGATCCACGGCATCCCACTGATTACCCGCGCGACAGCGCGGCGCGCCCCGATGACTGGGGTCGTGCGACCCAGCGAAGTTCGCCGAATACTCGTGTCCATGAAGGCGATCACCGCAGGCCTCCTCCTGACGGCCACACTCCTCGCACCCCCGTCGGCCGCGTCCGCCGCGCCGCTCGAAGAGCCGTCGACCGTCGCCGAAACCGGATCGGCCACTCGATCGCTGTGCCTGCTACTGCGCATCTTGCGCGCGGGGTACGTCGACAGTTCGGCCGGTGGCCCTGCCTGCACATTTTTCTGACCCTGCGGACCGATGACCGGTATGGGTGCGGCCCGCTGCATCACTGAGGCCGGGCCCGATCGCCGCCCCGGATGTCAAGGCAGCGAGCTGATGTACAGCCCTGCGGCGCTTCGACTTCCGCGAGTGAGATGACACGTTGCGCTGCTGCCCACAAGGTCGGGCGAACCGAAGAAGCAGGCGGACGCAGCGACACGTGTGTGGCGGCACTGCCGCGAAGCACACCGGCGGAAAAGATTTGAGACACAACATATTTGGCGCGGCACCGCAGTATGCCGCGCCGTAGGCGGCTCTCCCGCTATGTCCCCGACGGGGAACAGAAACCTGACTGAACGAGATATCACCGGTCTGTCTGCGACACCATTGCCAGCCTGTAGCGACGCTGTGGGTCGGCTCGAAACGTTCGTCCGCGAGTCCAGCACCTGAAGGAGTAAGCACCCGAAATGAAGATGGACCGCCGTTCTGCGCGTGGAAGTCGCCGTCGCCGTTCCGGCGGTCCACTCTTCGGCCAACTGCTCACCGCCGCAGTCGAATCCGCCGCCGACACGGTCGCGATCCGGTTCGCCGCGACAGCTGATTCCGCCGAAGCCGTGGAGCTGACCTACCGGCAGCTCGATGAATCGTCGTCACGGTTGGCGCGGGAGTTGATCGACCGGGGGCTGGGACCCGGCGACGTCGTGGCCATCGGCATCCGGCGCTCGGTCGAGTCCGTGCTGTCGGTATGGGCGATCGCGAAGACAGGCGCTGCCTATGTGCCGATCGATCCCACCTACCCGCCCGAGCGAATCGCCTACATGGTGTCCGATTCAGGGGCCGCGATGGGCCTCACCACCTCGGCGTACCGAGAAGCGCTGGGCACGTCCATCCCCTGGATCGAACTCGACGACCCGCGACACCGAGAGCGGATCGCGGAGCGGCCCGCGCACCCGGTCTCGTACACCGATCGGGTGCGGATGCTCACCGAGCAGCATCCCGCCTACGTCATCTTCACCTCCGGATCGACCGGACGCCCCAAGGGGGTCGTGGTCACCCATTCGGGACTGGGAGCGATGGTGGCGTCCGAGCGGGAGCGCTACGGTGTCACAGACGGCTCCCGGGTGATGCATATCTGCTCGCCGAACTTCGACGTGTCGGTGCTGGAACTGCTGCTCGCCTTCGCCACAGGATCGACTCTCGTGATCGCGCCGCCGACGGTGTTCGGTGGATTCGAACTCGCCGATCTGCTACGGCGCGAACACGTCACCCACATGCTCATCACACCCGGGGCACTGGAGTCCGTCGACCCCGCGGGTCTCACGGACCTGCGAGTCGTCATGGTCATCGGTGACCGGTTCGGGCCGCACCTGGTGCACCGCTGGACCGGCGGCGGCCGCGCCATGATCAACGGATACGGGCCCACCGAGGCCACGGTCATCGCGACCAGCAGTGCACCTCTCGTGCCGGGTGAGACGATAACCATCGGCAGCGCCATACCCGGATTCGGTCTGTACGTGCTGGATTCCCGCCTGCGCCCGGCCCCTGCCGGAGTGGTCGGCGAACTGTACCTGTCCGGTCCCGCGCTGGCAGCGGGTTATCTGAATCGGCGAAGTCTCACCGCGGCACGCTTTGTGGCCAACCCATTCGGCGGCGAGGGCGGCAACCCGGGCTCACGGATGTACCGGACCGGCGACCTGGCGCGCCGTCTGGGCTCCGGCGGCATCGAAGTCCTGGGACGTTCTGACTTCCAGGTGAAGGTGCGTGGCTTCCGCGTCGAACTCGGCGAGATCGATGATGCGCTGAGCCGCCATCCCGATATCGAGTTCGCGGTGACGTTGGGCAAGCGGCAACCCAACGGTACGACCATGCTGGTGTCCTATGTACTGCCCAAGGCGGCAGAACTGGCAACGGAATTCGACACCGCCACACTCGTCGACTTCATCTCCGAGACATTGCCCGCGTACATGGTTCCCACGACGATCATCGTGCTGGACGAGATTCCGTTGACGCCGGTGGGCAAGCTGGATCGGGCGGCTTTGCCGGAGCCGGTGTTCGCCGCTCGTGCTTTCCGTGCGCCGTCGACTCCGACGGAGGAGGTTGTGGCGGAGGTGTTC